>DASUVY010000059.1:0-12076 GCA_036378695.1 Candidatus Dormiibacterota bacterium
GAGTCCTTGATGTCCTCGACCGCCGACTGCAGCGTGAGCAGCATGTTGGTGCCGGTGTCCCCGTCGGGGACCGGGAAGACGTTGAGGCGGTTGACCTCTTCCTGGTTGGCCGCCAGCCAGTTCAGGCTGCCCAGCAAAGCCAGCTTCAAGACCTGGCCGTCGACCGCCTTGGGAGGCTGCCTACGGCCTTGTTCGGCGACCGCTATGGCTCGTAAACCCCCTGGACGTTCACGTTCACCTCGACCACCGGCACCCCCACCGACCGCTCCACCTCGAAGCGGACCGCCCCTTGCAGGTTGTGCGCCACCTCGGTGATGCGCACCCCGTACTCGACCACCACGTAGACGTCGATCGAAAGCCCCCCGTCGAGCTCGCGCACCTCCACCCCGCGGTGGTTGTTCTCCCGGCGCAGCAGCTCCGCGAACCCGTCGCGCAGGCCTCGGGCGGCCATCCCGTGCACGCCGTAGCAGCCGGTGGCGGCGTGGGCGGCGATGGCGCCGACGACGCTCGGCAGCACCTCGACCCGGCCCCACTGCCGGGACCGGCTCAGCTGCTTGCGGGGGCGGGCTTCCTCGGCGGCTTTGACGCTCATGGGTGCGATCTGGGCCATGGTACAATCCACGTTCGTTCCCCAAGCGGACGTTGAACTATGGCCAGGAAATGTGAGATCTGCGGCAAGACCCCGCAGTACGGACATAACGTCAGCCACTCGAAGGTGCGCACCAACCGTCGCTTTCTGCCCAACCTGCAGACCGGCCTGGTGAACATCAAGGGCAAGACCGTCAAGGCGCGCGTCTGCACGCGCTGCCTGCGCACCCACTCGGTCTGATTTATCTGGCGGCGGCGGCCGCCGTCTTCGTCCTCGTGCTCGGCGCCCAGTGGCTGCTCTACGCGCGCGTCTTCCGGCCCGACGCCCTGCGCCGCTGGCTGCAGCTGGAGGTCGCCCTCCAGGCGCTGGTGATCGGCGGCGCCGCCGCCTACCTGCTGCTCGAGCTGCGGGCGCGACCGCCGGGGGTGGCCTGGGGCGCGCCGCCGGTGGCGGCCCTGGTGGCCAGCGCGCTGGGCCTGCAGCTGGTGCTCTTCCGGCTCATGCGGATCTTGCGCCAAGGCTGAGATCGCGGCCCAGCGCGCGGCCCAGCGCCGAAAGGTCCTTTTCCAGCTGGCCCCAGATGCGGTGCTGGGCCTCGGCATCGGGCAGGAACTCGCCAGCGTCCAGGCAGGCCTCCGCCAGCTCGGGGTGCTCGACCATCTCGCTGAAGAGGAGCGTCCAGGCTCGCGGCACCACCTCACGCACGGCATAGCCGCCACCGCCCAGAGCCACCCAGCGGCCCTCGCAGAGCTCGTGCGCGAGCTCGTGGAAGCGGCGGCCGATGTGGGGCCAGATCCGCGTCGACGCCTGCAGGTGCGCCAGGGGGTCGAGGGCATGGGTGTCGCAACCGTCCTGAGTGACCAGGACGGTGGGCCGAAAGTCGCGCAGCAGCGCGGGCACGACCGCTTCGAAGGCGGCCAGCCAGGGCTCGTCCCAGGTGTAGGGCAGGAGCGGCAGGTTGGCGCTGAAGTCGGTCCCGGCACCGGTGCCCGTCTCGTCAGGGAAACCGGTTCCCGGGAACAGGTAGCGGCCGCTCTCGTGCAGCGAGATGGTCAGCACCTCGGGGCTGGCATAGAAGATGGCCTGGGTGCCGTCGCCGTGATGGACGTCGACGTCGACCACGGCCACCCGGTGGCCCTGCCGGCGAAGCCATTCGGCAGCCACCGCCACGTCGTTGTAGACGCAAAACCCCGACGCCCGCGCACGCAGCGCGTGGTGCAGCCCGCCCGCAGGGTTGAAGGCGTGCAGCGCCTGGCCCTCATGGACCGCCTCGGCGGCGACCAGGCTGCCGCCCGCGACCTGCGCGCAGGCCTCGTGCATCCCGTCCGCGATGGGGTTGTCGGCCGTCCCGAAGCCGGCCTCCATGGCCTCTCTCAGGTCGATCTGAGGGCGCTCGTTGGGGTCGCTCAGGCGGCGCACCAGCTCGACGTAGCCGGCGTCGTGGGTGAGCTCCAGCTCCTGGTCGGAGGCCGCCCGCGGGGGCACCGTTTGTGCAAACTCGTCCAGTCCGAGACGGCGGATCAGGTAGACGGCGAGCCTTACACGTTCCGGCTGTAGGGGATGGTCGGGCGAGAGGACGTAGGACATGAACTCCTCCCCCCATACCAGCCGGACGCGCCCGGACACGGCGCTTACTCTATCGAGCGGAAGGATGGGGACCCGGGCGAGAAAACTCGCCACGTGATCGAGGCCGACCTCGTCGTCCACAACATCGGCCAGCTGGTGACCTGTGAGCCCGCCCAGGGTGAGGGCACGCTGGGCTTGCTGGAGCACGCGGCCGTGGCGGCCAAGGACGGCAACATCGTCTGGGTGGGTCCAGCGGGGCGCTGGCAGTGGCGGCTCGACGTCGCGCCCGACGCGATGGTGGTGGACGCCGGCGGCTGCTGCGTGCTCCCCGGCTTCGTCGACTCCCACGCCCACCTGGTCTGGGCCGGCAACCGCGCCGACGAGCATGCCGCCCGCATGCGCGGCCAACCCTTCTGGGGCGGCGGCATCATGCGCACGGTGCGTCTCACACGCTCCACGGCGGAGGAGGAGCTGCAGGCCGTGGCCGAACGTCGGATGCGCAGCTTCCTGCGTCATGGCGTGACGGCCATCGAGGCCAAGTCCGGCTACGGCCTGACGCCGGAGGCGGAGGAGATGCTGCTGCGGGTGGGCGCCCGGCTGGCGGCCGCCTCTCCCATGCGCGTGGTCACCACCTTCATGGGCGCGCACGTGGTGCCCGACGGCATGGACCCCGGCGACTACGTGGAGCAGGTTGCCGAGGACATGCTGCCGCGCTTCCGCGGCATGGCCACCTTCTGCGAGGCCTGGTGCGACCCCGGCGCCTTCGATGCGCAGCAGTGCCGGCGCATCCTCCGACGCGCCCTCGGGCTCGGCTACCAGCTCAAGGTGCACGCCTCGGAGGTGGCGCCGGGGGACGGGCCTCGGCTGGCTGTGGAGCTGGGCGCCACCTCGGCCGAGCACCTCAACTACCTGCGCGACGGCGACGCCCGGCTGCTGGCCGAGTCGCCTGTGGTCTGCATCGTCTGCCCGGGCTCGACGGTCTCCCTGAAGCTGGCCGCCGAGGGCTCTGCGCGGGCGCTGGCGGCGGCGGGGTGCCAGCTGGCGATCGCCACCGATTTCAATCCCGGCACCTCCTGCACCGAGAACATGTGCCTGATGATCGGGCTGGCCTGCCTGGAGCTCGGCCTCTCGCCGGAGGAGGCCATCAAGGGCGCCACCCTGGGCGGGGCGCGGGCGCTGCGCCTGCAGCGGCAGTGCGGCTCGATCCGCATGGGCAAGCGCGCCGACCTGCTGCTGCTGGACGCCGAGTCGTACCTGGACATCCCCTACCGACTGGGCGTGAACCTGGTAGACAAGACCATCTGCAACGGCCAGCTCATAGCCGCTTGAGGTGACGCCTCTTTTCGAGGCGGTTCCCAACATCTCCGAGGGCCGGCGGCCCGAGGTCGTCGACTCCATCGCCGGTGCTACTTCGGGGCTGCTCGATGCGCACCCGGATCCCGTCCACAACCGCGCCGTGATCTCGCTGGCGGGGTTCGAGGAGTCCGTGGTCCAAAGCCTGGTGGGCATCGTGGATGCGTCGGCGCGCCTGATCGACCTGCGCGTGCACCGCGGGGTGCATCCGCGGGTGGGCGCCGCCGACGTGCTGCCGGTGGTGCCGCTGCGCGGCGCCACCCTGGAGGGGGCCGCCGAGGTGGCGCGGGCCGCCGGGGCCCGGATCTGGTCCGAGCTGCGGGTCCCGGTCTTCTTCTACGGGGCGGCCGGCGACGGCCGCACCCTGGCTGACATCCGCGCCGGCCGCGTTCGGCCCGACCTGGGTGGCGAGCTGCATCCCTCCGCCGGCGCCGCCTGCGTCGGCGCCCGCTGGCCCCTGGTCGCCTACAACGTTTTGCTGACCGGCGCTGACGCGGCCTCGGCCGCGGCGCTGGCGCGGGCCATGCGCGCGCGCCAGGGTGGTCCGCCCGGCGTGCAGGCGCTGGCCTTCGACTTCGCCGAGGGCCGCTGGCAGCTGTCGATGAACCTGGTCGACCTCGAGCTAACGCCGCCGGCGGCCGCGCTGGAGGAGGTGCGACGGCGGGCTGCGCAGCTCGGCCTGGGGGTCGGCGACGACGAGGTGGTGGGCCTCTGCCCTGCCCCCTACGCCCCAGCCCGCGCCGCCGGCCGCATCCTGGAAGGCCGCCTGGCGGCCGCCGGCGCCCGCCGCGCCGCGACCGCCGCGCGGGCGCGCGGCGGGGACGAGATGCAGCGCCTCGCCCACCGCCTGGAGGTGGCCGCCGGCGAGCTGGCGGCCACCGGCGCCGCCCAGGAGGACCTGCTGGCCGCGGCCGAAGCCGCGGCCGCCGTCACGCCGGTGCTCGCGGCCGGGAACATCAGTGATGCCGAGGCGGAGGCTCTGCTCGAAGCGGCGGCGCGCGGCCTGCGCGCCGCCCTGGGCCCCGAGGTCCTGGCCGCCCGCGCCGAGCGCGTGCGGCTGCTCGACCGCCGCCTGCCCTAGAGGTGCGGCCGACTGGCGCTGAAGATCCGGCCGAACTTCTCGGCCGGACCTCTGGCTGCGCTTAGACTCGTCCCGATGGCGCGCAGCGTCTCGCTGGACGACTTCGGCCGCCTGGCCGGCGACCTTGTCCAGGCCGTGGCCGCCGACGAGGAGACCGTCGTCGTCACCCGCGACGACCTCCCGGTAGCAGTGCTGGCCTCACACAAGTCGGTGCTGTCGATGGCGTCGCTGGTCGACCTCCCGCGCTGGGAGGAGTGGCTGCGCGACATGAGGCAGACGCTGCCCGAGGCCGCCGGCAAGCTGGAGCGCTTGGCGAAGGCGGCCAAGAACCCGGAGCCGGTCGAAAAGCCGGCGCTCGGCTTCGACCCGAAGGGCTCGGGCACGGTGGGCAGCGACGCCGGCCGTGACTTTTTGGCCGGGGAGCTGCGGCGCCTGGGGGTGCCGGTGGTCGATCGCGAGCTGCTGGGCGTGATCTACGCCGCGGTGCTCGAGCTCTGTGAGGACAAGGAGACCGTCTACGAAGAGGACCTCCGCGTGATCGCCCAGGAAAAGATCTCCGAAGCCCCACAGCGGCTGAGGCTGCTGGCCGTCACCGTGACCTCCACCACCGGGCTGCCGGCTACGGCCGAGATCACGCTCGAGCTAGGCCACGGTCCGGCCATGCGCCGGGAGCAGGGCGACGGACCACTCGACGCGGCCATCAAGGCGATCGAGAAGCTGACCGGCCTGAGCCCGTCGGTCGAGAACTTCTCCGTCGTGGCGGCCACCCGCGGCCACGACGCCATCGCCGAGGCGGTGATCGAGCTGGTCCACGAGGGGGAGACGGTGGTCGGTGCCGGCGCCTCCACCAACTCCATCGAGGCCGGAGTCCACGCCTACGTGAACGCCCTCAACTTCCTGGTCGAGGCCCGCTCCGCCAACTGATCCGGGTCCTCGCCCTCGGTCTCCTGACAGCGCTGGCAGCCTGCTCCGGGAGCGCTGCCCCGCCCCGAGCCGCGGGCACACCGCACGCGGTCTGGGAGAGTCCCGCCGTCGACGGCGACGTCTACGCGTCCCCGCTGATGGTCGGCGGCCGCGTGATCGTGGTGACCCAGCACGCCAGTGTGTACGCGTTCGACGAGGCCGGCGGCCGCCTGGAGTGGCAGGTCTCCCTGGGTACGCCGGTCGCCGCCGCCGGCCTCCCCTGCGGCGACGTGCGCCCCGAGGTGGGTGCGCTCTCGCGGCCGGTCGCCGACGCCGCGCGCGGTCTTTTGTACGTGGTCGTCTTCCTGTCGCCCGGCCGGCACCAGCTGTTCACCCTGGACCTCGCCAGCGGCCACATCCGCGACCAGCGCCCGGTCGACCCGCCTGGCGACTCGCCCTACGTCGAGCAGCAGAGGGGCGCGCTGGCGCTCGGGCACGGCTACGTCTACGTGCCCTACGGCGGCCTGCTGGGCGACTGCGGCCCCTACCACGGCTGGCTGGTCGGCGCCCCTGTCGGCGGTGGCGACCTGATCTCGTACCAGGTGCCCTGTGGCTACGGCTGCGGACTCTGGGCGCCGGGAGGCCCCACCCTCGACGCCGCCGGCAACCTCTGGGTGGCCAGCGGCAACAGCTTCTCGAACACCACGTTCGACCACGGCAACGCCGTGGTCAAGCTGTCGCCGGATCTTCGGGAGCTGGGCTACTTCGCACCCACCAACTGGGCCGAACTGAACGACGCCGACGCAGACCTCGGCTCCACCTCGCCGGTCGTCCTGGACTCCGCCAACCTGTGGATCTCGGGCAAGGGTGGGACCGGCTACATCATCTCGGCCACCAATCCGGGCGGCGTCGGCGGCCAGCGTGGGGCCGGCGCCCTGGGCTGCGCCACCTGGAGCGGGAGCGCGTACCAGCCGCCCAACCTCTACCTGGCCTGCACCGGCGACCTGGTCGCGGTCCAGGTGGACATCGCCGCCGCTTCGTTCCGGGTCCGCTGGCGGTCGTCCATGGGCCGTCCCGGCGCTCCCATCCTGGCCGCCGGGCTGCTCTGGAACCTGGAAACCGCCTTCGGCAAACTGGTGGCGACCGATCCCGCCGGGGGCGCACTCCGCTGGTCGCTGGCCCTGGGCCCCGTGATGCATTTCGCGACTCCCGCCGCCGGCAGCGGCAGGATCTACGCCGTGGGAGGCCAGAAGCTGTGGTCGGTGGCGACCGCCTGAAGATTCGCATCGGCCTGGCCGCGCTGCTGGCCCTCTGCGCCTGCGCGCAGAGCGCCTCCTCCCCGCCCCCCACTCAGCCCCGGACACTGAATGGAAATCTGGGCCGGGCCAGCTACGCCATCGAGGTGCCCGCCCACTGGAACGGAACCCTCTTCCTGTACTCGCACGGCTACGTCGCGCCCGGCCAGGCCAACGGGGCCGTGGACGCGCCCGGGCCGGACGTCGCCTCCTGGATGCTCGGCCAGGGGTACGCGGTAGCCGGCTCGTCCTACAGCTCCACCGGCTGGGCGGTGGAGGAGGCCCTGCAGGACCAGGTCGCGCTCCTCGACCACTTCGCCACCGCGGTCGGGCGGCCCAAGCGCACGATCGCCTGGGGTCATTCCCTGGGCGGCATCATCACCGCCGGGCTGGTCCAGCTCCATCCCGACCGCTTCGCTGGTGCCATCCCCATGTGCGGTGTGCTGGCGGGGTCGGTGGCGACCTGGAACCAGGCGCTGGACGGCGCCTACGCCTTCAAGACACTGCTAGCCCCCACGTCCGCGCTGCAGCTGGTGCACATCGCCGACCCGGTCGCCAACCTGCAGCTGGCAGGCCAGCTGGCGGCGGCGGCCGGGGGCACGCCCGCCGGCCAGGCCCGGCTCGCGCTGGCAGCGGCCGTTGGCGACCTGCCGGGCTGGTTCGACCCGGCCTCTCCGGAGCCGGCGCCCGACGCTTACGTGGCGCGCGCGGCGGCGCAGGCGCTGTGGGACAGCCGGGTGGACTTCGCCTACGCCTTCGGGGCGCGGGCCGAGGTCGAGAAGCGGGCCGGCGGCAACCCCTCCTGGAATGCCGGCGTCGACTACCGCCGCCTCCTGGACCAATCCATCGACCGTGACGAGGTGAACGCGCTCTACCGCACTGCCGGTCTCGACCTGGAGCGCGATCTGGCCGCGCTCGATGCCGGCGCCACCATCAAGCCCGACCCGGGCGCAGTCGCCTACCTACAGCGGAACGTGGTCTTCGACGGCCGCCTCAAGGTGCCCGTGCTGACCCTACACACCTCCGGCGACGGCTTGGTGGTGCCGGAGCAGGAAACCGCCTACGCCGCCACCGTCAGCGCCGCGGGCGGCGGCGCGCTGCTGCGCCAGGCGTTCGTGCACCGTGCCGGCCACTGCGCGTTCACCGAGGCGGAGACGATCGCCGCCGCCCAGGTCATGATCCAGCGGCTGGACCGGGGTGCCTGGGACGACGCGGCGCTGGCGCCGGCGGCCCTCAACCAAAAGGCCGCCGCGCTGGGCGGCCGCTACGCCGCCGCCTTCACAGGCGCCACCGCCCCGCCTGCCTTCTTCAGCTGGCCGGCCTCGCCCTTCCTGAGGCCATTCGACACCAATTCACAGCCACCCGCCGCGTAGCTCACAGTTAAGGCAACATTAGGCGTGCCGATTTTTTTGATAGCATTGCTGTCAAGAAAGGAAAATGAGAGCAATACGGCCGGCCCGACCGCGTGTGGGCTTGGTCCTGGGCGCCGGTGGCGTGCTGGGGGGAGCCTGGATGGCGGGCGGGCTGGCCGCCATCGCGCGGGAGACCGGCTGGGACCCTTTCACCGCCGACTACATCGTGGGCACCTCGGCCGGCGCCCTCTTTGCGGCACTCACCGCCGGGCACGTTGAGCTGGATCGCATGGTGCCGCCTCGACTGGCGCCGCTGGCCGGAATCAAGAGCCCTCGTGACTGGCTGCTGGACGAGCTCGCCTCCGAAGGCGCCTACCTGCCTCGGCGGGTGCCCCGGCCGTTGCCCGGCTCATGGGGGCTGGCGGTCAGCGGGCTGCGGGATCGCACCGGGCTGAGCCTGCTCAAGGCCCTGAGCGGGCTGGCGCCCCAGGGCCTCGTCTCCACCGAGCCCATCGAGCGGTGCGTCGAACGCGGCGTGGGACGCCTCACCCCGGCGGGCTGGGTATCCCACGGCAACACCTGGATCGTGGCCTGCGACTACCAGTCCGGTGAGCGCGTGGTCTTCGGACGGGAAGGCGGGCCGGTCGCGCCGCTCCCCAAGGCGGTCGCCGCCTCCTGCGCCATCCCCGGGTTCTTCCAGCCCGTGCGCGTCGGCGACCGGCTGTACGTCGACGGTGGCCTGCACTCGATGTCCAACCTCGATCTCCTCGAAGAGGAGGAGCTCGACCTGGTCGTGATCCTGAGTCCCCTCTCGTCCCGCGAGGCGCGGCGCTCCTGGAACCCGGTCGACCAGGTGGCCGCGACCCTCCGCCGGCTGGCGGCCTGGCAGCTTGACCGGGAGGCGGCCCGCCTGATCGACCGCGGCACCCACGTGATGGTCCTGGAGCCGCTGGCCGAGGACCTGGAGGCCATGGGCAGCAACGTGATGGACGCCCGGCGCTCGATCGACGTCGCCGAGGTGGCCCTCAGCAGCTTCGCCGAGCAGCTGGCGCAGCCCGAGATCAGCGCTCTGTGCGAGCTGCTGCCGCGGACCTCCGCGTCGCGGCGGCGTGCGGGCAAGCTGACCGCGCTGCTGCGGCGGGCGGGGATGGCGGCCGCGGCGGCCGTCTAGTCGCTTAGTGGTGGACCAGGCTCACCAGTAGGGCGACGGCGGCGACGCTCATCACGAGCGTGGCCAGCCAGGTGAGCACCTTGGAAATGCGGCCGCTGACCTTGTCTGCCATGACTTCGCGATCTGAACCCAGGATCACGATCAGGACCATCAAGGGCGGCGCCACCACCCCGTTGATGACCGCGGTGATGAAGAGCGCGCGGATGGGATCGATGTGCACCAGGTTGATGGCAATGCCGATCACCACGGAGAGCACCATCACCCCGTAGAAGGTGGGCCGGTACCAGGGTTTGACCGACAACGCTCCCTTCAGGCCGAAGAATTCCTTGACCGCGTAGGCCGCTGATCCGCTCAGGATCGGGATGGCCAGGAGGCCGGTGCCGATCATGCCGGCGGCGAAGAGCACGAAAGCGAACTGGCCGGCAAATGGAGCCAGCGCCTGTGCGGCCTGATCGGCGGTCTGCACCCCGGTCTTGCCGTGGGCGTGAAGCACCGCCGCGGTGGTCAGGATGATGAAGTACATGACCACGTTGGAAAAGAACATTCCGACCAGGATGTCGAAGCGCGCCGCCTTCAGCTCGGACATCTGGACGCCTTGCCGCTCGGCCTCGGTGAGCATGCCCGCGGCGCGCATTTCGTCGACCTCCGACGAGGCCTGCCAGAAGAACAGGTAAGGCGAGATGGTGGTGCCGAAAACGGCGACCAGCGCCATCAAGAAGTCCTGGCCGAATTCCAGGTGGGGTATGAGGCTCGAGCGCAGCACGACGAGCACATTCGGGTGCACGACGACGCCGGTGACGACGTACGCGAACAGCGCCAGGGTGAGCCATTTGAAGATCTTGAAGATGGTCCCGTAGCTCACAAAGAGCTGCATGCCGATGATCAGGAGCGCGACCGGAACCACCAGCCAGATCTCCGGGATCAGGCCCCGGCTGAGCAGCGCACCGCCGGCCGCCACCGCGCCCAGGTCGGCGCCCACGTTGATGGTGTTGGCGCAGAAGAGCGCTGCGATGCAGATGCCCACCAGCACGGTCGGGAACTTGCGCCGCAGAGCGATGCCGAGACCCACGCCGGTGTGCAGCGCGATGCGGGCACAGAGCTCCTGCATGGCGGCCATCAGCGGGAAGGTGAAGAGCGCGGTCCAGAGCAGCCCGTACCCGAACTGGCTGCCGACCTGCGAGTAGGTGCCGATGCCGCTGGGGTCGTCGTCGCTGGCGCCGGTGATGAGTCCGGGACCGAGTAGTTGGAAGATGCCTTTGACGCCGCCGGTGCGCGCCTCGGTTGCGCTGCTGCGGCCGGCGACCGGGCCTCCCGACGCGCTCTGCTTGCTGGCCGCGGGATCGTCCTTGAGAAGCTGTTGCAGGGGCGGCTCGACGTCCGGGCCGGACTTTACTTTCTTGAGGACTGGATCCTGGATCGGCGTGCCCGGCTCGGGCACATCGTCGCCGGATTCCCGTCGAGGCTGCTGCGAAGCCGCGGTCATACGCAGCTCATGGTATCAAGATTTGCGCATAACTTGATAGCGTTGATGTAGCCTGCTACTCGACCTCCTGAATCTTGCGCAGGACTTTGGCCATCTCCACGGCCGCCGTCGCGGCCTCCTGGCCGCGATTGCTTTTGGGCCCGGAACGCGCTTCCGCCTGCTCGCGGTTGAGCGTGGTCAACACGCCGAAACTGCAGGGCACACCGGTGTCCAGCTGCACCTGCATGAGGCCGCGGGCACACTCGCCGGCCAGGTACTGCAGCTGCAGCGTTTCATCGTCGATGACCACGCCGAGCGCGACCAGGGCGTCGTAGCGACTTGTCTCCGCCAGTTGCAGCGCCGCCAGCGGCAGCTCCAGCGGACCCGGCACCCAGGTCACCTCCGGGGGGTCGGGCAGGCCCTGCGCGCGCAGCGCGTCGAAGGCGCCCCGCAGCAGCCGGCGGGAGAGGTCCTCGTGCTGGCGGCTGACGACGATCCCGATCCGGAGGTCGGCGGCGTCGGGCTCCTCCTGGCTCAGTTCCTCGCTCGTATCTGGCTGAAGCAGTCGGCGCAGTACACAGGGCGGTTCTGGGTGGGCACGAAGGGCACCTCGGTGAGGGTGCCGCAAACCGCGCAGGTGACCGGGTGGAGGGTGCGCACGCGGGTGATGGCGCGGCCTTCGCGGCGCAGCTGGCGGCACTCGGGGCAGCGTCCGGGCTCGTTGGTGAGGCCCTTGGTTTGGTAGAACTCCTGCTCCCCGGCGGAGAAGGTGAACTCGATTCCGCAGTCTCGACAGGTGAGGGTCTTGTCGGCAAACGTGGTCACGGATGTCTCCTTGGCTTCGACGTTGGTTCGTTCCCGCGCGGGGACGCGATGCGGAAGTATAAGGGCCGCGGGGAACAAAAAGGCCGCGCCCGAAATTGGGCGCGGCCTTTGGTGCTGCAACCGAAAGGAAATGAGATCTCGCTTTGTGTCTGGATCCTGACTCTCACCGATTTCAACGGCTGAAGAGTGGGGTATAGGTGGACAAGCCCTCGGGCGATTAGTACCGCTCAGCTCAAGCACTCACATGCCTTACACCTGCGGCCTATCAACCTGGTTGTCTACCAGGGCCCTTACCCGGTTAACCCGGTGGGAGACCTTATCTTGGAGTCGGCTTCGCACTTAGATGCTTTCAGCGCTTATCCGAACCGGACATGGCTACCCGGCACTGCCACTGGCGTGACAACCGGTACACTAGCGGTCCGTTCAACCCGGTCCTCTCGTACTAGGGTCAACTCTCCTCAAGTCTCCTGCGCCCACGG
>DASUVY010000060.1:0-10572 GCA_036378695.1 Candidatus Dormiibacterota bacterium
GCCGTGTCCCCAACGTCTGGATCAGAGACTCACACGGGCCGGCAAGCCGGCCCTTACGGCGACGTCGGTGTCCATGTGAGAAAGCCGCTGAACGTCGTGATCCCGGGGGCCAGCGGCTCCATCGGCACCCAGGCCCTGGAAGGCGCTCCGCTGCGCTCCGCCTCGCGGGAAGAACCGACGGTTCCTCCCGCGGGCCTACCTCCCTTTTGCTCTGCGCCGTGTCCCCAACGTCTGGATCACAGACTCACACGGGCCGGCAAGCCGGCCCTTACGGCGACGTCGGTGTCCATGTGAGAAAGCCGCTGAACGTCGTGATCCTGGGGGCCAGCGGCTCCATCGGCACGCAGGCCCTGGACGTCATCGACCGCCACCCGGAGCGCTTCAGCGTCTTCGGCCTGGTCACCGGCAAGCGAGGGTTGGCGCGGGAAGCCCGCTTCATCGCCACCGCGGCCGACCCCGACTGCGAGGCCCGCATAGAGGAGATGGTCAGCCACCCCGAGTGCGACCTGGTGCTGGTCGCCATCCCCGGCGCCCGCGCCCTGCCAGCGACCCTGGCCGCGCTGCGCGCGCACAAGAAGGTGGCGCTCGCGACCAAGGAGGTCCTGGTCATGGCCGGCGAGCTGGTCATGGACCTGGCTCGCCACAGCCAGGACGCCATCCGGCCCGTCGATTCCGAGCACAGCGCCATCTGGCAGTGCCTCTGGGGCGAGCACCCGGACTCGGTGATGCGGCTGCTGTTGACCGCCACCGGCGGGCCCTTCTGGAGCCGGCCCACCCTCGACCTGTCCGCGGTAACGCTGCAGCAGGCGCTCGAGCATCCGCGCTGGTCGATGGGGCCCAAGGTGACCATCGACTCCGCCACCCTGATGAACAAGGCCCTGGAGACGATCGAGGCCCACCATCTCTTCGGGCTCCCCCTGGCGCGGATCGGGGTCCTCATCCATCCCCAGGCCATCGTCCACTCGCTGGTCGAGTTCACCGACGGCTCGGCCAAGGCCCAGCTCAGCAACCCCGACATGCGGCTGCCCATCGCGCTCGCGCTCAGCTACCCGGACCGCCTGCCGGGCGCCGTGCCCCCGACGGCCTTCGACGGCGTCGGCCCCCTCGAGTTCCATCCCCTGGACGAAGCTCGCTTTCCGGCCGTCCGGCTGGCCCGTGAAGCGGCCGCGCGGGGCGGCGGCTACCCGGCCGTGCTCAACGCCGCCAACGAGGTCGCGGTGGAGTCCTTTCAAGCCGGCGAAAGCGGGTTCGGCGAGATCGTGGGGCTGGTAGAGTCGGCGCTCGCCGCCTTCCCGGGCGGCGGCAGCGATATGCAAGACATCCTCGAAGCCGACCGCTGGGCGCGCGAGTACGTGCGCTCCCGGGCGGGTATCTACAAGCGGTGAGCCAGCTCGCGCAGTACCTGCTGGGGGCGATCTCGGTCGTCCTCATGTTCCTGGTGCTGATCGGCCCCCACGAGGGCGGGCACTTCGCGTTCGCCAAGCTTTTCAGGGTCCGCGTCTACGAGTTCGCCATCGGCATGGGCACACGGCTCGTCTCCACGACGCGCGGAGGCACGATGTACGCGCTGCGGGCAATCCCCATCGGCGGCTTCGTGCGCCTGGGCGGGATGGAACCCGAGAACTACAGTGACCCCGACGGCTTCCACCAAAAGCAGGCGTGGCAGCGGGTGCTGATCCTGCTCGGCGGTCCCGCGGTCAACTTCCTGATGGCTGCGCTGGTGATGACCGGCATCTTCATGACCCAGCTCAACTCCGACCCCGGCAGAGTCGCAGCGGTCAACACCGATCCACCGAACTCGGCCTATGTGAACGGCATCCGTCCCGGGGATTCGCTGCTGGCCATCAACGGCAGGCAGGTTCGCAGCCAGGCGGACGTCCGCAAGCCCATCGACGCCAGCCAGGGCACCGAGGTGCAGGTGACCGTTCGCCATGCCGATGGCCGTGTCGAGACGGTTTCCGTGCAGCCGCAGTACTCGACCGCTGAAGGGCGCTTTCTGATCGGCGTGCAAATCGAGCCCCTCATCGGCCCGGGCACGGCGGTGGTGGAGGGCTTCAAATGGCCCTTCGAGGCCACGGGCATGATCGCCAGCGGTCTCTATCAACTCGCCACCGGGCAGATCCCGGGCGGCTTCCTGGGCCCCCAGGGCGCCACCGGCGCGATCGGCATCGCCGCCATCACCTACACCGCGGCCGAAGCGGGGCTCATCTACTGGTTCCAGGTGGCCGCCGCGCTTTCGGTGGCGCTGGGCCTGGCCAACCTGCTGCCTCTGCCCGCGCTCGACGGCGGCCGGATCGTGGTCGTGCTGCTGGAGGCGCTGCGCCGGCGGCCTTTCGACCGCGACAAGGAGCTGGCCGTGCAGCGCTGGGGTCTGGCCGCGATCCTGGCGCTGGCCGGCGTCATCGCCTATTTCGATATACAGAGGATCGTGACTCACCAGTTCCCGGGCCTGCGCTAGCAAATGACGCTCGGAACGCTCACGGAGCGCCGGAAGTCGATCCCGGTCCGGGTCGGCGACGTGGTGGTGGGCGGCGCCGCCCCCATCGCGGTCCAGACCATGACCAAGACCGACACCCGGGACGTGCGCGCCACCCTCAACCAGATCGCCGAGCTCAAGGACGCGGGCTGCGAGATCGTGCGCCCGGCGGTCCCCGACCACGAGGCGGCCGAGGCTCTCAAGGAGATCGTGGCCAAGTCACCACTGCCGCTGATTGCGGACATCCACTACGACCACACCCTGGCCCTGGCCGCCATCGCCAACGGCGTGCACGGCCTGCGCCTGAACCCCGGCAACATCCCCGACCCCGAGAAGGTCCGCAAGGTGGTGGCGGCGGCCAAGGAGCGCGATGTCCCCTTCCGGATCGGCGTCAACGCCGGGTCCCTGCCCGAGGAGGTCCACAAGTCGCTGCGCGAGCAGCGCGCCATCGACCGCGACGACCGGATGGCCACCGCCAGGCGCATGGTCGAGGTCGCCCTCGGCCACTGCAAGATACTGGAGGACCTCGATTACGGCTTCGGCCACGTCAAGGTCAGCCTCAAGGCGACCGACGTCTGGACCAACGTGATGGCCAACCGCCTCTTCGCCAAAGAGCGGCCGTACCCGATCCACCTGGGCGTCACCGAGTCCGGCCCGGTGCAGGCGGGCTCGATCCGCAGCGCCGTCGGCCTGGGCATTCTTCTGGCCGAGGGCATCGGCGACACCATCCGCGTTTCCCTGGCCACCGACGACCCCACCGAGGAGGTGCGGGCCGCCTACGAGGTGCTGAAGGCCCTCGACTACCGCAACGAGTCGGCCTCGCTGATCGCGTGCCCGACCTGCGGGCGGCTGGAGTACGACATGGTGCCCACGGTCAAGGCCGTAGAGGCCCACATCGCGCGGCTCAAGCTCCCGATCACGGTGGCCGTGATGGGCTGCGTGGTCAACGGCCCGGCCGAGGCACGCCACGCCGACATCGGCGTCACCGGCGGCCGTGGCAAGGGCGTCATCTTCAAGAAGGGCAAGCTCTACCGGACGGTTCCTCAGGAGGAGCTGCTGCCGGTGCTGCTGGCAGAAATCGACGCCATCGCGCGCGAGCGGACCACCGGGGCGGCGTGAGACACCTGCTGCTCGCCACCCTGCTGGTGGCGAGCTGCAGCGCTGGAGGAGCAGCCGGCGCCCAGCCGCAGGACGTGGCGCTCAGGCCCGCGGAAGCGCTCGGCCTCACCAAGTGCTCGAGCAGCGGAACCATGGACCAGACACTGGCCCGCCTCAAGACCTCCCGGCCCGACTCCTATTCCAGCACCAACCAGGAGTGGTCGAAGCTGAAGCAGGCGGGCGCCCGCGCGGGGTACTTTGCGGTCTACTCCGACGACCGCGCGGCCTGTCCCGGATTCAGCCCTGAGTCGTCGCCCGGCCCTAGCAAGGAGATCGGGAACCTGGTGGTGGCGTTCGGGGACACAGGCGAGGCCGCCACGGCGTATTCGTCCGGGGCCTTCGGCGTGAGCCCGGACCAGGCCGGGCTCGCGGGAGGGATCACGGGAGCCGACACCGGCCTGGGCAAGAACAGCGTGCGCGCCTTCGTCGCCCTCGGCGGCAACCAGGTCTACCTGGCCTACTGGCAGCACGGCCGCTGGCTCACCTATCTGTTTGCCGAGGGCCTGACCGAGTCGGACGGCGAGTCGCTCACCAAGGCCGTGGACGCCCGCCTGTAGAATCGGCGGCCCGAGCCCAGCCGATGACGATCGCTATGGAAGAGCAAGCCGACTTCCCCAAAGAGATCACCCGGATGTCGGTCGATTTCGACCGCTGGTACACGGACGTGGTCCGCAAGGCGGAGCTGGCCGATTACAGCCCGGTTCGTGGCTGCATGGTCATCCGCCCCTACGGCTTCGCGATCTGGGAGGCCATCCAGCGCGCCTTCGACGACATGATCAAGTCGTCCGGCCACCAGAACTGGTATTTCCCGCTGCTGATCCCCGAGGACGTGATCATGCGCGAGGCCGAGCACATCGAGGGCTTCACGCCCGAGGTGGCCTGGGTGACCGAGGCCGGCAGCCACGGCAAGCTCGACCAGCGGCTGGCCATCCGCCCCACCAGCGAAACCATCGTGGGGACGGTGATGCGCAAGTACATCCAGTCCTGGCGCGACCTGCCCCAGCTCACCAACCAGTGGTGCAACGTGATGCGCTGGGAGCTGCGCACGCGCCTGTTCCTGCGCACGGCCGAATTCCTCTGGCAGGAGGGCCACACCTTCCACGCCGACGCCGAGGAGGCCAAGGCCGAGGTCGACCTGATCCTGGAGTACTACCGCCGCATCGCCGAGGACTGGCTCGCACTGCCGGTGCTGACCGGCACCAAGTCGCGGGCCGAGACGTTCGCCGGCGCCGAGTACAGCAAGTCGATCGAGGCCATGATGCGCGACGGCCTGGCGCTCCAGGCGGGCACCTCGCACTACCTGGGGCAGAACTTCAGCCGCGCCTACGACATCGCGTTCACCAACCGCGAGAACGCGCGCGAGCTCTGCCACACGACCTCCTGGGGCATCTCGACCCGGATGGTGGGCGGCGTGATCATGGGCCACGGCGACGACCGCGGGCTGATCATGCCGCCGAAGGTGGCGCCCATCCAGGTCGTGGTGGTGCCCATCTACCGAGACCCCGAGAGCCGGGCGCGGGTGGGCGCCTTCATCGAGACTTGGGAGGCCGGGGTGCGGGGTATGGGCGTGCGCCTGCTGGTCGACTGGCGCGAGGAGCGGCCGGGCGAGAAGTTCAACCACTGGGAGCTCAAGGGCGTGCCACTGCGCCTGGAAGTGGGGCCGCGCGATGTGGAGGCCGGCCAGGTCACGTTGGCGGACCGCCTGCACACGGACAAGGCCGACCGGCGCGCGCTGCCGGCGCGGGCCCTGGCCGAGCAGCTGCCGCACGAGCTGGCGCGGTTCCAGCAGGAGCTCTTCCAGCGCGCCCGCGATTTCATGGCCGAGAACACCTTCGAGGTCTCGACGCTCGCCGAGCTCGTCGAGCATTTCAAGACGCGGACGGGCTTCGTCTGGGCGCCCTGGTGCGGCGATGCTGAGTGTGAGGCGCGCGTGACCGAGGAGACTCGGGGCGTGACCACGCGCAACTTCGACCCCGACGCCCCGGCGGAAGGCGTCTGCCTGGTCGACGGCAAGCCGGCCAAGCACCGCGTCGCCTTCGCGCGTCCGTACTAGCTGGCCGGCGGCAACGGCCGCCGGACTGATCTTCTTCGTGCTGCTGGGCCTGCGCGTGGCGGCCACTGACGGCTTCCGAGCCGAGCGGCCGATCCAGGCCGGATCGCGCTATGCGCGGCCGGAGGTCCTGCTGCCCGGCCAGCCTGTGCGTGCCGGCGACGGCTACGACGGGCAGTTCTACTTCTACCTGGCGCAGGACCCCGTCCTGAGGCGTGCGGCCACGGCAGCGTCGCTGGACAACACCTTCCGGGTACGCCGGATCCTCTACCCGCTGCTCGCCTGGGCCCTGAGCCTGGGGCGCAGGACGGCGTTGCCCTGGGTCCTGCTGCTGCTGAACATGGCGGCTTCTGCCACCACCGTCGGGCTGGCGGCCTGGGCCGCTGCTCGCCGCGGTCGCTCGGCCTGGTGGGCGCTGGCGCTGGCCGCATACGCGGGGGTCTGGATCCCCGTGCTGCTCGACCTCACCGAGCCGCTGCAGCTGTCGCTGCTGGCCGCCGGCATGCTGGCGGGCTCGGCTCCGCTCCTTTTCCTGGCCGCCCTCGCCAAGGAAACCGCGGCGGTGGCCCTGGTCACCGAGGCGGTGCGGCGGCGCAGTGTCGTCCACGCCGGCCTTGCGCTTCTCTACGTGGCCTGGGCGCTGTTCGTGTTCTTGTTCGTGAAGGGCACCGTCTTCAACGACCTGGGCGCCCACTTCCTGGACCCGCCGGCAGCGCCCTTCCGGCTGCTGTTCACGCAGGGACCGGTGCATGCGCTGGTGCTGGGGCCGGCGATCTTCGTCTGCCTGGTCGCCATCGGCCGCCTATTCACCGCCCGGGATGGCGCGACCTGGGCAGCCGCCGCCTACGCCGCGCTGGCGCTGGGCGCGGGCAACGACACCTGGCTCGACCCCACGGCCTTTTACCGGGTCACGGCCGGCGCGCTGCTTTTGACCTACCTGAGCTGGTGCGTGCGCGGCGACCGCTGGGCCCTGTCGGCCCTGTTGGTGGGCGCATTCTCCGGCGCGCTGGCACTGCCGGCGCTGCTCGCGGCGTAGGGGCGGGAACTAGGCCTGACGCGCCACCGGCGGCGCTGCCTGCTCGATCGGGTTCTCGAACGCGCCCACCACGGGCGCGTCCGCGAATAGCGACTCCTGGGGCGCCACCGAAAGGGCGCCCGAGGCCGCGGCCTCCAGCACCGCGGCCGCGACGGCCGGGTGGAAGTGCGTGCCCGCGCCCTTGGAGATCTCCGAAAGCGCCACCTCCATCGACATCCCCTTGCGGTAGGGCCTGTCCGAGGTCATGGCGTCCATGGCGTCGGCCGCGGAGACGATCCAGGCGAAGATGGGCAGCTCGTCCTGCATCTTGCGGTCGGGATAGCCTTTGCCGTCGGCCCGCTCGTGGTGCGAGCGGACGATCACCAGCTCGTCGGTGAGCATCTTCAGGTCGTGGAGGATCTCCCAGCCGATCACAGGGTGCTTCTTCATGAGGTCGAACTCCTCGACCGTCAGCTTCCCGGGCTTGGAGAGCACCGCGTCGGGCACGCCGATCTTGCCGATGTCGTGCAGCAGGCCGCCCTGCTCCAGGCGCCGCCAGGCTTCGCCGTCGCCCGGCGCGTAGTTCATCTGCTTGGCAATCACCAGCGAGTACTGGGTGACCCGGTCGGAGTGGCCCGCCGTGTACGGATCCCGGGCGTCGACCGCCTTGGCCAGCGCCTTGAGGGCGGCGATCGTGACCTCTTCCCGCGACTTGAAGAGCTTGGCGTTGTCGATCGAGATGGCGGCCTGCGCGGCCAGCGCCGTGACCAGCCGGCGGTGGTCCTCGGTGAAGAAGTTCCCGGCCTGGTACTTGGCCAGGAAGAGCACGCCGGTCGGCTCCTCGCGCAGCAGGATGGGCACGCAGAGCACGGCGCGCGGGTTGAGGGGCCCGCTGCCGCTCTGGGCGTCGTCCATGTGCTCGAGCACCGCCTTGCGCTCGTGCAGGACCTCGTCGCAGATGTCGGCCCCCATCTCCAGCGCCAGGCGCTTGGCCGTGACGGGGTCGGTGCCGTACGAACCGCTCAGCTTGAGGGTCTTTTTCTCGTCGTCGAGGAGCGCGATGCAGCCGATCTGCGCTTCCGAGGCTTTGCCCGCCCACCCCAGGACGATCTCCAGCACCTGGTCGAGCTCGAGCGTGGAGGTGACCGCCTTCAGCCCCTCGTGCAGGTTGGAGAGCTCCCAGATCATGCGCTTGCTGGCGTCGTAGAGCTCGGCGTTCTTGACCGCCACCACCGATTCGTTGGCGAGGGTGGTCAGCACCCGGACGTCGTCCTCGGACCAGCCGCGGGCGTTGGTGTCGAAGACCGAAAGCGTCCCCCAGAGCTTGCTGTCCTCGAACATGGGCACGCACATCGCGCCCCGCACGTGGTTGTTGGCCAGGTTGGGGTCCTGGACCTCCCACGACGAGGAGAGGTCGGTGATCAGGACCGGCTGCCCCGAGAGCATGACCGCGCCAACCACGCCCTGCCCGTTCTGGATCTCGGCTCCCCGCACCTCGCCGAAGCCGATGGCGTCGCTGATCCGGTGCTTGCCCTCGGCGACCGCCCGGGTGAGCATGGCGTGGCTGACGCCGTACAGGCGGGTGGCGGACTCCAGCGTCTTGTGCTCGAGCACGGCCGCGCCCTCGGTGACCGTGGTCAGCGAATGCGCCATCTCGCCCAGCGCGTTGATGGCCGTGTCCAGCTTGCTGGCCTGGCCGGTGGCCTTCTCCAGCATGTGCGAGTTCTCGACCGCGATCCCGGCCATGGTCCCGAGCTCGTCCAGGGTGGGCAGCTCGCGCTCGGCGAAGCTGTTGGCCTGGCGGCGGCCGAGGCAGATCGCCCCCAGCACCCCCTGCTTGCCCCGGATCGGGATCAGGGCCTCCGCCACGGCGTTGCCCTCCGGCGGCTCCAGCCCGCTGAAGAGCCCGTCGGCCTGGGTCACCGACTTGCGGATCACGGTCTGGCCCTGAAGGACGTTGGTGAGGGCGCTGCTCCCGATCGGGACGGGCACCGCCGAGCCGTCGGTCATGGTGTAGGTGTCGCCCGACCCGAAGAGCGCGACCCGCGCCGAGTCATAGCGCACGAGGGTGCGGCCCTTGTCCAGGACCAGCAGGATCACCTCGTCGAAGGACAGCCCGGAGGCCTGCCTGACCAGCTCGTTGAGCAGGGCGTAGCGCTGGGTCTCGGCCTTGGACAGCGCCACGGCGTGGGTGCTGGCCAGGTGCGCGCCGGCGCGCATGGCCAAGGTGCCGGCCAGGCGGCGATCGTCGGGGCCGTAGCCGTCCGGCTTGTTGGCCATCAGCACGAACCCGCCGATGGCGTCGCCGACGCGAATCGGGACGACCAACGCGCTCTCCAGCGCGAAGTCGTGGGGCACGTAGCTGAAGAGCGCCGCCAGCTGCTGGGCGTCGTTGGTCATGAAGTCCTGGTTGGTCTCGATGGCCTCCAGGAGCGGATCGGTGGCGCGCCGGCGGCGGTCGACGGCCTGCGGCCGCACCCCCTCCAGCCCGACGCCCTCCTGGGGCACGAAGGTGGTGCCGTCGGGCCCGGCCAGGTAGTAGCAGCAAATGCTGGAGGTGGTCTGGCGGGCGGTGTTGGCCGCCAGCTCGGCGATCGTGGCGGAGTGCAGGGTGGGATCCTCGGTGGCGGCCAGGAAGATGCGGTGCTGCTCCTCCAAGCGGGCGTTCAGCGCCTCCAGGTCGACGACCCGCTGGCGGATCTGCTCGGTGACCTTCTGATACCCGAGGATGAAGAGCATGCCGCCCACGCCCAGGGCGGCCAGGCCCGCCACGTTGATGAAGAAGTAGCGGTCGAAGTGGAAGTGGTGGATGAGGGCCTGGACCACCACCGCGACGGCGCCCGCTCCCGCCGCGTACTTCCAATAGCGCCAGGCCACGCCGGCGCCGAACGCCAGCACTCCGGCCAGGAGGGCGAAGATGGCGGCGTCCGCGGTCTGGCCCTGGATGTTGAAGCTGGCGCCGGCCAGAATCGTGAAAGCTGCGGTGCCGAAGAGCGCGAGCGGAAGCGAGATGCCCGCCCGAGTTCCAAGCATGGGGCACACAGTTTAGGGACGCGAAGCTTCAGTTGAAGCTGTTTCTGGTAAGAACTGTGAACCCTTGAAGTGAGCATTTCCGAACTCCTGCGGATCGCGGCGCACCTCGATCCCGCCGGCCGCGAGCTGGTTTCGCGGGCATACGAGCGGGCCGCCATCGCGCACACCGGACAGCGGCGACTATCCGGGGAGGACTACGTCCAGCACCCGCTGGAGGTGGCTTCCATCCTGGCCGACCTCACGCTGGACGGCTCCACGATCGCCGCCGCCCTGCTCCACGACACCGTCGAGGACACGCCGCTCACGCTGGACGAGATCCGCAAAGAGTTCGGCCCCGATGTGGCGCACCTGGTCGAGGGCGTGACCAAGCTTTCCCGGATCTCCTTCCGCTCCGCCCAGCAGATCCAGGCCGAGAACATCCGCAAGATGCTGCTGGCGATGGCGGAGGACCTCCGCGTCGTGCTCATCAAGCTCGCCGACCGGCTGCACAACATGCGCACGCTGGACCCCCTGCCCGAGGTCAAGCGCAAGCGCATCGCCAAGGAGACGCTCGACATCTACGCTCCGCTCGCGCACCGCCTCGGCATCGGCCAGATCAAGTGGGAGCTGGAAGACCTCGCCTTCCGCCACCTCGAGCCGGAGGCCTATGCCGAGGTCGTCAACCGGGTCGCGCGCAAGCGACAGGAACGCGAACGCCTGGTCTCCGACCTGCGCGAGATCCTGGCCCGCGAGCTGGAGAAGATCGAGATGACGGCCGAGATCACCGGCCGGCCCAAGCACATGTACTCGATCCACCAGAAGATGAGCCGGGACGAGAAGGATTTCAGCCAGATCTACGAC
>DASUVY010000061.1:0-19741 GCA_036378695.1 Candidatus Dormiibacterota bacterium
GGGCGCCGTGCAGCCTTCGATGTAGTGCACGAACGAGTCCTCGTCGCAGATGATCAGCGTGCGCTCGAACTGGCCCATGTTCTCCGCGTTGATGCGGAAGTAGGCCTGCAGCGGAATGTCGACGCGCACGCCCTTGGGCACATAGATGAACGACCCGCCCGACCACACCGCGGTGTTCAGCGCCGAGAACTTGTTGTCTGCCGGCGGGATCACCGTGCCGAAGTACTCCTTGAAGAGGTCGGGGTGCTCCTTCAGGCCGGTGTCGGTGTCCAGGAAGATGACGCCCTTCTTCTCCAGCTCCTGGTGCAGTGAGTGGTAAACGACCTCCGACTCGTACTGCGCGGCGACGCCGGCCAGGAACTTGCGCTCGGCCTCGGGTACGCCCAGGCGGTCGAACGTCTTCTTGATGTCGTCGGGCACGTCATCCCAGGACTTGCCCTGCTTCTCGGTCGACTTGAGGTAGTAGAAGATGTTCTCGAAGTCGATCACCGAGAGGTCGGCGCCCCAGTCGGGCATGGGCTTCTTGCGGAAGATGTCGAGCGAGCGCAGGCGCATCTTGGTCATCCACTCGGGCTCGCCCTTCATGAACGAGATCTCGCGGACGATGTCCTCGTTGAGGCCGCGCTTGGCCTTGAAGACGTAGTTCTCCGGGTCGAAGAACCCGTACTTCTCCTTGTAGTCGTCGCCCACGTTGATCTGGGGAACGGTCGTCGCCATGCTTACGCCTCCTCCTGTCCGGCGAGTTGGCCGGCGGCGACCGGCTCTTCCTTGACGCCCCACTCCGCGTAGCCCGTCGTCTCCAGCTGGTCGGCGACCTCGGGACCACCCGAGCGCACGATGCGCCCGTCGACGAGCACGTGCACGAAGTCGGGCTTCACGTGCTCGAGGATCCGCGTGTAGTGGGTGATGATGAGCACGCCCAGCTCGGGCCCGCGCAGCGCGTTGACCGCCTCGCTGACGTACTTGATGCTGTCGATATCGAGCCCCGAGTCGGTCTCGTCGAGGATGGCGATCTCGGGCTTGAGCACGGCCATCTGCAGGATCTCGGCGCGCTTCTTCTCGCCGCCCGAAAAGCCGTCGTTGATATAGCGCGAAAGGAAGCTGTCGTCCATGCGCAGCGTGTGCATGGAGTCCTTGAGCAGTGCGCGGAACTCCTTGGGCGTGACCGCCTTGGACTTGTCCTTGCCGTCGTACCCGCGCTTGGCGTTGAGCGCCGTGCGGAGGAAGTTGGCCATGGTGATGCCAGGCACCACCGTCGGGTACTGGAAGGCCAGGTACATGCCCAGGCGCGCCCGCTCGTCGGGCGCCAGCTCGAGCACGTTCTGGCCCTTGAAACGGACCTCCCCGCCCGTGACCTCGTAGGCCGGATGGCCCATCAGCGCCTGCGAGAGCGTGGACTTGCCGGAGCCGTTGGGCCCCATCACGGCGTGGACCTGGCCCTTGTCGACGTCCAGCGTGACGCCCTTCAGGATCTCGCGCCCCTCGACGCTGACCCGCAAATCCCTGATCTCGAAATCCGCCATCTCTCTCCTTACCTTGGTTTGATCTCGTAGGTGCAGCTGGTGTCGTGCTGACTGTTTTGCCCGGCCATCCAGGCCGTGCGCTCGACCGCGGCTCCCAGCAGCCGCTCGTACATGTCCTGCTCGTGCCGGCAGGGGTGCCCGGCCTTGGCCGCCACATCCTGGATCGGGCAGTTGCAGTGGCGCAGGGCCAGCCCGCCGTCCGCCGTCTCGACCACCTCGGTCATGTGGCCGGCTTCCGAAGCCAGCCGCGCCAGCTCGCGCACCCGGGCTTCGAAGTCCAGCCCGGCCAGGTGCACCGCGTACTCGCGCTCGAGGCGTTCGGCGCGGGCCTTGAAGAAACGGTCCAGCTGGTCGGACTCCATGAAGTCGACCAGCTCGGAGGCCAGCTGGCGGTGGGCGTGGGGGAAGAGCTCGGCCGCGGCCGCGGTGAGGCGGTAGCGGTGCTCGGGGCGGCCGGGGCCCTCGTGGGGCTGCGCGTCGGAGACGCGCTCGATGAGGCCGCGGGCCTCGAGGGTCTCGACGTGGCGGAGCGCGCCCTGCTTGGTGACCTGCATCCGCTCGGCCAGCTCGGCGAGAGTGGCCTCGCCGCGCACCTTGAGCAGCACCAGGATGGCTTCCTTTCGCTCCACGGATATGAGTCTACCCATTTATCAACATGGGCATTGATAAACGGGGCGGGGTATCCTCCGCACCGATGCGGCGGATCCTGGGCCCCGGGTGGTGGCTCCTCGTGATCGTCGCGCTGGCCGGCCTGGGCGCCGCCTACCTCGCCTACCCGATGCTCGTCCCCAGTCCCGTCCACGGCTGCACGCCCTGGAACTTCCCCATCGAGCCCGGCGCGCGCCTGGTCCAGAACCACGTCGACGGGGACGAATGCCTGGCCAGCTGGGAGGTGCCGGGCAAGCCTGAGGCTGCCTTCGCCTGGTACGACGCCAACCTGGGAGGCTCGGACTTCGTGGTCATCGACCGTCCCGCCGGCGGCGGCCGGCTTGGCATCGTGGGCCGCTACGGAGGATCCCAGCACGGCACGCTCAGCTTCACGGACGCGGCCTCCGGGGGTGCCCGCGTCGACCTCGACCTGACCACCGAGCACTGATGGACCTGACCGGACTGGCCGAAGAAGAGCTGGAGCGCCTGCTCGCGGACGTGCGCGCGCGAATGCGCCCGCTGGAGGCGGAGATCGCGAATCTGCGCGCCGAGCGCGATGTGCTGCTGACCGAGCGCCGCCGCCGCGAGCGGCTGCACCACCGCGAGGGGCGCGCCGCGCTGAAGGAGCGCATGCGCGCGGGCGAGCTCCCCACCGTGGCTGAGCTGGTCGCGGGTTCCGAGGCGGGCTCCCTGGAGGCCTACACCTACAACCTGAAAACCGGTGGCGAGGTCCGCCTGGGCTTCCCGGGTGCTCGCGCGCAGGCCCTCTCCTTCACGGACGGCAAGCAGGTCGCGCAGGCCGCCGACCTGGCCGAGGCGGCGCGCTATTTCGCGGCCGGCTGGGAGCTGGGG
Organism: Candidatus Dormiibacterota bacterium; assembly: GCA_036378695.1. Lineage (GTDB taxonomy): Bacteria > Chloroflexota > Dormibacteria > Dormibacterales > Dormibacteraceae > CF-28. The sequence continues at coordinate 3,024 of DASUVY010000061.1, forward strand.
AGTCCCGGCCGGCCGGGCGTCCGCGTGCACTTCCCCGGCACGCGCCAGGAGCGCGTGGTGGAGGCGTCGGAGGTGTTCGCGAGGCCGCGCACCCCCTGATAGCCTTGCTGTTATGAAAAGCAGCGCGATACGGAAGAAAGGCGACAGCGCCCTGACCGAGCTGGCGCGGACCTACGAGATGCTCCGTGACCAGCTGGCCGACCGGCTCGACGAGATCGACACCCGGGCCCTCGGCAATCGCGCGTTCTCCTACTCGCGTGACCTGCGCAAGCGCGTCGAGGACCGCGTGCGGCCGCAGCCCAAGCGCCGGTTCCCGATGGCCGCCATCTTCCTGCTGGGGGCCGCGGTCGGAATCGGGTTCCTGCTCTACGACCGCCGCCGCCGGGACATGGTCCAGGGCCGCCTCACCCAGCTGCGGGTGCGCACCCAGGAGCGGATCGGACCCGCCATGGGCGGCGGCCTCACCGGTGCCGTGGACAACGTGATGGGCAAGGTCCGCGGCAACACGGTGGAGCTTGACGAGCAGCGGCTCAAGGGTGAGGTGGAGACCGCCATCGCGGGCGCCGCCGAGGGCGGCGCGCTACCCGACGGGTTGCAGGTGGCCGTGGAGGGCCGCACCGTCTACCTGCGCGGAACCATCGACCAGTCCGTGGCCGACCAGGCCGCGGTCCGGGCCCAGTCGGTCGAGGGCGTGGCCGCCGTGGTCAACCTGACCGCGCAGCCGCAGGGCCAGCCGGCGACCACCGGCTCGTCAAAGCGCGGTAGCAACAACTAAGCCTTCAGCGCTTGCCGCCCAGCGCGGCGAGCCCTCCTACGTCTGGCGGGCCGGGCAGGCGCGGCGCCTGGCCATGATCCGGCAGGCCGCGCCCGACCTCGCAGCCGCCCGCGTGCTGGACGACGGCTGCGGCATCGGCGCCTACGTCGAGCGCTTGCGTCCGCTGGCCCGCGAGGTGTGGGGCCTCGACTTCGAGGCGGAGCGGGTCGCCGAGGCCGCGCGCCGCATCGGCCCCGAGCGGCTGCTGGTGGCCGCCGCCGAGGCGCTCCCTTTCGCCGACCAGAGCTTCGACCTGGTGCTCTCCAACGAGGTCGTCGAGCACGTCGCCGACGACCGCCGCGCGGTGGCGGAGATGGTGCGGGTGCTGGCGCCGGGCGGCCAGGCGGTCGTCTTCTGTCCCAACCGCTGGTACCCCGTCGAGCAGCACGGCGTGTACTGGCGGGGCAGCTATCGCTTCGGCAACATCCCGTTCGTCAACTATCTGCCCGACCCACTGCGCGACCGCCTGGCGCCCCACGTGCGGACCTACACCGGCCCCGGGCTTCTGAAACTTTTCGACGGGCTGCCCGTTGAGGTGGTGTCGCACGCGCGCATCTTCGGGGGCTACGACAACCTGGTTGCCCGCTTCGGGGTAGCCGGTCGCGCCTTGCGCGCCGCCGTCCAGGGTGCCGAACGGAGTCCCCTGCAAGCGCTTGGCTTGTCCCATCTGCTGGTGGTGCGGAGAATCGATTAGCTAAGATCCCGACCGCATTTCCAGATTGAGAGCTCCCGCACGCCTTAAGACCAAGTCCGGGCACCGACCGCGCGCCCGGCTCCACGCCACCTGGTCGCCCATCGGCCAGCGCGAGAAGCGCACCACCGCTCTGCGCGTGGTGGGCGTGCTGATTGGCCTCGTGATGGCGATCGGCCTGGCCGCCGACGCCTACGCCGAGTCGTTCCTGGGCTCGCTGCCCGACATCAAGGGCCTGGACGCCTCCAGCCTGGGCGGCGACTTCTTCATCACCGACCGCAACGGCAAGCTGCTGGCCGACGTCACCGACCAGGGCAACCGAAAAATCTATGTACACCTGCGCGACGTGGCCCCCGTCATGACCCAGGCCACGGTCGCCATCGAGGACAAGAACTTCTGGACGAACCCCGGGTTCGACCCCGAGGCCATCCTGCGCACCGCCCTGACCAACTTCCGCTCGCACAGCATCACCGGCGGCGCCTCGACCATCACCCAGCAGCTGGCGAAGCAGCTCTTCCTGACCCCCGACCAGACCTATGAACGCAAGGCCAAGGAGCTGGTCCTGGCCTACGAGCTCACCAAGTCCTACTCCAAGGACCAGATCCTCGAGCTGTACCTGAACCGCAGTTACTACGGCGCCCAGTCGTACGGCGTGCAGGCGGCGGCGCAGACCTACTTCCACAAGGACGCCAAGACCCTCGATTTGGCCCAGGCCGCGATGTTGGCCGGCCTGCCCCAGGCGCCGGCCCAGTGGAGTCCGATCGTCAACCCCGAAGCCTCCAAGGCCCGCCAGCGGGAGGTGCTGGCAGCCATGGTCCGCCTCGGCTACATCACGCCCGACGACCAGGCCAAGGCCTACGACGAGAAGCTGGACATCTTCGGCCCGGTCACCAACTGGCTGGCGCCGCACTTCGTGGACTACGTGCTCAAGGAGCTGGAGCAGCTCGGCTTCAAGCCCGGCCAGGAGCAGCTGGTGGTCAAGACCACGCTGGACCTGGACAAGCAAACCTTCGCCGAGAAGGTGGTCCGCGACAACCTGAACGCCAACCTCTACCGCGACCCGGGCGGCCTGCTCAGCTCCTCGCTGGTCTCCATGGATCCCAAGACCGGGCAGATCCTGGCCATGGTCGGCTCGCCCGACTACAACGGCCCCGCCGGCAAGTTCAACTTCACCACCACCTACCGCAACCCCGGGTCATCGGTGAAGCCGTTCACGTACGGCGCGGTCATCAACGCCCGCAAGGCGACGATGGACACCCCGATCGCCGACAGCCCCAGCCCGCTGGTCATCAACCAGGGCGCGGGTGTGGAGCCCTACAAGGTCTACAACTACGATCACGGCACCCACGGCGTTCAGCCGCTGCGGGTGGCGCTGGCCAGCTCACTCAACATCCCGGCCGTGAAGGCCGAGCTCTCGATCGGGGTGCCGGCGGTGCTCGACTTCTGGCGCAACCTGGGCCTGCGGCCCTGGGACCCCAGCGGCGACCCCAGCGGCCCCGCCTACAACTACGGCGCCGCGCTCACCCTGGGCGGTTACCCGATCACCACCCTGCAGGAGGTGACCGCGCTCTCGGTGTACGCGAACCTGGGCGTCTACCACCCGGCCGACGCCCTGCTCTCGGTGACCGACGTACACGCGCAGGCGCTCTACCAGGCCAACCCGGACGCCACCAAGCGGCAGGCCATCGACCCCGGGGTGGCTTTCATCATCGGCGCCATCCTCAGCGACGACAACAACCGGGCGCTGATCTTCGGGCACAACAGCCCGCTGCACATGTCCGACCACACCTCGGCCGCCAAGACCGGGACCACCGAGAACTTCAAGGACGCCCTGACCATCGGCTTCACCCCCGATATCGCGACCGTGGTCTGGGTGGGGGACATCCTCGACCTCAACCACACCATGTTCAACGGCTCGGACGGGGTCTTCGTGGCTGCGCCGGCCTGGCATGCCTACATGGAAGGCGTGCTCAGCGGGGTGCCCGACAAGTGGTACGCGCCGCCCTCCGACGTGGTGAAGGGGCCCGGCAACAGCTGGTACCTCAACGACACTCAGAAGGTCGACAAGCTGCCCAACGACAATCCCACGCCCATTCCCTCGCCGCCGGACTACGGGATCCCGCCCGACCCGGGGGCCCCGGTGGCGGTGCCCACGCCCACGCCCACGCCGATACCCAGCCCCTCGCCGACCGCCTGCCCGCCGCCGAAGCCGCACTGCTAGGCCCTCCGTACAATCGGGCCGCGTGCCCATCAGCGATCTTTCCGTCGCCGTCGAGGAACTGCCCGGATCCCAGCTGAGCCTCAGCCTCGAGGTGCCGCAGGCGGAGGTCGACCGGGCTTTCGACCGCGCCCTCCAGCGCTTCCAGTCCAGGGCCAAGATCGAGGGTTTCCGGCCGGGCAAGGCGCCGCGCGAGATCGTGGAGGCGCGGGTCGGCCCCGCCGCCCTGCGCGAGGAGGCGATCGAGATCCTCGTGCCCGAGGTCGTGAGTCAGGTCCTGACGGACAAGGGCATCGAGGCCATCGAGCGTCCGCGGGTCGAGATCGCCGACTTCGAGCGCGGCCGCGACGCCCGCTTCACGGCCAAGGTCACCGTCTACCCGGAGGTCAAGCTGCCCGACCTCGACCACCTAAAGGTCGAGAAGCCGCAGGCCGAAGTGACCGACCAGATGGTCGAGCGCCGGATCGAGGAGCTGCGCGGCCAGCTGGCCGAGATCACGCCGGTCGAGCGGCCGGTGCGGGAGGGCGACCTGGTGGTCGCCGACATCGACGTCACCGTAGACGGCAACGAGATCCCTTCCGAGCGCCGGCGGGCCATGGAGGCCGAGGTCGCCGAGGGGGTGCTGATCCCCGAGCTGAGGGCGGCCGTGGTGGGCAAGTCCGCGGGCGAGGTGGCCGAGGCCGAGATTCAGCTGGCCGAGGACCACGTCGACGAGTCGCTGCGCTCCAAGCCCGCCCAGGTCCGCTTCACGATCCAGGGCGTCAAGGAGAAGAAGCTGCCGGCCCTGGACGACGAGTTCGCCAAGCAGGTGAGCGAGGGCAAGCAGGAGACCGTGGAGGCGCTTCGCGAAGCGGTCCGGGAAGACCTCCAGGAGGCCGGCCGGCGGCTCTCAGAGCTGGCCTTCGAGCAGGCGGTGGTCAAGGCGGTGGTGGACGCCAGCCAGGTGGAGGTGCCGACCGCGCTGGTCGACCACGAGGTGATCCACCAGGTCGAGAACTTGGAGCAGCGCCTGCACCGCCAGGGCCTGCGCCTGGACCGCTACCTGGCCTACCTGCAGAAGACGCCCGAGGAGTACGTGGCCGAGGCCCGGCCCGAGGCCGAGTCCCGGATCCGCGTCGACCTGGTCCTGGAGGCGGCCGGCAAGCAGCTGCAGATCGAGCCCACCGAGGACGAGATCAGCGAATACATGCGCCAGGAGGTCGCCAAGGACCCCGAGCTGAAGGATCGCTACCTGGAGATCGTGGCCAACCGAACCATGCGGGAGTACTTCGGGCACCAGCTCAAGCGGCTCAAGATCCTGGAAAAGCTGGTGGAGAAGGCTCAGGGTGCAAAGTAGAGGCGTGCAGAAAGGCCGGGCCTACAATGCTGGGGCCATGGACTACCTGGTCCCCATGGTGGTGGAGAGCACCAACCGGGGCGAGCGCGCCTTCGACATCTATTCGCGCCTGCTCAAGGACCGGATCATCTTCATCGGGACCCCGATCGACGACCAGGTCGCCAACCTGGTCATCGCCCAGCTCCTCTTCCTGCAGAGCGAGGACCCCGAGAAGGACATCTCGATCTACATCAACAGCCCCGGCGGCCAGGTCACGGCCGGGCTGGCCATCTACGACACGATGCAGTACATCCGGCCCAAGGTGGCCACCATCTGCATCGGGATGGCCTACTCCATGGGCGCGGTCCTGCTCTGCGGCGGGCACGACGGCATGCGCTACGCGCTGCCCCACGCCAACATCCTCATCCACCAGCCCTGGGGAGGAATGCAAGGCCAGGCCACCGACATCCAGATCCACGCCAAGGAGATCCTGCGCACGCGGGAGGTCCTCAACGGGATCATCGCCAGGCACAGCAAGCAGCCCATCGAGCGGGTTCAGCAGGACACCGAGCGCGACTACTTCCTGACCCCCGAGCAGGCCAAGGCCTACGGGCTGATCGACGACATCATCGCGGCCCCCACGGCGGTCTTACCGGAGAAGGAGCCAGCCGGGAAGGCCTCCTGACCATGATCTGGCGCCGCCGGCCCAAGTCCCCGAAGGTCGTCCGCCACAAGCCCCGGTGCTCGTTCTGTGGAAAGGAAAAGGGCGAGCGGGGTGTTCAATTGGTGGCGGGACCCGGTGTCTACATCTGCAGTGAGTGCATCAGCGTTGCCAATGACATCCTGCGCGGTCATAATCCGCCAGCCCCCGCCTAGGAACCCATGAACGATCGAGAAGACCGCCGCCGCTACACACGCTGCTCCTTCTGCGGGAAGGGCCAGGACCAGGTTCGGAAGCTGGTCGCCGGCCCAGGCGTGTACATCTGCGACCAGTGCATCGACCTCTGCCAGGAGGTCCTCGAGGAGGACAGCCGCTCGGCGGGGTCCAAGAAGGCCAAGACCGGGTTCATCCCCAATCCCAAGACCATCTGCGCGGCCCTGGACCAGTACGTGATCGGCCAGGACCACGCCAAGAAGGTCCTCTCGGTCCAGGTCTACAACCACTACAAGCGGATCTCGGCATCCAAGTCGGTCGGCGACGTGGAGCTGACCAAGGCCAACGTGCTCCTGGTGGGCCCGACCGGCTGCGGAAAAACCTATTTGGCGCAGACGCTGGCCAAGATCCTGGACGTCCCCTTCGCCATCGCCGACGCCACCTCGCTCACCGAGGCCGGCTACGTGGGCGAGGACGTGGAGAACATCCTCCTCCGCCTCATCCAGGCCGCCGACTTCGACATCAGCCGGGCCGAGCGGGGAATCATCTACATCGACGAGATCGACAAGATCGCGCGCAAGTCGGACAACCCCTCGATCACGCGCGATGTCTCGGGTGAGGGCGTCCAGCAGGCCCTTCTCAAGATCCTCGAGGGCACGGTCGCCAACGTGCCGCCGCAAGGGGGCCGCAAGCACCCCCACCAGGACTTCATCCAGATCAACACCACCAACATCCTGTTCGTCTGCGGCGGGGCCTTCGACGGGCTGGAGCGGATCATCGAGCAGCGCATCGGGCGCAAGTCGATCGGCTTCGGAGCCCCGGCGGCCCGCAAGGACAAGCAGGACACCACCGACGTGCTGGCCGCGCTCCAGCCCCAGGACCTGCTCAAGTACGGGTTCATCCCGGAGTTCATCGGGCGCCTCCCGATCACGGTGACGCTGCACCCGCTGGACGAGAGCGACATCGTGCGCATCCTCACCGAGCCCAAGAACGCGCTCGTGAAGCAGTACCAGAAGTTCTTCGCGCTGGACAACGTGGAGCTGGTCTTCGAGCAGCCCTCGCTCAACGCGATCGCCGAGAAGGCACTGGGCCGCGGCACCGGTGCGCGCGCGCTGAAGTCGATCATCGAGGAGGTGCTCCTCAACTCGATGTTCGAGATCCCGTCCCGGCCGGACATCAAGCGCTGCACAATCAACGAAGAGGCGATCCGCAACCTGCAGGAGCCCGACTTCGAGTACAGCGACGACGCCGACCAGCCCCCGCAGATAGTCGGAGAGAGCGCCTAGCCGGCCGTTTGTATACAACCGTCGCGGTGCCGTGCTGGTCGGTGCCGCCGTTTGTATACAAATGACCCCGTGAAGGACCTCAAGGGCAAGCTGGTCCTGCTCACGGGAGCGTCCTCCGGCCTCGGCCCCTACATCGCCCGCCGGCTCGACCGGGAAGGCTGCCGGTTCGTCCTCTCCGCCCGCCGCACCGACGAGCTGGAGCGGGTGGCCGCCGAGCTGCGCGAGGCGCGCGTGCTGCCCGCGGACCTCTCGCAGCCGGGCGCGCCCGAGCGCTTGGTGGCCGAGGCGGGCCCGGTGGACGTGCTGGTCGCCAACGCGGGGGTGCCGGCCAGCGGCCGGCTCATGGACTTCGAGCTGGACCAGGTCGACCGCGCCCTGGACGTCAACCTGCGGGCGCCCATGGTGATGGCGCGGCTCCTGCTGCCCGGCATGCTGGAGCGGCGCGACGGCCACCTCGTGCTCATGGCTTCGCTGGCAGGCAAGGTGCCCGCGCCGCGCAGCTCGGTCTACAACGCCACCAAGTTCGGCCTGCGCGGCTTCGGCCACGCCCTGGCCGCCGAGCTGCGGCGGACCGGCGTGGGCGTCTCCGTCGTGAGCCCCACCTTCGTGGATGAGGCGGGGATGTTCGCCGAGAGCGGGGCTCGGGTGCCGGTCCGGCTGACCAAGCCGGGCCAGGTCGCGGACGCGGTGGTGCGGGCCATCCTGAGGCGCAAGGTGGAGATCGTGGTGGCGCCCATCGAGCAGCGGCTGTTCGGCCGGGTGGTGACGGCCGTGCCCGAGATGATCCAGATGGCGGCCGGCGCGGCCACGCTGCCGGAGCAGGTGATCCAGGCCCAAGAAGGCAAACGCTGAAACTCCAGAGCTCGGGGCTGTACTCGCGGCTTCCTGGCGCCGCTCGACGGCTGGCTGTGACCCGCGCCGTCCTGGTCCACGGCGCCAGCGCGGACGGCGCCACCTGGGCCAGCTTCGCCGAGCGGCTGGCGGCGCGCGGCTGGGAGGTGGAGGCGCCCGATGTCGTCGGTGCCGAGCTGAGGGCGATGGCGGACAGCCTCCTGGCTCAGGTGAAGCCCGAGCCGGACCTGGCGCTCGGCCATTCCCTGGGTGGGGCAGTGCTGCTGGAGGCGCTGGAGCGGCTGCGGCCGCGGCGGGCGATCTACGCCGACCCGGCCTGGCGCTTCGAGCTGGCGCCGGAGCGAGTGGCCGCCGGCCGCCGTTTCCTGGACACGGCCGGCCGCGAGCAGTGGCGCCAGTTCCTGCCCGGCCTAGGCGACCGCGACCTGGACGCGTTCAGGGCGGCGTCCGCCAGATGGGACCGGGCGGGTCCAGAGCGCGTCGACGTGGTGCCATCGGGACCGCCGCCGGTGCCCAGCCTCCTGATGCTCTCAGCCGAACCCGCCTTCGACCCGCCGCCCGGCTACCAGGTAGCTCGCCTGCACGGCGTGGGCCACTTCATGTTTTGGCTGGATCCCCAGCAGTGCCTGCGCGTCATCGACGAGTTCCTGGCGGGGTAAGATTCCAGGCACCATGCGCCGAATGGAAGTACCTGTAGACGTACTCCGGCCGGCGCGTTCGCGCTAGAACCTCTCCAGCGCGCCGGCGACCTTTGACACCACAGCCATGACTGACCGCACGCCCATGCCCTCCGCCTACGACCCTCAGGCCATCGAGGCCGGCTGGTACGCGCGCTGGGAGGCGGCGCAGCTTTTCAGGGCCGACCCGAGCAGCCCCAAGCCAAAGTTCTCGATCGCGATCCCGCCGCCCAACGTGACCGGTGAGCTGCACATGGGGCACGCCACCAACTTCACGATCCAGGACGCGCTCTGCCGCTACCGCCGCATGACCGGCCACGAGGTGCTCTGGCTGCCGGGCACCGATCACGCCGCCATCGCCACCCAGAACGTGCTCGAGAAGCAGCTGGCCGCCGACGGCGCCTCCAAGGAAGAGATCGGCCGGGCCGCGTTCGAGGAGCTGGTCGACGAGTGGTACCGCAAGGTGCGCGGCACCATCCTGGAGCAGACCAAGGAGCTGGGCGCCTCGGTCGACTTCACGCGCACGCGTTTCACCATGGACGCCGGCTACGTGCACGCGGTGCGCGAGGCCTTCGTCCGCTACTACGAGCGCGGCTGGATGTACCGCGGTCCGCGGATCGTCAACTGGTGCCCGCGCTGCCTGTCGGCGATCAGCGACCTGGAGGTCGACTGGCAGGTCCACCACGACACCCTTTACCGAATCGCGTATCCGATCGAAGGCACCGATCAGCAGGTGGTGATCGCAACTGTCCGTCCGGAGACCATGCTGGCCGACACCGGCGTGGCCGTCCACCCCGACGACGAGCGCTACCGGGGGCTGGCCGGCCGCCACGCCATCCTGCCCCTGGTCGGCCGCCGGCTGCCGATCGTGGCCGACGCCGCCGTGGAGCGCGCGTTCGGCACCGGCGCACTCAAGGTCACGCCCGGCCACGACGCCATGGACTACGAGATCGGCGAGCGCCACCACCTGGAGCTGATCAGCGCCATGCACCCGGACGGCCGCATGAACACGCCTTTCGCGCCCGCCTACGACGGGCTGCCCGCCCTGGAGGCGCGCGCGCTGGTGGTGCGCGACCTGGAGGCGGGCAATTTCCTGGTCGGCACAGACCCCTACACCCACGAGGTCGGCCACTGCGACCGCTGCGGCACGGTGCTGGAGCCGCTGGTCAGCGAGCAGTGGTTCCTCAAGATGGACGAGCTGGCCCGCATGTGCGTCGAGGCCAGCCAGGCGGGCCGCGTGCGCTGGCACCCGGAGCGCTTCGAGCGCACCTACCTGGACTGGCTGCGCGGAATCCGCGACTGGTGCGTCAGCCGCCAGCTCTGGCTCGGCCACCGGATCCCGGTCTGGTACTGCCCCAACGGGCACCGCTTCGCCGACGCCGGGATGCCGGCGGCCTGCCGTGAGTGCGGGAGTGCCGGGCTCACCGAGGACCCCGACGTGCTGGACACCTGGTTCTCCTCCGCGCTCTGGCCCTTCGCCACGCTGGGCTGGCCCGAGGACACGGAGGACCTGCGCACCTTCTACCCGACCTCGGTCAACTCGACGGCGCGCGACATCATCAACCTCTGGGTCACCCGCATGATCTTCAGCGGGCTCTTCTTCATGGGCGACGTCCCCTTTGCGGACGTCATCATCCACGCCACGATCCAGGCTCCCGATGGCCGCCGGATGTCGAAGTCGCTGGGCACCGGCGTCGATCCCAGGGAGGTCATCCGCAGCTACGGCGCCGATGCGCTGCGCGCCTGGGCGGCGCTGGTGGGCATGTCCAGCCAGGACGTCCGCTTCGACGAGAGCCGGATCCGGGGCTTCAAGTTCTTCGCCAACAAGCTCTGGAACGCCACCCGGCTGGTCCTGAGCTCGCTGGGCGCCGAGCCGGTCTCGTCGCCGGCGCCGGGCGCCGACCTGGAGCTGGAAGACCGCTGGATCCTCTCCCGCCTCCAGGCCACGGTGGCCGAGGTGACCGCGGGCATCGACGGCTATGCCTTCCAGCGCTCGGTGAACGCCGCCTACGACTTCGCCTGGCACGAGCTGTGCGACTGGTACCTGGAGGCCGTCAAAGCGCGGCTGCGGGACGGCGACCCGGCGGCGCGGGCGGTGGCCGTCCACGTGCTGGACGTCGTCTTCCGCTTGCTGCATCCGTTCATGCCCTTCGTCACCGAGGAGCTCTGGGCGCGGCTTCCCGGAGAGCGTGACTTCTTGGTGCGCTGTGCCTGGCCCGAGCCCGAGACGGGCTTCGCCGACTCCGACGCCGAAGAGCGCATGCGTCCGGTGCTGGCCGCGGTCCAGGAGCTGCGCGCACTGCGCAAGGCCGCCGGGGGCGCGCGCGTGGCACCGCCGGCTGTGCCCGCGGGCTGGGGTGAGGCCGAGCGGTCGCTTTTCGAGCGACTGGGGCGCTTCCGGTTCGACGATCAGCGTCCGGCCCCGGCCCGGCCGCCGGCGGTGGCGGCTACTCGTCTGAAGGCCCTGACGGAGGAGGCCGCCAAGATCGAGGCCCGGCTCGCCGATGCGGCGTTCCGCGAGAAGGCGCCGGCCGCGGTCGTCGACAAGAACCAGGCCCGCCTGGCGGAGCTGCGCGCCGACCTCGAGCGCCTGTCGGGCTCCGACTAGGCTAGCCGGGTGCCACCCGGTGTCCAGGTCGCGCTGCCGGCGTTGGTGCTGGGCGCCGCCGCCCTCCTGATCTGGTTCGCAGGCGCGGCCGGGCTGCGGGTGGGCCGCCCGCTGGCCGCCGCCGCCGGCTGGCTCGCCCTGGCCTCCATCTGTCTGCTCTGGCTGCCCCGCCGCAGCCTGGCCGAGTGGAGCGGCCCCAGCCTGATCCCCGGCGCCCGCCTGATCCTCCGCCTGGACGCGGTCTCCTTCGCCTTTGCGCTCTGCGTCCTGATCCCGGCAGCGCTGCTGCTCACCTTCCAGCGGCGAGGCTGGCGGGAGTCCGGAGCCGCCGCGCTCACGGTGGCGGCGGCACTGCTGGCCGTGTTAGCGGACGGCATCCTCTCCACGTCGCTCTTCTGGGGGACTGCGGCCACCCTGCTCCTGGTCCAGCTGCGCGCCGACCACCTGCGGGCGACCGAGGTCTACTGGCCGGCGCTGGTCGCCGGCTGGCTGGCCCTGGTCTGGGCCGGCGGGGCGCTGGACGTGCTCAGCGGGACCGCGGTGTACACGGCCGTCCCGGTCACGGCCATGACCTCGGCCCTCTTCCTGCTCATCCTGGCCGCCGCCATGCTGGGCTCGGGCGTGCTGCCCTGGCGTCCCTGGACCGCCGAGGTTTGGGACCGGCCGCGCCTCTACGTGGGCAGCCTGGCCGTCGCGCTGCTGTTTCCGATCGGCTTCTACGTCCTGGTTCGCGCCTACGGCGCCGACGGCGGACGCTGGCCGTCGCCCTGGCTGAATGTGCTGGTGGGTGCGCTGGCCGTGCTGATCGCGCTGACCTCGGCGCTGCGCGCCCAGGCGGCGACGACGCGCCGCCAGTTCCTCTCTGAGGCGCTGCCCGGATTGGGCGGCTTTGCGCTGCTGGCGCTGGCCGTGGGCACGGCGACCGGCATCACGGCCGCGGTGGCCACGCTCCTGACCGCGGCGGTGGTGGCGGCGCTCTTGCCGCTGCTCCCGGAAGCCGCCGAGTCGCGGGCGGCGCCGCTCCTGCTGGCGCTCCTGGTCGGCGCGCCGCCCGCGGCCACCTTCGCGGCTCGCGCGCTGGTGGTGCAGTCCGGCATCGAGGCCGGCGGGGGGTGGGGCTTCCTCGCTCTGGCTGCGGCGCTGGCCTGGCTGCTCAGCTTCGCGGCCGCCGCCCGCGCCGGGCGCTTGCCCGCCGTGGGACGCGGCACGGAAGCCGGCGGGTCCGCGGCCGGCGCCGGGGTCGCCGCCCTCGTCCTGCTGGCGGGCGGACCGCTGCTGGGCTGGCTGGTCGCGCAGGTCTGCCTGCCCGCCACCGCCGAGGTGGTCACGGTGCCGCCGGGCGCGGTGGCCGGCGGCTCGATCGCGGTGCTCACCGCGGCCGGCGCCTGGCCCGCGGTGGCGCTGGGCCTGCCGCTGCTGGTGCTGGTCCTGCTGCCACTGCTGGGCGGGCGCAGCCCGCGAGTCGCGGCGGCGGTCGAAGCCCCGCCGCCGCTGCTCAGCCCGGTCTGGGCGCGCCCGCAGGCGCGGATCTGGAACCGGGTGCGCGCCCTGCGCGTCCCCGAGCAGTACCGCAGTCTCTTCAACCCCCGGGCGCTGGAGGCCGCCATGGGCCGCGGCCAGCCGCTGCTGTGGGCGGTGCTCCTGCTGGCGCTGGCGGTCGCGGTCAACCGCTGATGGGGATCGTCGAGGTGGCGGCGGTGGTCGTCGCCTGGCTGGGCGGGGCCTTCCTGGTGCTCTCCGACGCCCGCCGCGGGATCGCACTGGGCATGGCGCTGTACTCGGCCGGCCTGGCCGCGGTCCTCTTCACGGCACCGCTGGCCGCGGTGGCGCTGGGCGGAGCCGGCCTGGTCGGGGCCGCCCTTCGCCTGCGCGACGGGCGGCGCGGCTGGGGCACGCTGCCACCGGGCTCGACCCCACGGCTCCTGCTCTGTGTCGTGGCCGGCGTGCTGACCGCCTTCGTCGGCTCCTCGATCCTGGAAGGCCCCGGCTCGGCACCCATGCGGGTCACCATCCTGCTGGGCGGGGCCCTGGGCGCGGCGCGGCTGTTGAGCACGCGGCGCCGGGAGGCGGCCCTGGCCTCCACCGCCGTGATGACGCTGGCCGTGGGCGCCGCCGAGGCCTCCACCGGCGGCCCAGCGGCGGCCACCGTCGTCCTGGCGGCCGCGCTGGGAGCGATCCTGCTCGGCGTCCTCCCCGGCGTCGAAACCGACATCCATGGGACCTGAGCTGGCGCTCGGGCTGCCCGCCGTGGGGGCCGTGCTGGCGGCCGCCCTGCGCCGGCGCCCGGCGGTCGCGCTGGCCGGCGGCGGCCTGCTGGGCCTGGCAGGCGCGGTGGTCCTGGCGCTGCTTGCGGTCCCCCAGGCGCAGTCCTCGCTGCTCGGCCTCAACCTGCCCGCCGCCCCGCGCGCCCTGCTCCTGCTCACCGCCCTGGCGCTGGCCGTGATGGTGGCGCTGGCGCCGCCCCAGGCCGACCGCGTAGGCCTGCTGGCGGCCGGCCTGGCCGGAATGGCGGGCCTGGCTGCGGTGGCCGCGGCGCCCGACGTGCTGGCGGTGGCGGTGGTGGTCGCGGTGCTGGCGGCGGGCCACGCCGCGCTGCCGGGCGGCCAGCCCTTCCCGACCCGCATGCGCGCCCCCGGCCTGGCCGTGGCGCTACTGCTGGCCGGCGCGCTGCTCCAGCACGCCGGCGACGCGCCCGTCTTCGCCCGCCTCGCGGCCCTGTCACTGGTGCTTTCCCTGGTGGCGGCCGCAGGCCTCGTCCCCTTTCTGCCCGAGCTGGACCCGGAGGAGCCGGCGCCCGCCTCGCCGGTGGCCTGGACCGGGTTCTTCGGCCCGGCGCTGGCGATCGCGCTGGTCGCGCGCATGCAGCCGACCATCGGCGCCGACGGTGTGCCCGTCTACGGCTCGCTGCTGGTCGGGCTGGGCGTCCTCAACCTGGCCTGGGGCACGGTCGGGGCCTGGCGGGCCGACGGCGACGTGGCCGCCTGGCGCTACTCCTTCCTGGCCGATTGGGGTCTCGCCCTGGTGGGCCTGGGGATGGTGGTGCCGGACGGCTACGCTGCCGCCTACCTGGTCCTGGCCTCGGTGCTGCTGGTTCGCTTTCCGCTCTACCTGTGGGCCCGGCCGGTGCTCCTGAACCGGGCGCCGGCCGCCATGGGGCCGGCCAACGTCCTGCTGGCCGCCGCGCTGGCGGGGGCGGCGCCCTTCGCCGGCTTCTCCGTGCGCGTGCTCCTGCTGCGCGCGGCGACCCAGGTGTACTGGCCGCTGGCGCTGGTGTTGGGGCTGGGCATGCTGATCTGGCTGGCTCACTCCTTCCGCCTGGCGCGCACGCTGGGCGCCCCGGCCGGACGCTCGGCGGTGGGCGTGGTGCTGGCGCTGGGTTTCAGCCTCCTGCTGGGCCTCGCGCCGGCGGTGCTGCTCGCGCTCGGAGGTCTGTGAGGGATGCCCTGGGAAGACCTTGGCGGCCACCTGCTCGCCCTGCTGATCTATCCCGGCGGGCTGAGCGCGCTGCTGGTGGGCCTGGCCGCGGAGATCGGCGCCGCCTGGGCGCTGGTGCCCGAACGGGGCGGCCTGGCGGCGGCGGCGCGCGGAACTCTGCGCCTGGTCCCGCGCACCGCGCCGCCGCCGGCGGCCTGGGCGTGGGTGCTGGCGCTGGCCGCGGCCACCCAGCTGGCCGCGCCCTTCAGTCCCGTGCCGGCCGCCGAGCGCAACACGCTGGTGGCCGCGGCCGCGCTGCTGGCGGCGGCCTGGCTGGCCTGGAGCTGGGGCTGGGGCCGGCGCGCGGCCTCCGCCCGATTGGTGCTCACGGTGCAGGCGATCTGGCTCCTGGCCGTGCTGCTGCCTTCGATGGGGCCGGGCAACCTGCGCCCGCAGGCACTGGGCGCAGTGGTGCTGGGGGGCCAGGTCCCTCTCAAGCTGGCCTGCGGCCTGCTCTACCTGGCCTGCCTGCCGGCGCTGCTGATGCTCCTGCCGGAGTCGGCGCCGCAGGGGCCGCCCGGCACCGTGGCCAGGGCCCAGTCGCCGGAGGAGAGCGGCTTCCTGGCGTTGCGGGTGCTGCTGTGGATGCCCTGTTGCGGCCTCTTCACCTCTCTCTTCTTTCCCTCGGGCGACGGTTTCCTCGCAGTGGTGCGCTTCCCGCTGGTGACGCTCGGCGCGGCGGCGGTGGCGATCGCGGTGGCCGCCAACCTCACCCGCCGGCCGGCCGGCGTGACGCGCCTGCTTTACGAGCGGCTCGCGCTACCCTTTGCCGGCTTCGCCGTGCTCGTCGCCGCCCTAACCCCTGTATTGGTGCATTGACGGTAAATATGGTGGTTGACTAGGGGACAAATCCCAACATCCGGTTGTATCATTGCCCGGCTTTCGTCGCCGCACACGTCTTCAATACGACTTGAACGTACTAAACACGGTGCTCGGACTCTGGTCCAGCGACATGGGGATCGACCTCGGCACGGCCAACACCCTGGTCCACGTCCAGGGCAGGGGGATCGTGCTTGACGAGCCCTCGGTGGTCGCGGTCAGCCGGCGCACGGGGCAGGTGCTCAGCGTCGGGGCCGACGCGCGCCGGATGCTCGGCCGCACGCCGGCGGACATCGTCGCCCTGCGCCCGCTCAAGGACGGCGTGATCGCGGACTTCGAACACACCGAGCAGATGATCAAGCACTTCATCACCAAGGCCCACAACCGGGAGTTCCACGTCTCTCACCCGCGGGTCGTGGTTGGCGTGCCCTCAGGCGTGACCGAAGTCGAGAAGCGGGCGGTGATCGACGCCGCCACCAACGCCGGCGCCCGGGAGGCCTTCCTCATCGAGGAGCCTATGGCCGCCGCCATCGGCGCCGGCCTGCCCATCCAGGAGCCGGGCGGCTGCATGATCGTGGACATCGGCGGCGGCACCACCGAGGTGGCGGTGCTCTCGCTGGGCGGCGTGGTGGCCGCAGAGTCCGCCCGCGTGGGCGGCGACGAGATGGACGAGGCCATCGTCGCCTATGTGCGCCGCAGCCTGGGCCTGCTGATCGGGGAGCGCACCGCCGAGGAGATCAAGATCGCCATGGGCTCGGCGTTCCCGCCGCCCGAGGAGACCGAGTTCACGGTGCGCGGCCGCGACCTGGTCACCGGCCTGCCCAAGGTCGTGGAGATGACCACCGCGCATGTGCGCGAGGCGCTGACGCCGGTCCTGGTCGAGATCGTGCGCGCCATCAAGTCGACGCTGGACGCCACCCCGCCCGAGCTGGTCGACGACATCATGGAGCGCGGCATCGCGCTCTGCGGCGGCGGGGCGCTGGTGGCCGGCCTGGACCAGCTGGTGGCGCACGAGACGCTGATGCCGGTGCTGGTGGCGCGGGAGCCGCTGACCTGCGTGGTGCGCGGCACCGGCCTGGTCCTGGAGGAG
>DASUVY010000062.1:0-7468 GCA_036378695.1 Candidatus Dormiibacterota bacterium
CGTGAACATGGACGCCGACCTCCTGGAGAGCGAGCGGGAGATGACCACCTTCCTCAACCTGCTCGCCACCGAGCCCGAGGTGGCGCGGCTGCCGATCATGGTCGACAGCTCACGCTTCAGCGTCCTGGAGGCGGGGCTCAAATGCTTGCAGGGCAAGGGCGTGGCCAACTCCATCTCCTTGAAGGAGGGCGACGTCCCGTTCCTGGCCCAGGCGCGACGGGTGCGCGACTATGGCGCCGGCGTCGTGGTGATGGCCTTCGACGAGCAGGGCCAGGCCGACACCGTCGAGCGCAAGGTGGCCATCTGCGAGCGCGCCTACCGGCTGCTGACAGAAAAGGCCGGCTTCCCCGCCGAAGACATCATCTTCGACCCCAACGTGCTGGCGGTGGCGACCGGCATCGAGGAGCACAACGACTACGCGCGCGCCTTCATAGAGGCCACGACCGAGATCAAGAAGCGGTGCCCCGGAGTGCGCATTTCCGGCGGCATCTCCAACCTCTCCTTCGCCTTCCGCGGCAACGACCGCGTGCGCGAGGCCATGCACTCGGCCTTCCTCTACCACGCCATCCGCGCCGGGCTGGACATGGGCATCGTCAACGCCGGCCAGCTGGCGGTTTACGAGGACATCCCGAAGGACCTCCTGGAGCTGGTCGAGGACGTGATCTTCAACCGCCGGCCGGACGCCACCGAGCGCCTGGTCGAGTTCGCCAAGACCGTGAGCGGCGAGGGCACCAAGCGCGAGCAGGACCTGGGCTGGCGCGAGGCGCCGGTGGCCATGCGCCTGGAGTACGCGCTGGTGCACGGCATCGCCGATTTCGTGGAGGAGGACGCCGAGGAGGCGCGGCAGCAATACCCGCGCCCGCTGGACGTCATCGAGGGTCCGCTGATGGCCGGCATGCAGGTGGTCGGCGACCTCTTCGGCGCCGGGAAGATGTTCCTGCCCCAGGTCGTGAAGAGCGCGCGCGCCATGAAGCGGGCGGTGGCCTACCTGGAGCCGTTCATGGAGGCCGAGAAGGACGCCGCCGATCGCCAGGCGCGGGGCAAGATCGTGCTGGCCACCGTCAAGGGCGACGTCCACGACATCGGCAAGAACATCGTCGGCGTGGTCCTGGGCTGCAACAGCTACGAGGTCACAGACCTCGGCGTGATGGTGCCCGCCGACCGCATCCTGGACACCGCGGCCGAGATCGGCGCCGACTTCGTCGGCCTGTCGGGGCTGATCACGCCCAGCCTGGACGAGATGGTGCACGTGGCCAAGGAGATGCAGCGCCGCAAGCTCGAGCTGCCGCTCCTGATCGGCGGCGCCACCACCTCCAAGCAGCACACCGCGGTCCGCATCGCGCCCGAGTACAGCCAGCCCACCGTGCACGTGCTGGACGCATCGCGGGTGGTGGGCGTGGTCTCGGACCTGCTGGACCCCAGGCGCAAGGCGGTGCTCGACGCTGAGAACCGCGAGCTGCAGGAGAAGCTGCGGCTGCAGCACGCGGACAAGGTGGCGCGGCCCATCCTCTCCCTCGACGCAGCGCGCGAGAACCGCGCGCGGCTCAGCTTCGACGCCCTGGAGAACCCCTCCTTCACCGGCCTGCGCGTCGTCGAGCCCGACCTGGCCACTTTGATCCCCTACATCGACTGGACTTTCTTCTTCCATGCCTGGGAGCTGAAGGGCCGCTTCCCGGCCATCCTCGACCACCCGGAAATGGGGCCGGCCGCGCGCGAGCTGTACGCCAACGCGCGCGAGCTGCTGGACGAGATCGTGGCCCGGCGCGCGCTGGCAGCCCGCGGGGTCTACGGCTTCTGGCCCGCGCACAGCGAGGGCGACGACCTGGTGCTGGAGTGGGGGGTGCGCTTCCCGATGCTCCGGCAGCTGGTCGACCACGGCGACGAACGGCCCAACCGCAGCCTGGCCGACTACATCGCGCCGGCCGGCGCCGGCGACCATCTCGGCGCGTTCGTCGTCACGGCCGGGCTGGGCTCCGCCGAGCTGGTGAGCCGATACGAGGGCGAGAACGACGACTACCGCGCGATCCTGGTCAAGGCCCTGGCCGACCGCCTGGCCGAAGCCTTCGCCGAATACCTCCACGAGGTGGCCCGCCGGGAGTGGTACGAGAAGGGCCCGCAGCTGGCGCCGGAGGACCTGGTGGCGGAGAAGTTCCGCGGCATCCGACCCGCCTTCGGCTACCCCGCCTGCCCCGACCACAGCGAGAAGGGCACGCTCTTCAAGCTGCTGGGCGCGGAGGAGGTGGGCATCGGCCTTACCGAGTCGTTCGCGATGACGCCCCCGGCGTCGGTGTCGGGACTCTACTTCGGCCATCCCGACGCGCGGTACTTCACGCTGGGCAAGATCGGCCGTGACCAGGTGACGGACTACGCGGCCCGCAAGGGGATGGCGGTGGCCGAGGTCGAGCGCTGGCTGCGCCCGAACCTGGCTTACGAGCCGGCGGCGGACTGACCTAGTTGAGGGCCGCCTCGATGGCCTGGCGCAGGGCCTCGGGGCTGAAGGGCTTGGTCAGGTAGCCGTTGGCGCCCGAAGCCACGATCGACTCCAGCTTGTCCCGCTCCATGGTCGCTGACATCACCAGCACCGGTACCGCGTTCAGCCGGGGATGGCGGCGCAGGGCCTTGACCAGCTCGAAGCCATCCATGTCGGGCATCGAGATGTCGGTGACGACAAGGTCCGGCGACCACCTCTCGGCGAGAGCGAGGCCGGCGGCGCCGTCGGGCGCCATCTCGATCTGGTGAGGGCTGCTCCGCAGCGCCACGCCGAGCAGGCGCCGGATGGTCGGATTGTCCTCACAGAAGAGGATGCGAGCCAATGTGCCGAAGGGTAAGGCCCGGCCACCCGCGACCGGGCCTTACGCCTGCAGCTCGCTCAGTAGCTGGCGCTGCGCCGGAAGAAACCGACCAACCAGAGAACGACCAGCGCGATGATGGCCAGCCAGATCAGGTTGACGGCGGCACCGGCGGTCGCGTGGAACACGAGCCAGAGCACGAACAGGACGACCGCGATCAGAAGCAGCGTGTGAATCACGTTCGCTTCACCTCCGTTCTAAGAAATTCTGACATTAACCCTATCAAGATACATCGGCGTGTGCAACCGAGGTTGGGATACAGCAGGGCTGTCCTGGCTGAGAGTCCCCTGGGAAGACTTACGAAGTTTTGACACCGGACTGATGCTCGACCCAAGGAGCATCGCGGTCTAATGCGGGCATGAGCAGCGTCTCCCGCGCATCCCGACCCGGCGTCAGCCGGCGGGCGGTCCTGGGTGCGGCCGTGGTGGGCGGCGCCGGCGTGGCCGCCGCCAGGCTGTGGGGCGGGGCCGCGCTGGACCGTCTGGCGCCGGCCATCGGATCGCATCCCAACCTGGCCGGCCGCGGCGACTGGAACTCGCCCCTGGGCAGCGAGACCGCCCAGGTCGCGCAGCTGCTGCGGCGGGCTACCTTCGGCGCTGGGCCGGCCGATCTCGAGAAGGCGCTGGGCGACGGATTCGCGAAGACCGTCGACCGCCTGGTCGAGACCAAGTACGCGGCCCCGCCGGCGTTCGCCGGCGACCAGCCGGGCCGGCTCAACCTGGGGCAGCTCCAGCAGTGGTGGGTCACCCACATGCTGACCTCGCCGACGCCTTTCGCGGAGCGCATGACGCTCTTCTGGCACGGCCACTTCACGAGCGACTACCGCAAGGTCGGCCTGCAGACGCCCTACGTCTACTGGCAGAACCTGACCTGGCGCGACATGGCGCTGACCGACCTGCGCTCGATGCTCAAGCGGGTCACCACCGACCCGGCCATGCTGCGCTACCTCGATCTGGCCACCAGCACCGGCGCCAGCCCCAACGAGAACTACAGCCGGGAGCTGATGGAGCTCTTCACGATGGGCGCCGGCAACTATTCGGAGGACGACGTGCGGGCGGCGGCCAAGGGCCTCGCGGGCTGGATCGAGCCGAAACCCACGGGCAGCGCCAACGTGGTGCTCGACCCCAAGAACAACGTCAGCCGCAACTATCCGACCTACGACCAGCCCGTCCCCGGCACCTTCGCGCCGCAGCGCGCGTACAAGGGCGCCGCCTTCAAGTACCTGGGCAAGACCGCGCAGTGGAACACCGACATGGTGCTGGACCAGATCCTGGCCCAGCCGGCCACGGCGCCCTTCATCGTGACCAAGGTCCTGCAGCACTTCGTGATGCCGCAGCCGCCCAAGGACTACGTCAACCGGCTGGCCGACGGCTTCCGAAAGTCGAAGTACGACGTCAAGACGCTCATGCGCGACGTCTTCAAGAGCCCAGAGTTCGTGAGCGCCGCCGCCTACCGGTCGCTGGTGAAGTCGCCAACCGAGTTCATGATCAACACGCTGCGCGCGCTGGGCGCGGAGTCGCCCGCCCAGGTCCGCCTGGTGCTGGCGGGCGCGCCCAACATGGGCCAGGTGCTGTTCGACCCGCCCGACGTGGGCGGTTGGCCCAACAACGAGGCCTGGATCTCCTCCAACACCGTGGTGGCGCGCGTCAACTTCGTGAGCGGCCTCCTGGACGCGCTCAAAACCGCGCTGCCTGCCGCCAAGGATGCGCACAAGAAGCACCTCGACGGCGTGCTCAGCCCTCAGACGGCGGCCGCCCTCAACCAGGCCGCCGACGACCGCAGCCGCTGGCTGCTGGTCCTGGCCTCACCGGAATTCCAGCTCAAGTAGGTGCACAAGCGATGACGGAAGACATCGGCATCAACCAGTTGAAGCGGCGGGACTTCCTCCGCGCGGGCCTCGTCTTCGGCGCCGGCGCGGCCGGCCTGGCCGCCGGCTATGCGGCGGTCCCCGACGCCTTCGCGCGCGCCGTGTACGCGGCCAAGACCAACGGCGTCAGCAACGACCACGTGCTGGTGATGATCCAGCTCGCGGGCGGCAACGACGGCTTGCGCACGGTCATCCCTCTGCAGGACTCCAAGCTGCACGACCTCCGCCCCAAGCTGGCGGACATGTCGGTCGGCCAGGCGCTGCCGATCAACGCCGACTTCGGGCTCAACCAGAACCTGAAGGGCATCAAGTCGCTGTGGGACCAGGGCAAGGTGGCGATCGTGGAGGGCGTCGGCTACCCCAACCCGACCTTCTCCCACTTCGAGTCGATCCGGATCTGGGAGACCGGTGACCCCACCCGCCGCCAGGTCGACGGCTGGCTGGGCCGCACCCTGGCGCAGGCCTACGACTCCTTCGGCCACCCGCTGACCGGCTGCGCCTGCGGCACCACCGACGTGCCGGGTGCGCTGCGCGACCTGCAGGCCACGCTGACCGTGATCAACAACCAGAAGCAGTTCGGCTTCAGCGGCGGCTCCGAGGTGGAGGCCGCGGTGGGCGCCCTCTACAAGGGCACGCCGGGCATCTACGGCGCGCTCTTCGACACCGCCATCGCCACCGCGCGCGAGACCATCAGCACGCTCAAGGGGTCGGACAGCAGCTACCAGCCGATGGCGCAGTACTCGGACAACGCCAAGCTCGTCTACACCTCCAAGAACCAGCTGGCGGCCGCCCTCCAGCTGGCTGCGGAGCTGATCACGACCGGCACCGGCGTCAAGCTGCTGCACGTGACGCTGGGCGGCTTCGACACCCACTACACCGAGCTCAACCGGCACGACGACCTGATGGGCTACCTCGATCAGGCCGTCAGCGCCTTCTACCAGGACCTCAGCGCCCACGGTGTGGCCGACAAGGTGCTGGTCGCGACCTGGTCCGAGTTCGGCCGCCGGCCCAAGGAGAACGCCAGCGGCGGCACCGACCACGGCGCGGCCGCCCCCGTGCTGCTGATCGGCAACCCCGTCAAGGGCGGCATGTACGGGCAGGCGCCTTCGCTGACCGACCTCGACCCCACCGGCAACCTCAAGTTCTCGGTCGACTTCCGGTCGATCTACCAGGAGATCCTGGGCGGCCACCTGGGCGCCGACCCCAAGGAGATCCTGGGCGGCAGCTTCGACAAGCTGGGCATCATCAAGAGCCCGGTGGCAGCATTCGGGTAGGACATGCAAGCGCTTGTGCTCAAGGCCGCGGCGACCTTGCTGACGCTGCTCTCGGCCGCCGCCTCGGCGGCCTACGTCAGCGCCCACGTCAAGAACACCACGGCCCCTCTGCATCCTCCGGTCTTCACGGCGCAGGTGCACGCGGCCAACGTGGAGGCGGTGACCTCCACCTATGCCTCATAGGCACTTCGAAGCTCTCGGCACCACCTGTTCGCTCTTCGTAGCCGGCGCGCCAGCCGAGCGTCTGGAGCGGGGCGAGGCGTGGGTGCGCGCGCTGCAGGTCCGGCTCACGCGCTTCGAGCCGGACAGCGAGCTGTCGCGGCTCAACGCGGCGGCGGGATCCTGGGCGCCGATCAGTGCCGAGCTGGAGGACCTGCTGCGGGAGGCGCTGCGCGCCTGGGAGCTGAGCGGCGGGCTGGTCAACGTGGCGGTCTTAAGCGCGATGCACGCCATCGGCTACACGCGCTCCTTACGCGAGGGCCCGACGGCAGCGGCGGCCCTGGCGATGCCCCTGGCGCCGCTGCCCGAGGTGCTGGAGGTCGCGCCGGGCCGGGCGCGCCTGGCGCCGGGGACCGGGCTGGACCTGGGCGGCCTGGCCAAGGGCTGGATGGCCGACCGGCTCGCCGAGCGGCTGGGTGAGAACGCGCTCGCCAACCTGGGCGGCGACCTGGCCGCCCGCGGCGGCGGGCCGGAGGGCGAGGGCTGGCCCGTGGCCTTCGGCGGGAGGACCGTGCTCCTGCGGGACCAGGCCGCGGCCACCTCCTCCACCCGGCGGCGGGCCTGGGACCTGGGCGGCGAGCGCGTACACCACCTGATCGACCCCCGCACCGGCGCTCCGGCCCGCGGCGACCTGGGCGAGGTTTCGGTGGTGGCGAGGAGCGCGGTCGAGGCCGAGGTGCTGGCCAAGGCCGCCCTGCTCCTGGGAGCGGACGAGGCCCCGGCCTACCTGGCGGGCAAAGCTCTGGCGTGGTGGCTGGCGTGACCCCTGACCTCTTCTTCTGGATCCTCTCCCGGGTCTGCGGGCTGAGCGCGTTCGCCGCCCTGGCCATCTCGCTGCTCACGGGTGCGGCGCTGCGTACGGCGGTGCTGGACTGGCTGGGCAGCAACCGCTCGCTGCGCTCGGTGCACGAGTACACCGCCGTGCTCTGGATCCCGCTGGGCGCCCTGCACATCGGCAGCCTTCTGCTCGACCAGACCGCGCGCGTCACCCTGCTCGACCTGGTGGTGCCCTTCCGGATGCCCTACGGGACGCTGGCCATCGGACTGGGCACCCTGACCCTGTGGATCTTCGGCCTGGTGGCGGTCACGGGCTGGCTGAAGCGGCGCCTGCGCACGAACGTGTGGCAGTGGATCCACCGCCTCTCCTACGCGGCCTTCGGGCTCCTCTTCCTGCACGCGGTGCTGGGCGGCACCGACTTCAGCGACCCCGTGGTTTCGGCCCTGACCTGGTCGGTCGCCTTCGGCCTGGCCACCATCAC
>DASUVY010000063.1:0-59885 GCA_036378695.1 Candidatus Dormiibacterota bacterium
ACCAGTACCTGGCGGCGGGCACCTACACGGCCAGCGTGACCCTGACCGACAGCCTGGGCCACAGCGCCAGCGGCAGTACGCAGGTGCTGGTGTCGCCGGCGCTGACGGCGAGCGCCGGCGCCCAGCCCAGCTCGGGCACGGGGCCGCTGAGCGTCAACCTGAGCGGCAGCGCCGGCGGTGGCAGGTCGCCCTACACCTACTCCTGGGCTTTGGGGGACGGCGCCAGCTCCAGCAGCCAGAACCCCAGCCACGTCTACCAGAGCGCGGGCACCTACACGGCGACCCTGACGGTGACCGACGCCAACGGGAACACGGCCACCGCCTCGGCCGGCCCGGTGGTGGTGGCGGCGCCGCTCCTGCTGAACGCATCGGCGCAGCCTTCGTCGGCCGACGTCGGAGACACGATCGCCTTCAACACCGCCACCGGCGGCGGCGCCACGCCCTACACGCTGCACTGGGACTTCGGCGACGGCGCCACGGGCAGCGGGACCTCACCCTCCCACACCTATTCGGCAGCCGGCGCCTACTCCGTGCGCGTGACGCTCGCAGACGCCGGCGGCGCCGCGACCGAGGCCCGGGTTGCGGTGACGATCGCCGTCCCGCCAACGGTCAAGCTGGCGGTGTCACCGCCCGCCGGCGATTCTCCGCTCGCCGTGACACTGACCGCCAGCGCGAGCGGCGGAACGGAGCCGATGCAGTACCGGTGGGACTTCGGCGACGGCGCCTCCCTGTCATCGAACGCGCCCAGCGCCGGCCACTCCTACTCGGCCGGTGCGTACACGGCCAGCCTGACCTTGGTGGATGCCACCGGGCATGCCGCATCCGCAACCGCCGCCATGGTGGTGGCGCCGGCCCTGGTCGCCACGGCGAATGTCAGCCCAGGCACGGGACCGGCGCCTCTCGCCACGAGCCTGGACGTCTCCGTGTCGGGCGGCCAGGGCCCATACACATATTCGTGGGACTTCGGGGACGGCAGCGGTTCTGACGCGGCGGCCCCGGCCCACGTCTACGAGGATGCCGGGGTCTACCGGGCGACGGTGCGGGTGACGGATGGCAACGGCGGTGAGGTGTCATCGAGTGTGACGGTCACCGTCTCGGCGAAGCCGGACTCCGGAGGCGCCCCGTCCGGCAACACCTCGACGCCCGGTGGCCAGTCGATGCCGACCGCCGGCGTCGTGATCACGCTCGGATTGCTGGCCGGGCTCGCCGTGATCGCGTTCGGCGTCCGGCTCGGCCTGCCGCGGCTGGGGCTCAGGCCGAGATAGGCACGGGCCCTGCGGCGGCCAGGGCCACGCCTGCGTTTCGCTGAAACCAACTCGCGGTCAGGCGCAAGCCATCGGCGATCTCGACCTCGGGGTGCCAACCAAGCCGGGCGGAGATGAGCGTGCAGTCGAGGGCTGAGGTCAGCTGCTCACCAGGGCGGGCAGCGGCGTGCGCGGCGGGGGCCGGGCTTGAGAAGCAACCCGAGAGTATTTCGAACAGCGTGTTGACGTCGGTCTGCTGCCCGGTTCCCACGTTGAAGGCTCCGCAGACGTCGCTGTCCAGCGCGAGCAGGACGGCCTGCACGACGTCGCCCACATATGTGTAGTCGCGGGTCTGCGTTCCGTCGCCGTTGATGGTCGACGTCTGCCCCGCCACCAGGTTCTTGCAGAAGATGGCGACGACGCCCGCCTCTCCGTGCGGGTTTTGGCGCGGCCCATAGACATTCGCATATCGCAGCGCGATGGCGCGCACGCCGTGCGTCACGCGGTAGCAGTCGAGATAGTGCTCGACCGCCAGCTTGCTCACGCCATATGGCGAGATCGGCGTGGCCGCGTGGGCTTCCGGCGTGGGCAGGACGCCGGCATCGCCATACAGCGCGCCGCCGGTCGAGGCGAAGACGAAGCGCGCACCCGCGCTGCGCGCGGCTTCGAGCATGTTGAGCGAGCCGAGAATGTTGACCTCAGCGTCGAACAGCGGTTCGCGCACGGACCGGCTCACGCTCATCTGCGCCGCCAGGTGCATGATCGCGTCGGGGCGGAACCTTGACACCGCCAGCGCCGCATCCGCCGACCTGACGTCGGACTCATAGAACAGCGCCGCCTGCGCGACCTGGTCCCGGCGTCCCGACGAGAGGTCGTCCAGGACCAATACCTCGTCCCCCCGCGCGCACAGCGCATCCACAACGTGCGAACCGATGAACCCGGCCCCTCCAGTGACAACTACGCGCACGATTACCTCCCTCCCAAAGTGGAGACGAGGCTAGCGTTGCATCGCAGTTCTCGCGATAGGACATTTGACCTAGCGCCGGGTCACAAGCGCATCGGCGTTTCGATCATTGACGTAGGGGTATGCAGCGCTGAAGATGCGAATGCATGGCTCCCGGTGCAGTGCTTCGCGTGAACGGCCAGGAGCGACTTATCGAATTCGCTCAGTTGAGACTGCGGTTGTAAGAGAAATCGATCGCGAAGGCCGCGAGACCTTCCGCGTTTTCCCGCGACCGCGCTCCCGCGAGGTCGTCTGGGTGGGAGGCTCCTTGAGAAACGGGTTCGACAGGGCTTTGGCGGATGCGCGCACGGCGATCGCCGGCATCGATGGCAACGATCCTTCCACTTACTCCAAATCGCTCAACCGAGTCGCGCTCTCCGTCGGCCGGATGCTCGGCTACCTGGAGGCGCTGATCGATTCGGGCGCGGCCGAGCACAACGAGCTGGAAAGGGCCCTGGAGGTGGTGGCCACGTTCGAGGAGGCGAGTGGGATAGGCGCCTAGGCTGTCCGCTCCCCAAGTGGTGGCACACGTCAGGGTAGTGAGGACATGCTTTGGCGTTAGCGGCTAGTCTCGTCGGGATGGAGCTCCGGACGGCCCGGCTGCTTCTTCGCCGTTGGCGCGATGAGGATCGGCGTCCTTTTGCCGCTCTCAATGCGGACCCCGAAGTCATGGAGCATTACCCATCGACCCTGACTTGGTCCGAGTCGGGCGCATTCGTTGACCGAATCGAGAAAGGCTTCGAGGAGACCGGCTATGGCCTCTGGGCTGTCGAGAGGCTCGACCGCAGCCAGTTCATCGGCTACGTAGGGCTCGCGCACCGGTTACGTTCGAAGAGCACTTCACGCCAGCCGTGGAAATCGGCTGGCGACTCGCTCGCGAGCATTGGGATCAGGGCTTCGCCACTGAGGCCGCCAAGGCCAGCCTGACGGATGGCTTTGAGCGAGTCGGACTCGACCAGATCGTCTCCTTTACCGCTTCGGAGAACCTACGATCGCAGAGGGTGATGCAGCGTCTTGGGATGGCGCACGACCCCAAGGACGACTTCGACCATCCGAGGCTTCCTGTCGGTCACCGTCTTCGGCGACATTTTCTCTACCGCCTTGTAAAGCTGATCTGAACATGACCAGACCTGGCGATGAGACGGCGGTGAGCGTGTTGCCGCCACTCGGGGAGAGGACAGCGTAGACCGTTCTCCATGCGTTGTATGGCACGCCATTCAACCTATCGCCGGCCCTCCATAGGTTGAATGGTCGGCCAATCAACCTATCCCCGCTCCTTGCGCTACGCCGCTCAGACGAGGACACGGCTGTCCAGGTTGAGGACCTGGCCGGAAAGGTGTGAGGCCCCCGCCAGGACGACGACCAGGCGCGCGAACTCCTCCGGCGTCGAGAAGCGTCCCAGCATCGCCTCGTTCTCCTTGTAGGAGTCGAGGAAGCGTCCCGCCGCCGCCGCGGGCATGCGCTCGTGCGGGATCAGCCCCGGGTTGACCGCGTTGACGCGCACGTTGAATGGTCCGAGATCCCTGGCGGCGCCCTTCATGAGCCCGATGACCCCCGCCTTGGCCGCGGCGTACGCCGCCGAGCGGCCGCCCGGGCGGAGGCCGCTGCCGGAGGCCACCAGGATGATGTGCCCTTCGCGCTGCTCCGCCATCACGCGGCCCGCCGCGCGCACGCAGTTGAAGGAGCCTCGAAGGTTGACGTCGAGGACCAGTCGCCAGTCGGCGTCGGTCAGTTCGGTGACGGGCTTGTCCTCGCCGCCCAGCTGGGCGAGCGAACCCCCGCTCGCGTTCACCAGTACGTCGACTCGGCCCAGCTCGGCCACGGCCTGCTGGACACAGAGGTCGACCGACCGCGCATCGAGAACGTCGGCCACGGCCACCGAAGCCGGCACGCCTTCCAGCGCTGCCTGGACACGCCCTTCGTCGCGGCCCACCGCCAGCACCTGCCAGCCTTCCGCCGCGAACCGGCGCGCCAGCGCCGCCCCCAGGACGCCGCTGGCGCCCATCACGACCCCCCCCCCCCCGCTCAACTGACGGTCTGCGAGGCGAGCCAGGCCTTGATCTGCACCCGGTGGAACTTGCCGAACTCCGTCCTCGGCAATGTGTCGGCGCAGACCATGCGCTCGGGCAGGCTCTCGCGCGGAATGCCGCGGCCGGCGAGGTGCGCCAGCAGCTCGTCGTGCGCCGGCGGGTGCGCGGGGTCCTCCGGCACGAGCACGATCACGGCCCGCTCGCCCAGCCTCGGGTCCGGCTCCCCAACCACCACCACCTCGCGCACGAGCGCGTGCTCGGAAAGCAGGTTCTCGAGCTCGATGGCGTCGATCTGCAGCCCGCCGCGCCGGATGATGTCCTTCAGCCGCCCCGACCAGGTGATGTAGCCGTTGCCGTCGCGGACCATGAGATCGCCGGTGCGATAGAAGCCGTCGTCGGTCACGGCCGCGGCGGTCACCTCGGGCTGGCCGAAGTAGCCCATGAACAGCGACGGCCCCCGCACCAGGTATTCTCCCGGCTGCTCGTCCGGCAGCGGCTGTCCCAGGCCATCGACGATCCGGCTGTCCACGCCCGGAAAGGGCACGCCGTCGGCGTGCCAGCGCACCTGGCCCGGATCGGACGGACGTCCGATGGCGTGGCCCATGCACTCGGAAAGGCCGAAGACGCGCACGACCTTGAAGCCGAACCGCTTCTCGGCATTCTCGTAGAGGTAGTCCGGACCGGCGCCGGAGGTGACCAGGCGCAGCGAGCGCAGGAGGTGGTCGGCCGAGGGACCCAGCTCGAGCAGGTCGAACATGTGGGTGCCGACGGTGATGCAGCATGTCCCCCCGTAGCGGCTGATCGCCTCGGCCACCGGCAGCGCTTTCCAGCGTGGATTCGGCAGCAGCGCGGCGCCGTGCATGAGCGGCATGTAGACCTCGAAGACCGACCCGCTGGCGTGCCCGTAAGGCCCGAAGGCCACGTGCACGTCGGCGGCGGTGAAATCGATGGCGCGCGCGAACTCGCGCGCCGCGTACATCAGCGTGTTCTCGCAGTGCATGACGCTCTTCGGCCGGCCCGTGGTGCCGCCGGTGGAGATCACCAGGCTGACGCGGCCCGGGTCCGGGTCGACGGGGTCGATCGCCGGTCCGCCGGCGGCCAGCGACTCCAGAGAGGGGAGCCCCGCGGCGGTCCCCTGGACCAGCAGCGGCCTACCACGCAGACGGTCGCGCAGCGATTCGACCGCGTCCTGCCACTCCGGCCGCTCCAGGAGGCCGGCCTCCAGCACCAGCCCGCGGCCGCCGACCTGGTCGAACAGGTTGAGCACCAGGGTCGGCGTCATGCGCGCCGAGAGCGGCGAGAGCGCCACGCCCGCGATCGATGACGCGACCGCCAGCAGGACGCCCTGCACGGAATTCGACATCACGGCGACCAGGAACTCGCCCGTCTCCATGCCCCCGGCACGGAGGCCGCCGGCGAGCCGCCGAGCCGACTCCCAGAGCTCGCCATAGGTGAGGGGCTCGGGGCCCGTCACAGCCGTTCGCGCCGGGTCCTCCGTCGCCCAATGGCGGACCGCAGACGCCAGGGTGCCGTCCTGCCAGTACCCCTGGCGCCTGTACTCCGCCTGCAGGGCCTGAGGCAGCAGAGGGTGTGGGGTGGGAGTCCCGTTCGCTGACGTGCCTGACATGTTGCCTCCGGGCGAGTGGATGTGACAGACGCGGCGTCTTCGTGTATTCTGCCACAAGTACCTACCGACGGGAAGGTAGGTAACTCCCACAAGCTCTGGAGGAGGACCTGTGAAGACACGTTGGGCCGTCGCCTGGACGGCGGTGATGGTCGCCTTGGTGACCGCATGCGGTAACTCGGGCGGGGGTGGCACGCAGGCCACCGACACCTCGCCCATCAAGCTCGGCGCCTGGAACGCGCTGACCGGCCCGATCGCTGTGCACGGGCTGGCGCAGGTGGCGGGTGCCAACGCCTATTTCAAGTACCTGAACGACCATGGCGGCGTCCACGGCCGCAAGATCGAGTGGACGGTCGAAGACAACGCCTATGACGCGACCAAGACGGTGACCGCCGCCCACAAGCTCATCGACCAGGACGGCGTGGCCGCCATCGTCGCCGCCAACGGCACGGCGCAGACCGCGGCGACGTTCCCCTACGTCCTGCAGCAGGCGCAGATACCGATCATCAACACCTACGGCGGCGCGGCCGCCTGGTACAGCCCTCCGCAGGCCAACCTGTACGGGCTGCAGACCACGTACGAAGATCAGGCCACGATCCTCGGCAAGTGGGCGGCCAAGGACGGCTACAAGGACATCCTGGTCATCCACAGCGACCCGGCGGCCTTCATCAACGTCGCCAACCAGGTGGCGCCCGGGGTGAAGTCGGTCAACTCATCGGCGACGGTGCGGGATCTCAGCGTCAAGTTCAACACCACCGACTACGCTCCCATCGCGCTGCAGGTGAAGAACATGCATCCCGACGCCGTGGTCGCCATCCTCGCCACCGGCGAGCTGGTCTCCTACCTCAAGCAGGCGGGCCAGCAAGGCCTGAAGACCGGTCTCTACAGCTACGCGCCCAACGCCTCAGCCGACGTGATCCGGCTGGCCGGCCAGGACGCCGAGGGCCTCAAGTCCGAGGCCTGGACGCTGCCCCCGGACGACAACGCGAACCCGGCCGTCAAAGAGTTCCTCGGCGCCATGGCCAAGTACGAGCCGAACACGCAGCCTGACTACGAGTCGCTCTTCATGTGGGCCGCCGCCAAGATCGCGGCGCAGGCGCTTAGCCGCATCAACGGCACCATCAATTCGGCCAGCATCGTCAAAGCAATCGAGGGCATGAGCAATTACGACAGCGGCGTCATGCCGCCGGTTAGTTACTCCAGTTCCAACCATCTGGGTGGGACCCAGGTCCAGCGCGTGCAGCTGAGCGGGGGCAAATGGGTCACCGTGGGCAAGTACGTCGGCGCCAACTCCAACTTCTAGAAGCCCGAACAGCAAGTGAACGAACTCGGGGCGGTCCTGATCTCAGGACTCGTGAGCGGGGCGACCTACGCCCTGCTCGGCCTCGGGATCGTGATCATCTTCCGGACCACCGACGTCGTGAACTTCGCCATCGGCGACTTCGGGATGATCAGCGTCTACGTTGCCTTCGCACTTTTGACGCACGCCGGCTGGCCGGTCGTGGCCGGCGTCATCGCCGCGGTGCTGGTCTCGGGAGCACTGGGCGTGGTCACCGAGCGGACCGTCATCCGCCCACTCGGTCCGGGGCGGACATTCGCGGCCCTGGTACTGACACTCGCCCTCTCCTTGATCCTCGTCTCGGTGGCCGGGATGCTCTTCGGGCACACGCCGCAGGCGTTCCCGGTGCTGGTGCCCGGCACCGTCACCCTGGCCGGCCTGGTGGTGGCGTGGCAGAAGATCGCCACCGCGGGTCTGGCGCTGGTCGCGATGGGCGTGATCGCGTTCTTCATGCGCTACACCACGCTCGGCATCGCGATGCGAGCGGCGGCCGAGGATCCCTACGCGGCCAAGGTGGTCGGCATCAACCGCAGCCTGATCGCGCCCCTGGCCTGGTTCATCGGCTGCGGCCTGGCCGGACTGGCCGCGGTCCTGCTGGCGCCCGATGCCACGCTGACCGTGACGCTCATGGTGGCGCCCCTGTTCCGGGCCTTCGCGGGGGTCTTCCTCGGCGGTTTGCAGAGCATGGTCGGCGCCGCCATCGGCGGCTTTGCGATCGGCGTGCTCGATGACCTGGCGGGGCGCTATGTCTCCGCGAGCTTCCGGGACACCATCGTCTTCGGCATCATCGTGCTCGTCCTCTTCCTGCGGCCCGCGGGTCTGCTCGCGACGCAGCGCCGCGAGCGGGTATAGCCGCATGCTGCAGCGCGCAGGCCGGCTGGCCGGTGGGCACTGGCGGGTCCTGGTCGCGGCCGCGGTGGGGGCGGCGACGCTGCTCGCGATCGGCCCCCTCGGGCTGACCGACCGCTACCAGAACTTCGTGATCACCACGGTCGCGGTGTTCGCCATCATCACGCTCAGCGTCAGCGAGCTAGCTGGCCTGAGCGGCATCTGGTCGGTCGGCCACATGGCTTTCGTGGCCATCGGTGCCTACGCCACGGCTTACTTCAGCAGCCGTGGCCTGGCGCTGCCTCTGATCGCGCTCCTCGCGATGGGGGCGGCCGCGGCGGTGGGCTTCGGCATCGGGCTCACGGCGGGGCGTTTCGAGGTCCTCTACCTCGCCATCCTGACCCTCGCGCTCGCGCTCGTCGGCGGTGAGGTGATCGGCCGCTGGGACTCGGTCACCGGTGGCGACCAGGGCACCCCGGTCACGCCCTTCCGCATCTTCGGGCAGCTTCTTCGCCTGGACTCCATCGCGACGGTCGCGGTGGCCACGGCCACGGTGGTCTTCGTGCTCGTGGACCTGGCGGCGCGCGGTCGCTGGGGCCGGCGCTGGCTGGCGATCAAGAACCAGCGCCTGGCCGCGATCTCGATCGGGCTCAACCCGACCATCGAGAACGCGACCGCCTTCGGCGCCAGCGCCGCCCTGGCCGCGCTCGCCGGGGTGCTGCTGGCGCTCCAGATCGGCTACATCAGCCCCGACACCTTCTCCCTGACCAATGCCATCAACTTCGTGGTGGCCGCGGTCGTGGGCGGCGTCGGCAGCATCGCCGGCGCCGTGCTCGGGACCGCGTTCATCGTGGTGGTGCCCGAGGCCGCGCGGGGCGCGCAGGACCTGCAGGTGATCGTGTTCGGCGTGGTCACGATCGCGATCCTGCTCTTCCTGCCCGAGGGCATCGCCCCGGGCCTGGTCCGGCGGGCGGCGCCCCTGCTCGGTCTCCGCCGGCGCGGGACGGCGCCCAGGGGCGGCCCGGCGGGCAACGGGCGCGACCAGCCGCCGGGGGACCTCGAGCTGCCGCCGGTGAGCCGGCCGTCGGAGCTGACCGTGGAGAGCGTCACCGTCAGCTTCGGCGGTCTCAAAGCCCTCGAGGATGTCCGGCTCTCGATCGGGCCCGGGCAGGTGGTGGCGTTGATCGGTCCCAACGGCGCCGGCAAGACGACCTTCCTGAATGTGCTGGGCGGGTTCGTGCGGCCGCAAAAGGGCGCCCGCGCGCGCTTCGGAGACACGGACCTGCTCCGGCAGGGGGCCCAGAGACGGGCGCGCAGCGGCATGGCGCGGACCTTCCAGCACGCGGAGCTCTTCTCCGAGCTGCCGGTGCTGGACACCGTGGTGCTCGCCGCCCGGGCCCGGCATCGCGGCTCCGCCGCGCGCGAGGCCGCCCGCACCACGCTGGAGGCGCTGCGCCTCACGGACCACGCCGGCTCGCTCCCCGGCGCCCTGCCCTTCGGCATCCAGAAGCGCGTCGACATCGCGCGCGCGCTGGCCACCGGGCCCTCCCTGATCGTGATGGACGAGCCCTTCTCCGGCCTCGACCTCGCCGAGCAGCAGCAGCTGAACCAGCTGATCCGGGCCTTCCGCAAGGCGGGGGTGTCGGTGCTGCTGGTCGACCACGCGGTCCAGCAGGTGCTCTCGCTGGCGGACCGGGTGTTCGTTCTCGACTACGGCCGCATCATCGCCGAGGGCACGCCCGAGGAGATCCGGCGCAGCGACGCCGTCAAGGAGGCGTACTTCGGCTCGGTGGCGGTGACCGCATGACGGCCGCGCTGAGCCTGTCCGGCGTGACCCATCGCTACGGCGCCGGGGTGGTGGCGCTCTCCGGCATCAGCCTGGACATCGAACCCGGCACCTTCACGCTGATCCTGGGACCCAACGGCGCCGGCAAGACCACGCTCGCCAACGTCATGGGCGGCATGCTCAAACCCTGGCGGGGCGAGGTCCGGATCTACGGCGCGCCGGCTCGCTACAGCGCGACCCGGGCTTTCAACCGCGAGGGCGTGGTGCTCGTCCCGGAGCGCCGGCGACTCTTCTACCGCCTGACGGTTCGCGAGAACATCCTGCTCGGCGCGTACACCGTGAAGCAGCCGCGGCGGGAGCTGGAGCGCAGCCTGCGAGCGCTCCTTGAGACCTTCCCGTCGGCGATCACGAACCGCCTCAACGTGCCCGCCGGATCCCTGAGCGGCGGGGAGCAGCAGCTGGTGGCCGTGGCTCGAGCCCTCATCGCCAAGCCCAAGCTGGTCATCCTGGACGAGCCCTCGCTGGGCCTGGCGCCGCGCGCCATCGAGGCCGTCTACGACCTCCTGGAATCGGCGCGCTCGGGCGGGGCCACGCTGGTCGTGATCGAGCAGTCGGGCGCGGTCGCCCTCCGCTACGCCTCCCACATCGCCATCCTCGACGGCGGCCGCGAGATGTACCGGGGCGCCGCGGACTCCATCACCCAGGAGCAGATCCTGGAGATCGGCTACGTGGGCCGCGCCGAGGGCATCGCCCCCGATGGCCACTGAGCGACTGCCGCGGCTCGCGTCGCTGCTCGACCTCGGCGGCCGCACCGCCATCGTGACCGGCGGCCACGGCGAGCTGGCGGCGGCGATCGCGGAAACGCTCGCGGACCTGGGCGCCTCGGTCGTGCTGGCGGCGCGCAAGCTGGAGCCCTGCGAGGAGCTGGCGCACCGGCTGGAGGCCGAGTACGGCGGGCGGGCGCTGGCGGTGGCGACCGATGTGGGGCGGGAGGAGGACGTTCAGCGCCTGGTCGGCGTGGCCGCATCGGAGTTCGGCTCCGTCGACGTCCTGGTCAACGGGGCCGCAACCTACTGGGCGGCCGCACCCGAGGAGATCCCCACCGACCGGGGCTGGCGGCGGGTGCTGGACGTCAACCTGACCGGCGCCTTCCTGGCCTGCCGCGAGGCGGGCCGACTGATGCTGGCGCAGGGGCGGGGCTCGATCATCAACCTGGCCTCGACCGGCGGCCTGATGTCGTTCCTGCCCGAGGTCGGCGCCACCATCAGCTACACGACCTCCAAGGGGGCGCTCATCAGCCTGACCCGGGACCTGGCGGCGCAGTGGGCGGAGCGCGGCGTGCGCGTCAACGCGATCGCGCCGGGATCGATGGCCGCGGGCATGACGCACACCATCCCCGACGCGCAGCAGAGGCTGATGGTCGAGCGCATCCCGATGCGCCGGCAGGGCCGGCCCGACGAGCTGCGCGGGGCCGTCGCCTACCTGGCCTCCGATGCGTCCAGCTACACCACGGGCGCGGTGCTGGTGGTCGACGGCGGCCAGACGATCGTCTAGGAGCGGCGCTCCCGGCTGTTGTCAGAGCGGCGCCGGCGCACCGTGACCCCGTCCATCAGCTGCTTGACCAGGGTCTTGCGCACCTGCTCGCCGGAGAGGCGGCCGCCCGGCCGGTACCAGGCGTACATCCAGTTCAGCGCCCCGAACATCCCGAACACGGCGACGTGGGTGTCGATGACCTCGAACACGCCCTCCTTGACGCCCCTCTCCAGGATCTTCTGCACGATCGACTCCAGGCGCTTGCGGCGGCGGTCGAGGTCCTGCTGCGCGGCCTCCGGGATCTCGTCGACGTGGAGCAGGGCAACGGTCAGGCCGTCCTCGCTCTGCAGCGCCTCGGCGTAGCTCTCGAGGACCGCCTGCAGCTGCCGGTAGGGGTCGGCGTGACCGTTGCTGGCGGCGTCGACGGCCGCCTCGGCCATCTTCATGGCCCGCTCGCAGATGGCGGCCAGGATCTCCTGCTTGGACGCGAAGTAGTGGTAGACGCCCGCCTTGGTCAGGAAGAGCTCGTTCGCGATCTCGTCGATGGTGGTGTGGTGGTAACCGCGGCGGCGGAAGACGTCGGTGGCGGCGCGCAGGATGTCGTCGGGACGGTCGACCCCCTCCAGGCGCGGGTTGCCGCGGCGCACGCGACCCGACAGCCGGGCCAGCGACCATTCGACGGCGGTGGGGCTGAGCTCGCCGCGTGAGGCGGCCTCCTTGAGCACCGTGATCACTGAAGAAAGCGGGGACGTGGGGTCGGGCATTCGGTGACCGTTGCCAGTGTACTTGTCAGTTGACACGCCGCAGCACCCCCGCCCAGTAGGGCTCGCGGAGCTGCCGCTTCAGGATCTTGCCGCTCGGATTCCGCGGGATCAGCTCGACGAAGTCCACCGAGCGGGGCCGCTTGTAGCCCGCCACGCGGGACCGGCACCACTCGATCAGCTCGGTCTCGGTGAGGCGCGCCCCGGGCCGCAGCACGACGACCGCCTTCACGGTCTCGCCCCAGCGCGGGTCGGGCACCCCGATCACGGCCGCGTCCGCGATGGCCGGGTGCCCGGCCAGCACGCCTTCCAGCTCGGCCGGGTAAACGTTCTCGCCGCCGGACACGATCATGTCCTTGATGCGGTCCCGGATGTAGACGAAGCCGTCGGCGTCCATGGTCCCGGCGTCCCCGGTGTGGAACCAGCCGTCGCGCACCGCCAGGGCCGTGTCCTCCGGCCGGCCCGCGTAACCCTGCATCAGGCTGGGCCCGCGGTAGAGGATCTCGCCGTCCTCGATCTTGACCTCGCCGCCCAGCATGGCCCGGCCGCAGGAGAGCAGCCGCTCGCCGGCATGGTCCTCGTGGCGAAGAGCCGTGACGGCGCCCGTGGTCTCGGTCAACCCGTAGAGCTGGGTGAGGCGACAGCCGAAGACGCGGATGCAGTCCTCGAGCAGCGTCTGCGAGATGGGCGAGGCGCCGTAGGCGAGGTTGCCGAGGGCGCCGAAGTCGGCGTCGCCGACGCCGGGCAGCCGAGTCAAAGACTGCAGCACGGCGGGCACGATCAGGCCGGTAGCCACCTGCTGCCGAGTCATCACGTCCAGCAGCTGGTCGGGAACGATCTCGCGCACCAGCACCACGGTGGCGCCGTGGGCGAGGGCGATCAGAGCCCAGCCGCAGCCGCCGATGTGGTACAGCGGCGCCGTTACCAGCGAGCGCGAGCCCTCGACCAGCTCGGGCAGCTCCAGGCTGAGCGATTGCATCATGGCGAAGAGGTTGCGGTGACCGAGCATGGCCCCCTTGGGGAGCCCGGTGGTGCCCGACGTGTACAGCTGCCAGGCCACATCAGGCTCCTGGTCGCCACGAGGATCGGTGCCGCCGCGGGGCAGCTCCCCGAAGCCGGCGACGGTGCAGGGCAGGCCGGCCAGTCCCGCCGCGAGGCCGTCGCCGGCGACCAGCAGGCGGGGCTCCGCGTCGGCCACGATCTGGGCGACCTCCGGCGCCTGCAGGCGCCAGTTGATGGGAACCATCACCGCGCCCAGCTTGGCCGCGGCCAGGATGAGCTCGAGGTAGGCGTCGGAGTTCCGGTCCAGGATCGCCAGGCGGTCACCGGGCCCGATCCCGAACTTGGCGGCCAGCCCGGCCGCCAGCTCCGAGCTGGAGGCGTCCAGCTCGCCGAAGGTCCGCGTGCGCCCTTCGAACCAGGTCGCCGCCCCCTCAGGGTGCCGGCGGGCCCGCCAGCGGAGGACCTCGGCCACCGTTCGCATCTACATGCTATTTTACCGACGAGAAGGTTAAATAGTGGCCGAGACTGAGCGCCCTGGCTGGCGGCCGTGGTTCGACTGGGCCGAGCGCGCGCTCGGAGCACGCCTGGAGTACGCGACCCGCACCGACGAGTTCGCCGGCTTCGTGACCTTCAGCAAGCGCGCCGAGGCCGCCGCGCGCCGCCTCTACCTGGAATGGACGGCGGATGCGCTGCACCGCGCCAACATCCCGGCCTGGTCGGACCTGCTCCGCCTCTCGGAGCAGGTGTCCGGCCTGGAGAAGCGGGTGCGCGACCTGAGCGCGCAGCTCGAGAAGCGGCCTAGACCGCGCTCCAGCCGCCGTCGACCGCGATCGTCTGCCCGATGACGTAGCTGGAGGCGTCCGAGGCCAAGAAAAGCAACGCCCCGTCCAGCTCGCCCTCGCGGCCCGCCCGGCCCGCGGGCAGGGTGCGCTGCAGGTAGCGCTCCCAGGCGGGGTCCTCGAACAGCTCGGCATTCATCTCCGAGCGAAACCAGCCCGGCGCGATGGCGTTGACGCGCACGCCCCGGCCCGCCCACTGCGCCGCCAGCTCGCGGGTCAGGTTCACGACGCCGCCCTTGCTGGCCGCGTAGGCGGCGTCGGGGAACTTGAGGCCGCCCACCAGTCCCAGCACGGAAGCCACGTTGACGATGCTCCCGGCGCCCTGCGGGAGCATTACCCGGGCAGCTTCGCGGCAGCCGGTGAACACCGCCGCCAGGTTGACCTCGACCACCTCCAGGAAGCTCTCGGTCGACTGCCCCTCCGCCGGCCCCACGCGCGCCACCCCGGCGTTGTTCACCATCACGTCGAGGCGGCCGAACCGGGCCACCGCCTGGTCGACGGCGCGGGCCAGGGCACCCGCCTCGCGCACGTCGGCGGTCACGGCCAGCGTCCGCTCGGGACCCAGGTGCGCTGCGAGCGCCTCCAGGCGGTCGGCGCGGCGGGCGACCAGCACCACGTTGGCGCCGGCTCCGGAAAGCGCCTGCGCGAAGCGCTCACCGAGCCCGGACGAGGCGCCGGTCACGACCGCGGTGCGGCCCTCGAGGTCGAAGATCCCGCTCATTCCTCAGCCGCCCCCAGGGTTTCCAGCAGCGACCGGTTGCGATCGACGCGGTGCGCGAGCACCAGGAGGTCGCGCAGCTCGCCGTCGCGGTCGCGCACCTGGTCGGTGAGCAGTGCCTCGCCGGCGAAGCCGAGCTGCTGGAACATGGCGACGGCCGCCTCCTGCTGGGCCACCACCTCGACCGTCAGCTTCTCCAGCCCTTGCCGGATCGCCTCCAGCACCGCCCACTGGGCGAGCCGGCGCCCGACACCCTGCCGCCGGCGCCGGGGATCGACCACCAGGCGCAGCTCGCCGACGTGGCCGGACCAGCCGAGGCCCGGGATGAGCGCGGCGTAGCCCGCAACCGAGCCGTCCTCCTCGACCGCGACCGCCCGGCGGAGGCGGGGGTCGCGCAGCCACGCGCGTACCGCGCCGGCGTCGCGCAGGTCCTCCTTGAAGAAGTTGCGGTCCGCTGCGGGGATGCGCTCGAAGAAGGCGAGCACCGCCGCCTCGTCCGCCTCTTCCAGGTTCTTGATCTCGCTCATTCCGGATGCCTCCGCAGCCAGTCGACGATTCCGGGGATGGTGACGCGGTCGGCGGTGCGCCCGGTCACCAGGGCGACGTGCCCCGCCGGCACCCTCAGCACCTCGACGTCGCGCGAGCCCACGAGGTCCGCCGCCGGGGCGGCCGTGGCGGGCGGCACCACGTCGTCCGTCTCGGCCATGACCACCAGCAGCGGTGTCTTCACGCGCTTGAGGGAGACGCGGCGGTCGGACAGGCGCAGCCGGCCCTCGACCAGCCGGTCCTCGCGCACCAGCTGCTCGGTCACCTGCCGGGCGGCGGCGCCGGGGAACGGGATGTGGTCGTGGATCCACATGTTCAAGGCCTGGTAGCCGCGCACGTAGCGGTCGTTCCAGAGGTTCTCCAGCAGGTTGGCGTACTGCACCAGCTCGCCGGTGGGGTTGCGGGTGCGAAACGCGTTGAGGAGGACGCCGGGCGGCACGTTGCCGGTGTGATCGACCAGCTGGTCCAGGTCGAGGCGGCCGGTGCGGATCAGCGACACCGGCAGGCCCATGCCCGCGAAGGACACCGGCGTCGCCATCAGGGCCAGGTTGCGCACGGGCAGCCGGGGGTCCTGAGCCACGGCCAGTAGTGCCAGCAGCCCGCCCAGGCAGTAGCCGAGGACGTTGACTCCCGCGGCGCCGCTCTCGGCGCGCACGGCCTCCAACGCCTCCGGCAGGTAGCCCTCGACGTAGGTCTCCAGGGTGTTGTGGGCCTCGAGCTCGTCGGGCACCCCCCAGTCGACCAGGAAGACGTCGAAGCCGGCCGCCAGCAGCTTCTCGACGATGCTGTTGCCGGGCAGCAGGTCGAAGATGTAGGTGCGCGTGACCAGGCTCATCACGAGCAGCAGGGGCACGCCGGGCGCCGGCGCCTCGGTGCGCCGGTACCGCCAGAGCTCGACCTTGTCCCGCGACCAGACCGTGTCCTTGGGAGTCCGGCCGACCAGCGTGCGCCCGGATCCCGCCAGCACGCGGATGCCGTTGCGACCGCGCAGCACCGAGCGGTCCACCTCCCGGCGGAGGTCGACGATCAAGCGCTCTGCGAGGCCAGCCATCGCCTAACCGTGGTGACGAACCCGCGCGCGTCCTCCACCTGCGGCATGTGGCCCAGGCCGGGCAGCTCGACCAGCGGCCATTCCGGCCGCAGGCGCCGGAATCGGTTCACGACGGACGTCGGCACCAGCTTGTCGCGGGTGCCGTGCAGGATCAGCGCCGGCGCCCGCACCTCCCGCACCAGGCGGTCGAAGCGGCGGCCGTTGAGCAGGTAGCGCCAGGTGGAGCGGTAGGCGGAGAGGAAGACGTGGACCTCGTCGTCGTGCGCGGTCCGCTCGGTCTCCACCTCCAGCGCCGCCCGCAGGACCTCGGGCGGCGTGCGCTCGGGTGCGGCCAGGCAGGAGTCGAGGACGCTGCGCACCAGCCCTTCGGGGCCCTGGACCTTCACCCACAGCCCGCGCGTGAGCTCGCCCAGCCCCGGCCAGGAGTAGGCGGAGAGGAGTACCGCGAGCTTGGGTTCCAGCGGCGTGAGCGGGTGGCGGGGAGCGGGAGAGGACACGAGAACGAGCGCCCGTACCCGCTTGGGGTGGTCGACCGCGGCGAGGATGCCCAGGAGGGCGCCCATCGAGTTGCCGACCACGACCGCCGGCTGGTCGAGGCCGGCCAGGAAGCGCGCCAGGAACTGGCGGTAGCCCTGGAGGTCGGCGCGGCGCCCCGCGACCGGCGTCCGGCCGAAGCCGGGCAGGTCGGGGACGTAAACACGGTGGCGGACGGCCAGCTTGGGGGCGACCGCCAACCAGTGGACATGCGACGACCCCACGCCGTGCACCAGCACCATCGGCGGCCCTGTGCTCCCGTACCGCTGCACGAAGTCCCTAGCCGCCATCGGGAACCACCACCGCGCGCCCGGTGAGGGCGCCGCGGCGCAGCGCGTCATAGGCGTCGGCCGCCCTCTCCAGCGGGAAGGTTGTGACCTGGGCGTGGAGGATGCCGCGCTCGGCGAGCGCGATGACCTCGGCCAGCTCGGGCAGAGTGCCCCAGCTGCTCACGACCAGCTCGCACTCCTGCGGCACCGCCGAGAAGCCGAAGGGGATCGTGCCCTCGCCGGCGCCCACGAGCACCAGGCGGCCCAGGGGCCGGGCCAGGCCGGCCGCCAGCTGCAGAGTGGAGTCCGCGCCGACGAAGTCGAAGACGACGTCGGCGCCCCGGCCGCCGTTGAGCTCGCGCACCTGCGCGCGCGCGTCGGGGCCCGTGACGACGGTGTGCTCGGCGCCCATTGCTTTCGCCACGCGCACGCGTTCCTCCGAGACGTCCACGGCCGCGATCCGCACGCCGGTGGTGGCGGCCAGGATCTGCACGGCCATCTGGCCCAGGCCTCCGGCCCCGATGACCACCGCCAGGCCCCCGGGGCGCAGGGCGGGCGCCGAGGCGCGCACCGCGTGGTACGGCGTCAGCCCGGCATCGGTGAGCGGCGCGGCCTGCACCGGGTCCAGGCCGCCGAGCGGGACCAGGTAGCGGGTCGCGGGGACGAGGAGGTATTCGGCCATCCCGCCGTCCGCGCCCAGGCCGCCGCCACGAAACGGCCGCCGGCGCCAGTTCTCGCAGACGTTCTCCATACCGCGGATGCAGGCGCCGCAGGCGCCGCAGCCCCAGGGCCCGTACACAGCGACCGGGTCGCCCGGCGCGAAGCCGGTCGCGCCGGGACCGAGCTTCTCCACCCGGCCGGCGTTCTCGTGCCCTAGCGTGAAGGGGACCTGGAAGGGCACGCGACCTTCCGGCCACTCCATCAGGTGCAGGTCCGAGTGGCAGGCGCCCGCCCCGCCCACCCGGACCAGGACCTGGCCGGGACCGGGCTCGGGGACCTCGACGTCCATCAGCTCCGGCGGCCGCTGCCAGGCCAGGAGGCGGAATGCCTTCACGGCCGGGCTCTGTCACCATCGGCGGCGTGGCCGCGGCGGTGCGGGTGAGCTTCGTGCTGCGGGACGAGCACCTGGCCGAGTACGCCGGCCGCTTGCCGCAGCTGGTGGCGACGGTGCGCGAGGCCGGCCTGGACGGGATCGTGGCCGGCGACCACGTGTCTTTCCAGGGTGGGACCGGCAGCGACGGCCTGGTGGTGGCGGCGGCATTGCTGGGGGCCGGCGGCGGGCTGGACGTGGAGACCGGCATCTACCTGCTGCCGCTCCGGCACCCGGTGCTGGTGGCCCGCCAGCTGGCCACGATCGGGATGCTGGCGCCGGGGCGCTTCAGCTTCGGCGTGGGCATCGGCGGCGAGGATCCGCACGAGAGCGAGATCGTCGCGGTCGACCCGCGCAGCCGGGGCGCGCGAGCGGACGAGGCGCTGGCGGTGCTGAAGCAGTTGCTCAGCGGCGAGCCGGTGACGCACCACGGCCGCTTCTTCAGCTTCGATTCGGCGGTGGTGCGCCCGGCGCCGCGGCCGCCCATCCCCGTCCTGGTCGGAGGCCGGTCCCAGGCCGCCCTGGTCCGGGCCGGTCGCCACGCCGAGGGCTGGATCGGGGTCTGGGTGTCGCCGCGGCGCCACCGCGAGGCTGTGCTGACCGTGGCGGAGGCCGCGCTGGACGCCGGGCGCGGCGAGGTGGAGTGGCAGCACCGCCACCAGAGCTGGTGCTTCTTCGGTCCCTCGCCGGAGGCCGCCCGGCGGCAGGCGGAGGCCGACATGGAGAGTGCTTATGGCCTGCCGTTCGAGAAGTTCGCCCGGTACACGCCCTGCGGTCCGCCGGAGCAGGTGGCCGAGGCACTGGCGCCCTTCCTCGAGGCCGGCTGCCGTCGCTTCAACCTGGTCGCGGAGGCCGCCTCCACGGCCGCGGCGATCACCGGCGCCGGGGAGGTCAAGCGACATCTGATGACCGCCGGCTGAGGAAGTCGAGGACGGCCGCGGTGAAGACGTCGTTGCGGTCGCCGGCGACCATGTGCGCCGCCCGGTCCACCGTCACGAACTCGGCGTCGGGGAGCAAGCGCATGAATTCGCCAGCGGTGTCCTCGGTGACGACGTCACTCAGCGCTCCCCGGATCAGCAGCGTGGGCACCCTGATGCGGCGCGCGGCCGCCAGCAGCCGTTCGGCCGGCATCATGCGCTGCTCGCTCTGCTCGACCAGGACCGGGTCCCAGTGCCAGCGGTAGCGCGCGCCGTCGTAGCGGAGGTTGCGTGCCAGCCCGGCCGTGTCGTCCGGCCGCGGGCGGTGGGGTAGGTAGGCGGCCACCGCGTCGGCGGCCTCCTCGAGGGAGGCAAAACCGTCCGGGCGCGAGCGCATGAATCCGATGACGCGCCGGGCACCGTCGAGATTGACGCGCGGCGTGACGTCCACCAGGACCAGCGCGCGCGCGATGGGTGTTGCTTCGTCGCTCTCGCCGACGGCCAGCAGAGCCGCCTGGCCGCCCAGCGAGGCGCCCACCAACGCCGGCCGGCCGCCGGTCCAGTCGATCAGCGCCCGCACGTCGGCCGCGAAGACGGGCGGCCCGTAATCGCCGTCGGGTGCCCAGTCGCTGTCGCCGTGGCCGCGGAGGTCGACGCTGATCGCCCGCCACCCCGCCGCCGCCAGCCGGGCGCGGGTGCCTCCCCAGGCGTGCCGCGTCTGGCCGCCGCCATGAAGGAGGAGGACGGGAGGTCCTGTTTCGGGTCCCTCCACGGTTGCCGCCAGGGTGACTTTGGCTGCGACCGGGATCCGGGTTTGACCGCACGGCCGCATCCGGGTATTCTAACTAACCGACGCGTCGGTAGGTAATTCTGTTGAGGTGGCTATGATCGTCGGCGAACGGGTCCCGACCGCCGTTGAGGCCTACTACGCAGCGCTGGACGCGGGCGATTTCGAGTCCGCGGCCGAGCAGCTCGGCGAGGACGTCCTGATCGCCCTGCCGCCGCGCGGCGGACACGAGGTCGACCCCCGCCAGCTCGCGCGCGGGCGCGCGGGCGCGCGCGATCTCCTGGTTGGGCGTGGGCCGAGCGGCGTCCGCCACCAGGTGATCCTCTGCATGGGCCAGGAGCGCTCGTGGTACGTGGAAGGCGTCACCCGCGACCCGGCCGACGACCGGCCGCGGCGCACGTTCACCGGCCACTTCAGCCTTGGCGAGGACGGCCTGATCGCGCGCTACCTGGCCTTCGCCTGCGAGCCCGCGGTGTCGATGCCGCCGCGCGCGGATTCTGCGCGCCCCGCCGATGCAGCGTCCGTCGTCGACGCCTACTTCCACGCCATGGACGCGGCCGACTTCGAGGC
Source organism: Candidatus Dormiibacterota bacterium (assembly GCA_036378695.1). Lineage (GTDB taxonomy): Bacteria > Chloroflexota > Dormibacteria > Dormibacterales > Dormibacteraceae > CF-28. Next base: position 20,472 of record DASUVY010000063.1, read on the forward strand.
CGCGGCCGACTGCTTCAGTGACGACGTCCTGTACTGCCATCCGCCGTACCGCCACACCAACATCACGAGCAACCTGCGCCACGACTTCGTCGGCCGCGCGCAGCTGCTCTCGGGGTTCGCGGCGCGCGGCAAGGCAAGCTTCACGCACCGCGTGCTGGAGCTCGTGCAGCGCGGACCCAACGCGCTCTTCGAGCTGGTGGTCGAGAACCTGCCCGGCGGCGGCACCGGCTCGGCGGTCTGCAGCCTCAGCCTGAACGATCAGGGCCGCATCCACCGCTACGTCGCCTTCTACACGGAGCCGGGCGTGGAGTGGATGTGATGCATGAGGGTGGCTACGACTTCGACCTGTTGGTTATCGGCGCCGGCATGGCCGGCCTCTCGGCGGCCGCTATGGCTGCGCGCCAGGGCGCGCGCGTGCTGGTTGCCGAGAAGGCGGCGCAGTCCGGGGGCAACGCCGCGCTGGCGGGCTACATCTGGACCGCGCGCTCGCCCGAGGTGATGCGAGAGGTCATACCGGACGGCGATCCCGCGCTGGGCGCCATGCTCGCGTCGGGCCTCGACCCGGCGCTGGAGTGGGTGCGCTCCCTCGGGGTACACGTGGGGCCGGAGGTCGCGCTGATGGGTTTTGGCAGAGGGCGCCAGGTGGACATGGCCTCGTACTTGCGGAACTGCCAGCGGAGCGTGGCGGACGCCGGCGGAGAGATCTGGACCTCCTGTCAAACCGAGAAGCTCGAGGCGGGGGAGGGCGCCGTGGTGGGCGCGCAGGTGTCTGTGGGCGGTGAGACGCGCGGCGTTCGGGCGCGGTGGACGCTGCTCGCGAGCGGGGGTTTTCAGAACGATCGCGAGCTGACCGCACGCCACATCCACCCCCAGGCCGCCGGCATCCTGCGCCGCTGCGTGCCTTCGAGCAGCGGGGACGGTTTGCGCCTCGCCACGGCGGTCGGAGCTCAGGTGGGGAAGCCCGGTGGCGGCTTCTACGGGCACCTGGTGCCCCACCCGGTGCAGCCCTGGGAGCCGTCCCTGTTCGTGAACCTGACCCTGTACTTCAGCGAGCACGGCCTGCTGTTGAATCGCGCCGGTCGGCGCTTCGTCGACGAGACGGTGGGGGACCACCTCAACACCCAGGCGGTGGTGGAGCAGCCGGGCGCGCGCGCCCTCCTGATCGTGGACGAGCGCGTGCGGCGGGACTGGGTGGTCACGTCTTATGTGGAGGGCATCGAGCCCATGGACAAATTCGCCGCCATCCGCCAGCACGGTGGGCGGGTGGCGGTGGCCGAGTCACTGGAGGAGCTCGAGTACCTCCCCGAGGAGTGGGGATACGACGCTTCGGCCGCGCTGGCGACGGTGCTGGAGTACAACCGCCTGGCCGCGTCGGATCCGGGGTCGCTGCATCCCGGCCGGGTCAAGGACCCGCTGCCCATCGACCAGCCGCCCTTCTACATCCTCGACACGCAGCCCGCGATGACCTTCACCCAGGTGGGCGTTCTGGTCGACACCTCGGCACGCGTTCTCGGGGTTGAGGGGCACCCGGTGCCGGGGCTGCTGGCGGCCGGCGCCGACACCGGCGGCACCTTCGTGCGCGGCTACGCCGGTGGCCTCGCCATGGCGCTGGTGTTGGGGCTCAAGGCCGCGGAGACGGCGCTCGCCCCGCTACCGGCCGCCGCCGGCGGCGCTTAGGCTCGTCCGTTCCGTCCGAAACCGAAAAGACTCCGGCGGGCTGCTGCCCGCCGGAGCCCACGGAGAGGAGTCCTACGCGGTGACCGGCTTGGTCACGATCAGGGGCTGGCGCCGGAAAGCGGTGACCAGCTCGAAGATCAGGGCCGCCGCGACCACCGCGGTGGCGACCATCATGGCGATGCTCGCGTAGAGGGCGTACAGCGCGACCTGCGACCAGCCCCAGGCGCTCAGCAGCATGCTGCGCAGCGTCTCACCCTGGAAGAGGGTCGTCTTGGCGGCCGCCAGCTTGGCATCGGTCGGGTTGGCCTGGGCCAGGCTGCTGACCTGCGAGTAGGTGAGGCCGTTGTAGACGCCCTTCAGGTGATGGCCGATGAAGTCGTTGGCGTAAGCCTTGGCCTTGTCACCGGTGTCGACCTGCTGTCCCGCGTACTGCTGCAGGTCGGGGTAGACGGCCGGGTCGAGCGCGCCGCCCGTCACGGCCTGCGACTTGTCGGGGAAGTAGATGTTCTGCGCCACCAGCTGGTCGCGCACGAAGTTGTTGGCGAAGCTCGCCTCGTAATAAAGGAAGCCGGCGGCAAAGCCCAGCACGAGGACGGCCATCGCCTGCAAGGCGATGATCCGCCACTTGATTTCCTTAGTCATTGGATGAGACCTCCTCTGTGGGTGATTTCCATGGCCTCAGTCAATCGGTTCGCGAACCAGTTTCGAACTGACTAAGCGCCCGCAGAAGGCTGGGACAGGGTCCCGGCCGAAAGGGGACCATTGGTCCCTGCGGCCCCGGCCAGCAGCTCACCGACCCTCTGCAAAAAGCCGGCCAGCGCCCTGCTGGCCACCCAATGCATGACCGCCTGGTCGGCCAGTTCGCCCACCGGGCCCAGCGGCGGCCGGTAGCTGCCCACCAGGGCCAGCTCCGTCCGCCCGTCGGGAAGCCGTCTCGCTTGAACTTCACCGGCAAAGACCGGAAAAAGGACGTCTGCTTCGGCCGCCCGCCAGGAGACGGGCACGGCAAGCCATCCGTCCCCGGCCTGCGGGAGGCCGACACCCAGTTCCGCGCGCCGGCTCAGCCGCGGACTCACGGCGATGGTGCAAAGATAGCGACCGGCTGGTTCTTCAACCAGACCCGGGATCCAGTGCCAAGGACTCGACTCCAAAGCCGCGGCCACCTCGTCGAAGGCGCATAGCACCTCCGTCCGATGGGACACGAACATCAAGCTGGCTCGCCGTATCGCGTGTGCCGCGCGAGATAGGCGGCGGCTTCGGCCCGGCGCTCAACGTCGAGCTTGCCGAGGATGTTGGAGACGTAGTTCTTGACGGTCTTCTCGGCCAGCCCGAGGTCCTGCCCGATTTGGCGGTTCGTGCGACCGTCGGCGACCAGTTTCAGAATCCGCTCCTCCTGCGCCGACAGCCTCGCCAGCCGTTCGTCCAGGAACAAATGCTTGCCGCGGCGAAGCCGCTGCAGCACGGCGGAGGTCACCTCGGGATCCAGGAGGCTGCGCCCGGCGCCGACGGCGCGGACGGCTCTCAGCAGCTTCGCGCCGCGGATCTGCTTGAGCACGTAGCCGGAAGCCCCGGCCATGATCGATGCGAAGAGCGCCTCGTCGTCGGCGAAGGAGGTCAGCATCAGGACCTGCGTCTCCGGACGACGCGCCCGGATCTCGCGCGTGGCTTCGATGCCGCTGCCGTCGGCAAGCCGCACGTCCATCACAACCACATCCGGGCGCTCCTGGGCAGCCAATAAGACCGCCTCTCGCACGGTCCCAGCCTCGGCGACCACGGATAGGTCGGCCGCCGATTCCAGCAAGGCACGCACGCCGTCGCGGACGACCTCGTGATCGTCGACCACCATCACGCGAAGCCGGTGGGTTGCTCGCGCGGCTGGAACCACGAGCCCACTGTCGCACTTGACCTCGGCCCCAACTGCGGCCGAAGGTCCCGATACCTTCGGGACCGTGGGCCTGGCAGGCCAGAACTAGAATGCGGGGTCTCGTGAGCAGCGGGCTCGAGGCTGTAACAGTCGACCCGGAGCTTCTGAACGCTCTCCCCGACGGGATCTTGATCGCTGACGCCGAGGGCCGCATCGTCTTCTTCAGCCGGCAGCTGGAGCTGCTCTCGGGCTACTCGGCGGGCGAGCTGGTCGGCCAGACGCTGGAGTCACTGGTGCCCGAGCGCTTTCGGGCAGCTCACGTCAGGCATCGCGACGGCTACGTGGCCGCTGGCTCGCCCATCCGGGCCATGGGGTCAGGGCTGAAGATCTTCCTGAAGACCAAAGACGGCCGTGAGATCCCGGTCGACATCGCGCTGGCGCCGCTTGGCAGCGGTCGCGAAGCTTTGGTGGTGGCGGCGGTGCGCGACGCCACCGAGCGCACCCAGGTCGAGCAGGAGCTTCGCGACAGCCGCGAGCGCTTTCAGCAGCTCATCGATGGCGTGCAGGACTACGCGATCTTCATGGTCGACCCGGCCGGGAACGTCGCCAGCTGGAACTCCGGTGCGGCGCGCATCAAGGGCTACGCAGCCGACGAGATCTTGGGCCGGCCCACTTCGGTCTTCTACACCCCGGACCAAGTTCGCAAGGGCGTGCCCCAGAAAGCGTTGGAGGCGGCTGCTCGCACCGGGCGCTTCCAGACTGAAGGCTGGCGCCTGCGCAAGGACGGCAGCCGCTTCTGGGGCGAGGTGCTGATCACCGCACTCCGCGATCCCTCCGGCAAGCTGCGCGGCTTCTCCAAGATCACGCGCGACGCCACCGAGCGCAAGCGGGCGCAGGACCGGCTCACCGCCGTGACCGAGGTCGGCCAGGCGATCCTCGCCGGCGGCAGCCGCGACGAGGTGCTGGCGCTGGTCGCGCGTCGAGCCAGGGAACTCGTCGATGCGGCCACGGCGCGGGTCGAGGTGTCGGATCGAGCGGCCGCCGAGCAGGGGTCCGGCGGCGCCAGCGAGTTTGAAGTGAGCGTGCCCCTCGTCGCCGAAGGCCGGACGCTCGGCGTTCTCCGCGTGGGCAACCGATCGGGCGATGTCCCCTTCCGGCCCGAGGACCGGCAGATCATCGAGCTCTTTGCGAGCCAGGCGGCAGTCGCCATCGAATATGGACGCGCGCGCGAGGACCTCCGGCGTCTCGATGTCATGGAGGAGCGCGAACGCATCGGGCGCGAGCTGCACGATGGCGTCATCCAGTCGCTGTTCGCCGTCGGCATGAATCTCCAGGCGGCGGCGCTGCGGGCGGGCAACCCAGAGCTGGAGCAGAGGATCGACGGCTCAGTGGGAGAGATCGACCGCGCGATCCGCGACCTGCGCAACTACATCTTCGGGCTGCGGCCAGGGATCCTGGCGGACCGCCAGCTGGCGGAGGCGCTGCACAAGCTGGCTGCAGATGTCGAGCGGGAATCGGGGGTCACCGTGGTCACGGACATCGATGCCAGGGTGGCGGCCCGCCTGGCATCGCAGGCAGCCGATGTCGTGCAGCTGTTGCGGGAGTCACTCTCCAATGTCAGCCGCCACGCGGCGGCCGCGACCTGCCGGGTGTCACTCCACGAAGAAGACGGCGCCGCGCGGCTCGAGGTCGACGACGACGGGCGCGGCTTCGACGCCATGTCTGCGGACGGTCAGGGGCAGGGCCTGCGCAACCTCCGCGAGCGCGCGGCAGCCCTTGGCGGCAAGCTTGAAGTGGAATCAACGCCCGGCGAGGGGACGACGGTCAGGGTCCGCATCCCGCTGTAGCCTGGGCGGGGCCGGTCAGCGCCCCTGACCTGAGCCTATCGGCCCTATGGGGAACCTTCGCCCGGTGATCTCAGTCGGATAGATCGCCAGGCTGTACTTGCGCTCGCCCGGCGCCAGCGGGTACACGCGGACCTCCCGCCGTGCGATGGAGAAGGGATCCTGGCGGGTGGAGATGTCCTCCAGGAGTCCCTTAGCCACCACGCTCCACGCCACTCCTTCCACGCGATCGATGCCGTCCACCTCGAACGCCACGCGCCGGTGAGGCGCGTGGCGGAGCTTGGTGCCTGGCGCCGTGCGCAGCAGGATGACGTCGCCGTCCATCGTGTAGTTGACCGGGAAGATCTCCGGCTGGCCTCCGATGGCGAAGGCCAGCCGGCCCAGCGACTCCTGCTCCAGGAGCCGCACGCAGCTGTCCATGGTCAGGAACTCGACCGCGCCGCCTCCAGGTGCGATCGCCATCACCCCGCCGTCCCCGTCGTAGGCGCCACCGGTCCGGGCGGGACCATGGCCCGGGAGCTGGTGGCCCCGCCCTCCTCCTCACGGTAGTAGTCGCGCCAGATCAGGCGATAGATCGGAATCCAGCGCGGCAGGTCGCGCAGCACCGGTAGGAATGGGATCAGCACCAGCCCCGCGCTCAGCACGAACATCACGAGCACGACCATCAGGTCGGCGTTGGCATTGCCGGCGAACGGCGGCAGCTGGTACCACATCGTGTACAGCCACAGCCAGGTCTGGCCGGGATAGCTGCCGGTCTCGTTCATCATCCCCCACTGGTTGCCCAGCAGGTGTCCGTCTTGGGCCAGGCCGGCCAGGTACCCGCCGTCGCCCATGAACATGAGCGGCAGCGTGTAGTCGGTCTGGTAGAAATGCCCGCTGGCCAGCAGCGCGCCGTCCAGCCCCCCGGCCCGGGCGAGCTGGAGCAGGTTCTCCATCATCACCGGGAGCGGCCCGTAGTCCCCGTCGGCCATGGAGATCTTGCCGTCGTCGCCGACCTTGGCGTCGGCCAAGGCCTTGGTGTAGGGATCGAGCCAGGCCTGCTGCTGCTTGGCGTCGGCGCCTTTGTAGGCCGCCAGGGCCGCGCTCAGGTCCGCGTTGCCGGTGCTGGCGCGCTGCAGCGGGTTGAGCACGAAGTCGTTGGCGGAATCGATGGGCTGGTGCACGCCGAACCAGGACTGCGGCGAGAAGAAGCCAAAGCCCTGCACCGATGCGCTGCCGTCGTTGTAGGGAGCGCCGTACTGCGCGCTCAGAGTGGTGCCGGCCAGCTCGCCGGCAGCCGTCGTGACCAGGTCGACGGGATCGTTCTGCGCCCAGCTCTGGATGGTCTCCGGCGGCTGGTCGGGTGAGCTCAGGAAGATCGAGAGCCCGGTGACCAGCACCAGGGACCCGATCAGCGCCAGGGCCAGCTCCTTGACCAGGTCGTAGGGGACGGTCCGGATGTTCCCGTAATAGGTCGCTTGATCGACTTGTCTCATGCCCGCTCCTCCTTGCGCGGGGCGATCGGTTTGACGACGCCGCGCATGCGCACCGCCACGATGTGCACGACGACCAGGATCGTGACGGCGACCGGGATCAGCATCACGTGCAGCCCGTACATCTGGCCGAAGTTGAGTACGTTGAAGAAGCTGCCCGCGCCCACCGAGTTCATGGCGTCCTTGGCGTTGACGCCGATCCACTGCGCGTCGAAGTTCTGCTGCGCCAGGTAGCCCGTGAAGGCGGCCAGGATGCTGACGAGGAAGATGACCGCGCCGATCATCCAGGTCGCGGCCCTGCCGTCACGCCAGCCGGCCGCGAAGTACTGGCCCCACAGGTGCAGGACCATGAACACGAAGAACAGCTGCACGCTCCAGAAGTGCAGGCTGTTGAAGAAGCGGCCGATCGCCGTCACGTGCCACCACTGCGGCCCGAAGAAGGCGAGCACGACGCCGCTGAGGATCACCCAGACCAGCGCGGCGATGGTGATCACCCCGAAGACGTAGACCCAGGATCCGACGTAGTACGGCTGGCGGTGGGGTAGCGCGTTCTGCAGCGGCAGCCGCCGCTGCAGGTAATTGCGCATGGCGAGCGTCCAGCTGCCGGCGTCGGATTCCATGGCGCTCTTCTCGATCATGGCCGGCGCCTCCCGTTCGTCCGCCCTGGATGCGGAAACGGCAGCACCAGGGCCAGTGCGAAGAGCACGACCATGCCCGCGATCAGCAGCAGGTTGGGCACCGAGATGACGATGAAACCGAGATGGAAGTAGGTCGCCGGCGTATCCAAGGTCAATCCTCCTTCAGTACCTGGGCGCGCAGGGCGTCCAGGAAATCCGTGATGGTGGCGCGCGCGACGTTGTGCAGCGCGGCGTCATCGATGGCCTGGCCGAGCCGGCCCAGGGGCGGCTCGTAATTGGCCCGCAGCGAGAGCTTCGACTCTTCCGGGGAGATCGGCTCCAGCTGCAGATAGCCCTCCAACGTGGGAAAGAGACCTTCAGCAGGCTCAGCCGACCAGCTGACGGGTATCCGAATCCACTGGCCGATCGGCTCGGTCTCGCCGAAGCGGACCCGCACCCGCTTGCGGATGCTGGCCCGCCCAACGGTGAATCCGACGCGCGGGGCGTCGCCGACGGTCTTCGCGACCGCATCCGGCAGCCGTGGAGCCGATACGGCGATCGGGACGGGTAGTCGGACGTTTTGCCTGATGTGCACGCCGGCTCAGCTCCAGGGGGTCGTGGCCAGGTCCGGTGACAGAGCTGGCGCGCGGCGCGTCCGGCGGTCGTCCCAGGCGAACTCCAGGTGGTTGATCACGCCCACCACCCCGTCGATGTCGCGCGTCAGCCGCGCCAGCAGCTCCACGTCGCTGCGCCGGTCGAGGCGTCCGTCGAAAGTGACGACCCCTTCCTCGACCGTGACCTCAAGGTCTCTGACATCCAGCCAGAGCAGGCTCTGTGCGAGGCCGCTGACAATCGCGCGACGGATGTCGCCGTCAGGTCGGAGGAAGACGCGGATCACATCGCCGCGGCTGATGATCCCGACCAGCTTCCCCCTCTCATCGACGGCCACCAGCCTTTTGACGCCACGCTCGCGCATCAGGCGGGCGGCGTCGGCCAGGGGCGCCTCCGGCGCCACGGTCAGGGCCGGGCTCGTCATGAGGTCGGCGGCGACCAACCCTTCGGCCTTCTCGCCCAGGAGCCGGGTCTCGCGCGATGCGAAGAACCGCGCGTGCGCCGCCATCTCGTTGCGGCCCTCCTTCAGCAGGAGGTCGGCTTCCGAGACCACGCCCAGGACACGCCCTTCGATGTCCACCACGGGCAGGGCGCTCACGCGCTTCTCCGCGATCTGGCGGGCGATCTCCCTGACCGATGCTCCAGGCGGCACCGTCGCCACCTCACGGGTCATGACGTCTGCTACTCGGACGCGGGGTTCGAAGTGCATGTGGTCAGGCCTCCTTCCCTCGCCCGGCGATCAGCACGGGCGTTTGGATGCTGTGCACGAGGGCGTGGTCGGTGGCGCCGGTCAGCAGCGCGCCGAGCTCGCCCGTCCGTCGTGAACCCATCACGACCAAGTCCGCGTCCCACTTCTCGGCCGCCTCGGCGATCTGGTTGGCGACCGATCCGTAGGCCGTGATCACCTGGCCACGTGCCCGGACACCGGCCGATTTGAGCTGGTCGACGACGGGGTCGACCGCGGCCAGTCCTTCAGCCTCGGGTTCGACCCAGGCGGTTGACTCGACCACCAGGATGCGGGCGACGTGGACGACGACGACTTCGGCATCCCATCGTCGACCGACTGCGATCGTGGTGGCGACCGCGGAGGGTACCTCGTCCCCGCCGGCGATCGCCAGCAGGATGCGTCGAACAGCCCTCCCAGGATGAGGCGCGGCTCGCACGATCAGCACCGGGCGTTCGGTATGAGAGACCACGTCGTGGCTGACGCTGCCGAGAAAGAGCCCACCAAGGTCGGAGCGCCCGCGCGAGCCCATCGCAACCAGGTCAGCTGCGAACTGGTCGGCGGCCTCGATGATCTGTGTGTAGATCTGACCTCGTGTCCCGGTGCGGATCTCGGTGCCAGCCTCGAGGCCCGCCTCCGCGAGCCGCTCCGCGTAGCCCTCCACAAGTTCCTCGGCTTCGGATCGCGTCTCTACGTCCCAAAAGCCCCGTACCGCGCGGACCTCCAGGTTCCAGACGTGCACGAGCTTGACCTGGGCGCCGCGCGGTGCCAGGTCCGCGATCACCTCGACCGCGTTGCGGGACTGCGGAGAAGCGTCGACGGCGACCAGGATGCGGCGGAACTCTTCGCTCTTCATGGCCAGGCAAGGGTCGGCCCTGGCACGTGTAAAGCAGAGGGTCGTTGGTCCCGGGCAAACCGGGTCTAGTGGCACCATAGGCCCGATGAGCGCCGATCGCCTGCGCGTGATGCTGGTGGACGACCATGAGGTGGTCCGCGACGGGGTGAAGGCCCTGATCCAGGCGCAGGACGACCTCCTGGTAGTGGCGGAGGCGGGCTCGGTGAAGGACGCTCTGCTGCAGGCGGACCGCACCAAGCCGGACGTGATCGTGATGGACGTGCGCCTGGCCGACGGCAGCGGCATCGAAGCCACGCGCGAGATCCGCGCCGCGCGCCAGCAGACGCGGGTGCTGATGCTGACCTCGTTCGCCGACGACGAAGCGCTCTTCGCCTCGATCATGGCCGGCGCCGACGGCTACGTGCTGAAGCAGATCAAGGGTGGCGACCTGCTGCGCGCCATTCGGACGGTGGGCCGGGGCGAGAGCCTGCTCGACCCTGCCATCACCGCGGCCGTGCTCGACCGGCTGCGCAAAGGCAAGCAGCTGATGCGCGACGAGAGGCTCTCGCGCCTGACCGCGCAGGAGGAGAGGATCCTGGGCATGATCGCCGACGGTCAGACCAACCGCGAGATCGGCACCGCACTCAAGCTCGCGGAGAAGACGGTCAAGAACTACGTATCCACGATCCTCTCCAAGCTGGAGGTGGCGCGCCGCGCCGAGGCGGCCGCCTACCTGGCCCGCAAGACCGCTACGCCCGGCACCTAACAGGCGGGCCTTATGGCCCTGCCGGCGTCTGTCGCACCGATCCAGGCTGCGAACGGAGGTGATGCTTTGCCATGACACGATGGCTTTTCGTGGGCCTGCTTCTCCTGCAGACTCACTTCGCCGCCTCGTACCTGGTGCCGCTCGACAAGCGGGCGCAGGGCGAGTTCGGGGGGCTGCTGCAGGTGGCCTGGCCCTGGGCTTACGGAAACGGCGGTCCGCTGGGCCAGATCACCCTGGGTTCTGGCTTTCCGATCGTCGGGTTCTGGATCGCGATGAGCGCTGCGCTCCTGTTCGCGATGGCCGCGCTGGCGGTCGGCGGTCTGTGGGTTCCGTTCCCCTGGTGGCGGACGCTGGCGGTGGGCGGCGCGGTGTTTTCGATCGCGCTGATGGTCCTCTTCTTCGACCCCACCAAGCTGCTGCCGATCGCGGGTGATCTCACGGTGCTGGCGCTGACGCTGGGCACCTGGATGCCGCTTACAGCTCGGTGATCCCGCCGTCCCCTCCCCCCGCACTCGGGGGGAGGGTTCCGGCCGGGCTTTCTAGCTCACCGTCCTCGGCACGTTGCCGGTCATGGTGAAGAGGAAGCGCATGACCTTGTGCCCGGTGTCCTCGGTGGGCTCGAACATGCAGGGGCAGCCGCCGTCGATCACGGTGATGCCCTGCTGCCGGCCGTACTCCGCGGCCGGCTCGGACACGCTGCCGGGCCCGGGGCCCCGATGCATCCACACGTGCTTGGTGCCCAGCTCGGCGCACTCGCGCATGGTTTCTTGGGCTCGGTCGGGCCGGGTGCCGATGACCACGGCGTCGACGCCGCCCGGGATCGACCGCAGGTTGGGATAAGCGGGGACGCCGGCCACGGTTTCAGCGTTGGGGTTGACCGCATAGACGTCGTACCCGCGTTCGCGCAGGCGCTCGAACACGGCGTTGCTGCCGTGAGTGCCGGGTGTCCGCGAGACACCCGTCACCGCGATCCGCTTCTTGCTCAGGAACTCCGCCGCGGCGTCCTTGATGCTCTGCCGGGGCTTCTCAACTACCATCTCACGTCTCCTTTCAGGGTGACAACGGTCGCCCATAGGTCTTTGAAGATGCTCATCGGCAACCTCCCTGTGCCTTGATTCCAGCCCGGCTCTGGCTGGCCGTCCAGGGCCGCCTGGCCGCCGACGGCCGGGGCCGAGTCGGTGTCCGGCATGGCCGTTCGACCCTGCCCCGGCGCATTCGCCAGGCCGACGCTGTGGCCATGCAGCAGTCGATCGACCTTCCCCTCACCCACGCGCTGCCGGAGCACGTCAGCTGGCGCTTTTCGAGAGGCCACCTGGTGGTGGTCGGCGAGAAGATCCCGGACGACCGGCTGGCCGACCCCCAGTCACGGCGTGCGGAATGGTTCGAGCACCGCATCCCGGTGCGCTGGGGATGTCTGGGGCTGGTTGTCCGCCTGATCAATCCTCCCGACGGCCCGCATCTGCTGGTCGCCCAGCTGTCGCCCTGAGCGGCGCTCGCGCCCTGGGCGAAACGGCCCGGCATGGTCGAACGACCTCACGCGGCAGGCCGTCCGGCCGTGGTCGCCGGGCTCGCTGCGCGCGATGCTCGAGCCGGAGGTGAGATCACATGACCAAACCCGTGATCACCAAGACGTGGATCGGTGGACTGGTCACCTTTGCGGCGGGCATCGTGCTGGCTTTGGCGGGCGTCTTCCTGATGCTCGGTTATGGCGGCACGTTCACGCAGGTTGCCGGCACCACCAACAGCTACGACTTCGTGCCGAACCTGAACGGCTTCTTCTGGGTCACCGTCAGCCTGATCGTGGGCGGTGGCGTGGTCGCAGCCGTCGGCGGAATCGTCCAGCTGGTGGCGTGGATCGCCGGGCTGTTCAACAGCTACGCCCTGCCTGAGAAGAGCTGGTTCCTGGTCCTGCTGCTCGGTGGATTGGTGAGCTTCGTCTTCGCACCCGCTGGGTTCGCGGCGATGCTCATGTACGTCATCGCGGCGCCGGACGGAACGCCGTATCGCCAGGCCCAGGCGCCGGTCGCTGGCCCCCAGGCGGGGTCTCTGGCGCCCACGGCCTGACGAACAAGGGAGTTGAAAGAGATGGCAGTGGAAGTGCAAGAGCAGAAGCAGAAGCCGAAGTCGCTGCGCGTCCGCGTGGTCGACACGTCGGATGAGAAGCGCCCGGTGGTCAACGTCCGGATGCCGGCTGGGGTCGTCAAATTCGGCCTGAAGATGGCCAAGGCCTTCGCACCCGAGATGAAGGACGTGGACCTCGACTGGAACGAGATCTCGGCCCTGTTCGAGGAGGGCGAGAGCGGAAAGATCGTGGAGGTCGAGGACGAGAAGGAGCACCGGACCGTCGAGGTCTGGCTCGAATAGTCCTCGCCGCCCTGCAACCTCCCCCCGCGGCGCGGGGGGAGGACCGGGCGACTGTTAGGAGGTGTCGTGATGAACGGATCGAAGCGGCGGACCGTGCTCGGTGTTCTCTTGGCGCTGCAAGGCATCGGCGCCATCGGCGGCGCGATCTTCGTGGTTCCCAATCTCTCAGTCGACAACCTGAAGAGCGCGATCTTCCCCGACTACACGATTCCGGCCCTCGGTCTGGGCGTGCTGGTCGGCGGCGGGTCGCTGCTGGCGTTACTGCTGTTGTTGGTCCACTCCCGCTACGAGGCGTTCACCGCAGCCGGCGCCGGCCTCGCCGTGATGCTTTTCGAGGTTGTCGAGGTGACCGCGATGAAGGGATCCGTCTTCACGGATCCCGGGCAGCTGCCGCTATGGCAGCAGCCGCTCTGGTTTTTGATCGGGGCCGTGATCGTGCTGCTCGCGGTGGGCATCTCGTCGACGCGGCTGCAGGTTCGCTATGAGATTGCGCGCGCCAGCAGGAAGGCGGCGGTTGCCGCGAGTCCCCCGATGACCACCGTCTGAGCGGCGCTCACGATCGGCCTCGCTCCGCTGAAGCGGCCCTTGACGTACCCGAAGATGGCGAGCGCGACGATGGTCAGCGCCGCTGATACCAGCAGCGCCGAATGCGCGTTGGCCACCACGAAGTAAGGCCCGAGCGGGATGATCCCGCCGATCGCGTAGGACCCGCCGATGGTGAGGGCGCTGATGAGCGCGCGGCGAGGATCGGGCTGCTCGAGTCCGAGCTCGAAACGCATCATGAAATCCACCCAGGCGCGCGGACTCTTCCGGAGCACCTTCACCACGGGCGCGCTCACCTCGGCGGTGAGGCCGTAGCTCTCGAAGATCTGCTCCACCTCGCGGGCCTCGACCTCCGGCACCGACTCCACTTCCGCCTCCTCCCGTCGCCGCTCGCTGGCGTAGTGCTCGGCCTCGCTGCGCGCGGCCAGGAAGCCGCCCAGCCCCATGGCGATCGAGCCCGCGGCGATCTCCGCCAGCCCCGCCGTGACCACCAGGTGGCTGACGGCGATGGCGCCGGAGATGCCGGCGGCGAGCGCGAAGGGGACGGTCAGCCCATCCGACATCCCGACCACGACATCGCGGATGGTGTCACTCGCCGTGAAGTGCTTCTCGGCGTGCTCGGGGTGGAAATGCATGGCCGAACTCCCCTCCGACCTCCCCCCGCGATGCGGGGGGAGGGGTGGGCGAGAGGTGTTTCAGGCGGTGGCCATCGCCAGCTCTGAAGCCGGCCGGGCGGCCTCGAGGGCAGCAGAGTCCGAGTACATGACGACCTTCAGGGCGCCGGTCTCGGCGGCGCGGCCGAAGACGTCGTAGGCCTGCATGGTCTCGGCGAGCGTGAAGCGGTGGGTGGCGAAGACGGTGGGGTCCAGCCGCCCAGATGCCACCAGCTTGAGCAGCCGCGCCGTGGTGTTGGCGTCGACCAGCCCGGTGGTGATGGTCACGTCCCGGATCCAGAGCTTCTCCAGGTGCAGCGTGACCGGGTGGCCGTGCACACCGATGTTGGCGACCCGGCCGCCGGGCCGGATCAGCTCGGTCGCCAGCTCGAAGGTGGCCGGCACGCCGACCGCCTCGATGGCAACGTCCGCGCCCAGGCCGCCGGTGGCGTCCATGACGGCTTTGACCGCGTCGTCGCGAGCGTTGTTGATGGTCAGGTCGGCGCCGAACTCGCGCGCTTTGGCCAGGCGCGGGTCCGCCATGTCGATGGCGATGATCTGGCCCGGGGAGAGCAGCTTGCCGGTGAGGATGGCCGCGAGGCCTATCGGACCCGCTCCCACCACCGCCACGCTGTCGCCGGGGGCGACCTTGCCGTTCAGGATGCCGACCTCGAAGGCCGTGGGCATGATGTCGGAGAGGAACAGGACCCGCTCGGCGCTCAGGCCTCCAGGCACCGCGTAGAGCGAGGTGTCCGCGAAGGGCACCCGCGCGTACTCGGCTTGCAGGCCGTTGATGGTGTGGCCGAAGATCCAGCCGCCACCGCCGGTGCAGAGCCCGTAATGGCCCTGCTTGCAGAAGCCGCAGCGGCCGCAGGACGTGATGCAGGAGACGAGGACGCGGTCGCCCTTCTTGAAGGAGGTCCCGCCGCTCCCGACTTCGACTACGGTGCCCACGGCTTCGTGGCCGAGGATGGTGCCGGGCGTCGTCTCGGGGACGTCGCCCTTCAGGATGTGCAGGTCGGTGCCGCAGATGGTCGCCGCCTCGATGGCGACGACGGCGTCGGTCGGCGCCTGGATGGTTGGGTCGGGCACGGAATCCCAGGCCTTCTGGCCGGGGCCGTGGTAGACGAGAGCTTTCATGGCAATCCTCCAGTTGGTGTGTTAGGGGTCACCAGGGCCTGATGGTCCTCATGTCGGCACCGGCGCCAGCAGCCCGCTTGTGAAGCGCCGCCCGGTGACCCGCTCGGCATAGAGCGCCAGCCAGTGCTCGCGCTCACCGGGCGCGAGCGGCTGCACCGGCAGCTGGAGCATGGCCTCCGCCCGCCGGTCTGCGGCTCGCGTGATCTCCGAGACGGTGCCGTGCACCATCACGCTCCAGCCCGTCCCCGTGCGCTCGTCGAAGCCGTCGATCTCGAAGCAGCTCAAGGTCATCGGCGCGTTCGCGAGCTTGGCGCCGGGCGCCGTGCGGAAGACGACAGCGCGCTCACCGGTCTCTCGGTGAGCTCGCTCAGCGGCTCGGGGCTGAACTGTCCAGCGCGGCCGATCATCGCGACGCGACCTCGGCCGGCTCGTTGAGGAACTGGACCTCGAGCACGCCGGGAACCGTGCGCACCAGGATCTCGAGCATCCGCCGCCAGCCCAGGTCCGCGGCGCAGTGGATGGTCACCACGCCCTCGTCGACGGTCACACCATCCGGTCGCATCAGCTCCTGGCGGGCGATCAGCTCTTCGAGCTCGGCCAGGATCTCCTGGTCGCGGCGCGCGACGATCTTGACGATGTCGCGGCGGCTGACGATTCCCACCAAGCTGCGCCCGCGGACGATCGGGATGCGCTTGACGTGCGCGTCCAGCATGCGCGCGGCCACGTGGCCCACGTCCGCGTCCTCCGGCATGGTCAGGACGTCCCGCGTCATCACGTCCGAGACCAGGCGCGGGGGCGCCGGGGCGGGCGGCAGCGGGATCAGCTGGTGACGGGGATCGGGCCGCGTCTCCAGCTCCAGGAGGTCGGCCTCGGAGATGATTCCGACCAGCTCGCCGCCGGCGTCGATCACCGGCAAGGCGCTGATGTTGTGTTCGTCAAGCAGCCTGGCCGCCTCCTTGAGCGGCAGCTCGGGGTCGGCCGTGATCACCGGCCGGGTCATGATCTCGAACGCCTTCACTTCATGCCTCCATGGTTTGGGTTGCGAGCCGGCGGCCAGCCACCCTCGCCGGCTGAGCCGGGCGCTCAGCGACCAGGACGGGCCTGGTGGTGACGTGGCACAACCCGTGCACGACGCTTCCGACGACGCTCGCGGCCAGGTCGCGATGGCGGCGGGAGCCCAGCACCAGCAGGTCAGCCTCCCAGTCGTCGGCGAGGCTGGCGATGCGCCTGGGCACCGACATGGCGGCGGCCTCCAGCGTCCATTCGGCCGACACGCCCAGCAGCCGCAGCCGCTGAGCCGCGCTGCGGACGTGGTCCCGAGTCGCTTGCAAGGCCTCCCAGTACGTGCTTTCGCCACGGTCCCGGTAGGTCCCCGCGATGTGGGCCACGAGCACATGCGCGCCCAGCGACGGCGCCAGGCGCTCGGCGGCGGCCAGGGCCGCCGACGACTCCGGCGAGAGGTCGACGGCGACCAGGATGCGGGAGATCTCGGCCGGCACGAGCGCGCTCAAAGGCGGGGGCGCGGAGGCGATCAGGACCTGGCAGCGGGCAGCCGCCAGCACCTGGTGGCTGACGCTGCCCAGGACCAGGCCCCCCAGGCTGCTGAGCCCGCGAGAGCCGAGCGCGATCAGCGCCGCGGCTTCGCCCTCAGCCCGCCGCACGAGCGTGCCGGCCACGTCCCCGTCGGGGACGACCAGGGTTTCCGAATGAGCATCGACGCCCATGCCGGCCAGAGCCTTCGCGGCATCCGGGGCGGGATCGTCGGGTGCCCAGGCGGAGGTTGCGACGTGCAGGGCCAGCACCCGGTGCCGGCCGGCCAGCGCGAGCGCCGCCACCGCGGGCAGCGCCTGGCTCGACCGTCCTTCGCCATCGACCGCCAGCAGGATCACGGTTCGATCGTCGGCCAGGCCTCTCCGCCCACGTAGGGCCGATCGGCCCCCTAGGGTCGGGGCTTCGTCCCCTCCGGCGGGTGGATCGGCGGCGGAGCCACGCGCACGCGGGCGTCGGCCACCAGCGCCTCCTGGATGGAAACGATGACCGGGTTCAGGTCGAGCTCAGCCAGGGCGGGGCAATCGTCGGCCAGCGCCCCCACTCGCAGCACGATCTCCCGCAGCGCGGCCACCGCTGCCGGAGGCCTTCCCCGGTAGCCCTCGAGCAGCGGCCGGCTGGCGAGCTCCGAGATCATCCTGGCCGCGTCCGCCTCGGCGAGCGGAGCCAGCCGGAAGCTCACGTCCTTGAGAACCTCGACCGCGGTGCCGCCCGCGCCGCAGGCCACCACCGGCCCGAACACCGGGTCCTGGACGGCGCCCACGATCATCTCCACGCCCGCGGGCGCCATGCGCTGGACGACCAGCCCCTCGGCCGGTGTGCCCGCCGCCGCCAGCCGGGCCAGCATCTCGCGGGCCGCACGCCGAACCGCGGTCCGGCCTTCCAGGCCCAGGACCACGGCTCCGGCCTCGGTCTTGTGCACCAGTCCGGCGCCAAACGCTTTGAGCGCCACCGGCCCGGCCATGCCTTCGGCAGCGGCCGCCGCGGCCCTGGCGTCTGGGACCGCAACCGTCTCCACCTGACGGATGCCGTAGCAGGCCAGCAGGCGCGCGGTCTCGTCGGGCGCCAGCCAGCCACCCTCGGGGAGGCGGCCAAGCGCCGCGGCCACGAGGGCGTGCGCCTCGTCACGGCGAGCGTCCGCCGGCTGCCAGGGCGGGGCGAGGGGTTGATCGCGCCACCGGCCCCAGGCCGCGGCGCGGCTGAGCGCCCGCGCCGCCTCTTCGGGGAAGGTGTAGGTGGGGATCCGCAGCGCCCCCTCCGAGAGGTCGGCCGGCGCTCCCGCCGCGGAGGTGAAGACCGCCAGCAGCGGCTTCCCGCCGGCGCCCGTGTCCGCCACCCGCCGGATGGCGGTCGCGACCTCCTCGGCGCGGGTCACCAGCGGTGGGATGAAGATCACGATCAGCGCGTCGATCGCCGGGCTGGCGGCCAGCGCCGCCAGGGTGCGCTCGTAATCGCCGGCCGTGGCGCTGGCGATCATGTCGACCGGATTGCCCACAGAGGCTTCCGCGGGGAGGAAGCCGGCCAGCTGCGCGCGCGTCTCCGCCGGCAGCTCGGGTACTTCGAGCCCGGCTGCCGAGCAAGCGTCGGCGCACAGGATGCCGAGCCCGCCGGCATTGGTGACGATGCCCACTCGCGGCCCTCCCGGAGGCGGCTGGGCGGCGAGCAGCGCGGCCACGTCGAAGAGCTCGCCAAGGGTCTCGCTGCGGATCACGCCCGACTGCCGGAACAGTGCGTCCACGGCCGCTTCGGAATCGGCCAGCAGGGCGCCGGTGTGCGAGGAGGTGGCGCGGGCTCCGGCCGGCGACCGGCCCGACTTCACGGCCAGGATCGGCTTGTGGCGCGAGATCCGGCGGGCGATGCGCGCGAAGCGGCGGGGATTGCCGAACGACTCCAGGTAAAGGAGCACCAGCCCCGTGTGGTCGTCGTCCTCCCAGTACTCGAGCAGGTCGTTGCCCGAGACGTCGGCCTTGTTCCCGACCGAGGCGAACGTTGAGAGCCCGAGGCCGCGGGCTCGGGCCCGGTCGATCACGGCCAGGCCGAGGGCGCCGCTCTGGGACATGAACCCGATCCGGCCCTGGGGCGGGAAGGTGGGTGCGAAGGTGGCGTTGAAGCGGTGGGCGGGATCGGTGTTGAGGATCCCCATGCAGTTGGGGCCGACCAGCCGCATGCCGCTCTCCCGGCAGACCCGCAGCAGGTCCGCCTGGCGCTGCCGGCCTTCAGATCCGCTCTCCGCGAAGCCGCTGGAGATCACGACAATGCCCCGGACGCCGCGGCGCGCGCAGGCCGCGGCGGCCTCCACCACACCCGCGGCCGGCACCACGATCACCGCCAGGTCGACCGGGCCCGGGATCGCCTCGATGTCGGGATAGGCCGCCACCGACTGCACCACCGGGTGCGGGCTGACCGGGTAGACCGGGCCCGGGAACCCGGAGCTCAGCAGGTTGCGGAAGACCTCGCCCCCGATGGAACGGGGGCGGCTGGTGGCTCCGATCACGGCGATGGAGGCGGGCTCGAAGAAGTGCCGGATGGCGGCGGCGGCCGCCAGGTGCTCGCGCCGGGCGAATCGCTCGCGCGCAGCCTCCGTCTGCTCGGTCGGGAACTCGACCTTGAGCGAGCCGCTCAGCGCCGACGTTCTCAGCTGGTAGCCGCTGTCCCGGAAGACGCCCAGCATGCGGTGGTTCTCGGGCATGACCTCCGCTTCGAAGACCCCGATCCCGGCCGCGGCCGCGGCGGCGGCCAGGTAGCCGAGGAGCGCGGTGCCCAGGCCGCGGCCCTGGAAGTCGTCGGCTATCTCCAGCGCGACCTCGGCGCGGTCCGGCGTGACCGCCGCGTAGAAGGCGTGGCCGACGATCTGCTCCGGGCTGCCATGAAGCGCCAGCAGGCCATGGCGCAGGCGGTAGTCGACGTCGACGAACCTGTCCGCCGCCCAGCCCAGCTCGTTGACCGGAGAGAAGAAGCGGAAGAGCCGGGCCTCCGGGCTGAGGGCCTCCAGGAAGCGCCGCAGGGGCTCGCGGTCGGCGCCGGTCACCGGCCGCACGTGCACGGTGGAGCCGTCGCGCAGCACCGCGTCGAAATCGAGGCCGGCGGGGGGCGCGATCAATCGGCCGTCAGCCTAAGCGCGAGGGGCGGGCGGGGACCAACGAAAGGTCAGCACGCCGAGGTCCCAGCCCGTGCGCCGGAACCCGAAGGCGCGCAGCAGGTGCGCCATCCGGTCGTTGTCGTAGCGGACCTGGGCGACCACCTCCGCTCCACACGCCGCGGCGGCGGAGAGGGCAGTTTCGACCAGGACATGGCCGAGGCCTTCTCCCTGGAAGTCGTCGGACACCGCCAGCGCCAGCTCCTCGGCCCCATCGTCGCTCGGCACCAGCCGGCAGTCGGCGACCAGGCGGCGCCCGGCTACGGCAACGAAGGCGAAGCGGCGGTCGAAGTCCGGGGCGGCCAGGTGGGCCGCCCACTCCTTGCTCATGGGGGGCATGAAGCCGAGGTAGCGCAGGCGCCGCGAGCGGTCCGAAAGGCCGGCGTCGAAGCGCCGGAGGCGCTCCCGATCTCCGGGCGCGATCCGGCGCACCAGCACCTGCCGGCCATCGCGCAGCCGCGCGCGGTGCCGCGAGGTGATGGGTTTCAGAGGGTTGGCTTGGGCCTGGGGCCGCCCGACTCCGGCTTGGAGCTGACCAGCCACAGCCACGCGATCGCGAAGAGGATGATCCCGACCGCGACGAACCAGAAACCCAGGGTGAACGCTTCCATGCCGGAAACCTGATCCCGTGCGAGGAGGCCGGGCAGAGGCCAACGGCCCTGGCGATTCGGGCCCTGTGGCAGATGGCGCGGGCGCCGCCTGCCGAGCAGGTCGTCCATGCAGCAGGCCGCCGCCCCGTTGGGCCCAATGGCCCCGCAATCGCCGGCCGGGCGGCCCTCGCATGGCCAACCATGTAAGCGGAGCATCCAAGTAGCCGACGGCTCGGAGTCGGTGAAGGAGGATGTCATGGAGGCACGTCGAGTCGTAGGAAGGCCGGTTGGTCGAAGCGAGGATCAGGTGGTGCCGTACCCGAAGATCCGCCGGTTTCTCGAGGCGGCTATTCATTCCACCCACAACAAGCCCATGATCCATGGCCTGCTCGAGGTCGATGTGACCGAAGCCCGTGCTTTCCTAAGGGACCATCGAGCGAAGACCGGCCAGCCCTTCTCGTTCACCGCGTTTCTGATCGCTTGCGTTGGCAAAGCCGTCGATGAGCACAAAGCGGTGCACGCGATGCGTCTTGGCAGCAGGCGCCTGATCATCTTCCGCGATGTGGACGTGCTGACCTACATCGAACGGGAGATAGCCGGTCAGCAGCAGATCATGCCCTACATCGTCAGAGCCGCCAATCGGAAGACCTTCGTGGAGATTCACCAGGAGATCAGAAAAGCTCAGGTGCAGGACCTCGCCGAATTCGAGGTGGGCGGATCCAAAGCCTTGCAGCTCCTGCCGGCAATGTTCTTTCGGCCGTATTTCTGGTTGGCCACCCAGATCGGGAGAAGGTACCCGCGGGTCTGGAAGCAAAACTGGGGCACGGTGACCATCTCGGCGGTGGGGATGTTCGGCGAAGGAGCCGGGTGGGGCGTCCCTCCGACCATCCCGTCACTTTGCTGGGTCACGGTGGGCGGCATCGGCGAGAAGCCTGGTGTAGTTAACGGACAGATCGCAATCCGAGAGCACCTGGGCCTTACCGTCAGCTTCGATCACAACATGATCGACGGCGCTCAGGCAACGCGCTTCACCGAGCGGCTCAAAGAGCTGATCGAAACCGGGTACGGCCTGGATGCCCAGGTCGTCGGCCCTGAACTCGCGATGCGATAGGTCCACGATGACGAAACAGCAGGGAACTCACATCGAGGCGCCCGTGGAGAGGGTGTTCAACTTCTTCAGGGATCCGAACAACTGGCAGACGCTCCCCCACGCTGATCGGATCAAGGAGGTCAAGCTGACCAAGGGAGTCGGAACCTACTACCGCGTGATCCTTCCTGTTCCGGTGCTCCACCCGGAGGCCTCCGGCGTGTTCACAGAGTTCATTCCCAATCGGCGCATCACCGACCGGTCGTCGCTGTCATTGGCGGGCACCTTGACGTTTTCGTTCGCGGCCGAGAGATCGGGGACGAACATCACGATGGAGAGCCAGCCGCGTTCCGTATGGCGAATCCCACCGTTGGCCAACTTGGCGAGGTGGATCCTCCTCAGGCGTCACCGGCGGTACATGTCCGCGCTCAAGCAGAGGATGGAGATCTCCGCCTGATTCCGACTCGCGCCGTTTGCCGGCGGCCCCAAAGGGCCGGCACCCTGCGTGCCAGCAGCCCCCGCCACCTTGAGGGCGGGACGGCCGCAGGCCCCGATAGGTCAGGGGCGACCTACGACTCATCGGCCCCGACCCGCTGCGAATCAATCTCGCGCGAGCCATCGCGGCAGGCCGAATCGTGCCATCACGCCGCTCTCAAACGCCGTGATTGCGCTTACCCGATCACCCGCCATGGTCACCACGATCAGTCCGAACGCGTGAGCCACCCGGCTTAAAGGACTGAAGAGGTAGACGCCAAATGCGGGTTGTGCGTTCGCCCGAGTCGCGACCAGCCGGAAGCGTCGGCTTTCGCCAAAGGCGATTGTCGCAAACCACTGTTTGACAGTCCCCTTACCCTGGTATTCGACAGGACTCGGTGGCATCCGCAACCACGCGTCGTCTGTCAGCAGCGCCACCAGCGAGTTGGTGTCGCACGCCTCCCAGGCCCGTACCAGTTGGTCGAGGATCCTCTTTTCGTTCGGCGAGTGAGGCAATGGTGGCGGCTCGCCATTCGGAAGCTGGCGACTGAGCGCGGCGCGCGCTCGCTTGACGGCACCGTAGACCGCGTGCTCCGTGGTGTCGAGCATGTCGGCGACGTCATGCGCCGAGAAGTCCAGGACGTCAGTCAAGATCAGGGCGGCGCGTTGGCGCGGTGGTAGCAATTGCAGTGCGGTTATGAAAGCGAGCGAAATGCTCTCTCGTTGCTCATAGCGCGCTTCGGGACCCGCCATCGGATCGGCGACCTGTTCCAGCAGGGTGTCGGGGTACGGCTCCAGCCACAGGACCTGACCCAATCCGCTGGACTCTCCCGGCTCCGTATCGGTCAGCTTCGCTCTTACCGGTGACCGCTTCCTGGCGCGCACGATATTCAAGCAACGGCCGGTGGCGATTTTGTAGAGCCATGTGCGGAAGGAAGCTCGCCCCTCGAATCCCGCCAGTCCCTTCCACGCAGCGGTGAGCGAATCCTGCAGAGCATCTTCCGCGTCGGTGGCGGAGCCCAGGATTCGGTAGCAGTGCGCCTGGAGTTCCCGAAGGTGTGGATGGACCAGCTCTTCGAAGGCCACGTCGTCTCCCGAGCGGGCACGATTGAGCAGCTCCTGCACGCCGTCATCCTGTGCTCCGCCCCTCCATCTCGCCGCGGACACGCTCACATCAGTATGGACACCGGCGGGGACCAAATTTAGGCGGTCGGACGGCGCCTAAATCGGGGGAGGCCTGTTGTCTATACGTGCAGCGGAAGCGACCGCGGCCAGTTCCTCTCTGGATTCGCGGAGCCACTTGTTCACAGGAGACCATTCAATGACCAAATTCAAAGCCGGAGATGTTGTTCCGGCTACGACGCTCGAATCCGTAGCGGACGGGACGATCAAGCTCCCCGATACGGACCGGCTCGTCCATCTGCAATTCCGGCGGTTCGTGGACTGCCCCATCTGCAACACGCACATTGCCCAACTCCGCCGCCGCGCTCACGAGATCGAAGCGGCGGGCGTCAAAGAGGTGATCGTCTTCCACTCTTCGGCCAGGTCGATCCGGTCCTACCAGAAGGACCTTCCATTCGTCCTGGTAGGCGATCCTCATAAGACTCTCTACAAGAAATTTGGCGTGAAGGCGAGCCTCCGGTTCCTGAGTCTCAAGGCCCTGGGTGCAGCCATGCGGGGGATGGCGCATGGCCATCTTGGCTTGCGGCTCGCGGGTGGCCCAGCGGGTCTGCCGGCCGACTTTCTCATCGCGCCGTCCGGGCAGATCAAGGCGGCGAAATACGGAACCCATGCGTACGACCAGTGGTCCGTCGATGAGTTGATCGCGCTGGCCAGGGGTGCCGCCGCCCAGGCGGCGTGAGAGGTGGATCTCTAGCCGACGCCGGCGCCGGCGGCGGGCGCCTTCATCACCCCCAGGCGATCGGCATGGCGCCCCGCCCGCGGCAGCCATGGCCGGGCTCGGACTCGATATTCAGCGCCCCGGCGACCTCGTCATGTTGTAGGCAGGCAACCAAGAGGGGATTGCGCGTGACCCAAGGCCGGTGCAGGCTCTCAGCGTGGGGGACGAATTCTCGGAGCGCTATCGGGACCTCTTGACTGGCGTCTACGACTGTGTGGACAGGATCGTGATCAATGCGTACTTCGGCCTAGGCCACAGCCCGGGCGGATTCCGAACCTGGTGGCGCCTATTGCATGGCAACGACAAGCAACTCGACAACGCCCACCTGATCCGGATGGCGGGGCGTTTCGCTCGACGATTGCGGGCCACCTGCAAGGCCCAGGGGATCCAGGTCATCGACTGCCAGATCGGCGATCCCAAGTACAAGATCGCCAAGGACTACCTGGCCAGCCATCAGGTCTCGGCCGGCCTCTTCCTGGTCCTGGCCGCCAGGGCGCTGGTGCCGGTCTGGGACGTAAAGATCAACCGGGGTGGGAACCCGCATCTGGTCAAGAAGCGGGCAATGGTCAATAACTACTCCTTCCACATCATGGACGCCGAATGGGGTCATCTGGTCATAAAGCTCTCAGGCCATCCACCGTTCCCGGCTCAGATCATCCTCAATGGCCACGACTATGTCGCCTGCCAAGCCCGCGCCCAGGGCTTGGCCTTCGAGAAGGAGGGCAACTGCTTTACCAATATCAGCGACCCGGTCGCCCTCGCTCAGATCGCAGACACTCTCTCGCAGCCCGCGAACATAGAGCGTCTGATGCAGGTGGCCGAGCGCTGGATCTACTCCAGCTGCCTGATCTTCGCCCTCGACCTCGAAGAGAGGGACCGCTCGGGCTTCCACTATGGCTTCTCTAGCTACCAGCTCGAGTACAGCCGCAACCTCCAGTTCCGCAGCGGTCGGCGGATGGAGGCGATCTTCGAGCGGATGCTCGACCGCACCCGCTCCCGTTTAGATCTGCCCTCCGTGAGGACGATCTTCGGCACTCGACGCCGACCCCACTACAACCGTCGTAGTGGACCTCAACCCCGTATGGAGGCTGCGGTCGAGAGGCCTGAATATGGCCTGACGCGCTTCAAGATCCTGTTCGGACGCTTGCAGCTGAAGGCCTACACCAAAGGCGAACGCACCCTCCGTCTCGAGGTCACCGTGCACAATACCGAGGCGCTTAGATGCGGCCGCGCTCTCGACCGCCTACCCCAAATCTTTTCGCGTCTCAGGGCTACCCTGGATCGGTTCGCTTTGATGCTCGACTGCGTGGACATCGGTTTCGTTGACGACGACCACATCCTGGACCGACTGCCTGACGCTTCCCAGCTCGGCCGCATCCGCGTGGGCGGCATCGACCTGAACCGGCCTCGGATGCGGAGCGCCCTCCGTGCCACCCTGGCCCTCTGCCTGAACCCGGCTGGCTTCAGCGCCGCCCAGTTCGCGGCTGAGGTTCGCCGGCTCACCGGCCAGGCGCCCGCTAAGTATTCGCTACGGCAGGCCGGCTACGACATCCGCAAGATCAGGGCTAAGGGACTGATCGTGAAGCGGGGTCTGTCGCGGCGCTACCTGGTCCCGGCCTCGGCGGCTCGCACCATCTCCGCCCTCCTGACCCTCCGCGACGATGTCATCGTGCCACTCTTGGCCGGCGTCGGGAACCCTCCTTCCGGCCCAAAGCCCTCGCTGCGCACCGCAATCGACAGCCATTACGAGACCTTGCGTGTCGGGATGCTGGACCTGTTCCAAGACCTGGGGATCGGCGCTGCCGCGTGACAACTTTTTGTCGATCTCGGCGCGCTAATCGCATAAGAGGCGCCTGTGGCGCCTAGCGACTATCGGCCGGCGGGCTTCTGAGGTGTCGACGGCCGCGGCGGCGGTGGCTTCGGCGGCGTCTTAGCCGTGGCTGGATAGCCCCCCTTCTTCTCGACTGGATTGGCGGCCTTGCTCCGATCGGTCATCCTTGACCCAAGCTTACACGCACCGATCGCACAGCGGACATGTCCGTGACGAGGACACCACCGCTGTTTGGAACAGGTCCGATGAAATTGCCGTCAGCGTCGATGACCCATTCCTCGTTCAGGAAGATCCCCTGCTTCTGTGGAGAAGTGAGAGCAAACGAACCCAAGCTGAACGTCCCGCCCACGAATCGTCCATCTTGGAACTCGATGACGACGAAGCGGCCGTTGAGTCGACCGCCTGGCACCGCCCAGTCCCATATGGACGGCTCGGCGACTGGTTGGATGAGAAGGGCTGCGAAGCGTTGCCATCGACCTGTCGGGGGGGAGGAGCCCGGTGGAAATAGACGATCGCTGACACGCGCTGAGATCGTGCCGAGAACGTACGGGACTACCAGGACAACGAGCGTGAACCACGTGGCGAGCCGTAAAGGATGCAGCTCCAGCTGACTTCGAACCGGGTACAGAACCAGCAGGGTGACTGGCAACAAGAGGACCTGGATCACCGCACTAATTACCAATGTCTGGACGATCAGCTGCAAATCCGCCGGCAATCCCTGCCAAGTCTTATTTCGCGACCAGAAGTACATGGTCAGGTACCCGGGCGCAACGGCAAGCATTAAGAAGCCCAGGGCAGTGGTAGTGGTGGGGATCACAGCGGGATCTTAGATCGGTCGCGGACCCGCCACTCGGCGCACCCGACCTCCCGGGTCCAAGCTGCTCGCCGAGCCCCTTGCCTAGAAGCCGCGCCTGCGGCAGCCTCTGGCGGGGCGCCGAGGCGGCGGCAGCCCGCATATTGAGTTGTGCGCGCCTATATTTGCCCTTAGTGAGCTATAATGGGCGCAGTGGACCCGATTGACCGCCGTTGGTTCGACCTGAGCCTCAAAGCGGGGCAGGTTTTCACGCCCACTAGCCCAATTGATGAGCCGAGTCTGTTCGCTGGACGGCTCACAGAGGTCCGGCAGATCGTCGATGTAATCAATCAGAAGGGTCAGCACGCTGTCCTGTACGGTGAACGGGGAGTCGGGAAGACTTCGCTAGCAAATGTGCTCTCCTCGTTTCTGAGTGACCACCGGATCGGACGCCGAGTGCTCGCTCCACGTGTCAACTGCGACAGCCGCGACGACTTCGAGACGGTCTGGCGCAAAGTGTTTACTCGCTTGGCTGATGACTACCGCATCTCTTACGAGGCCCCAAGAATCGGCTTCCCCGGAGGCATGCAAGCTGTCGAGCATAGGCCGGAGGAACTGCTTGGAGAAGTTGTCACGCCTGATGCAGTAAGACGTGCGATCTTACAGCTAACCTCGACCACTCTACCGATTCTCATCATTGATGAGTTTGATCGCCTGAACCAGGATACGCGACGGGGATTCGCCGATACCGTCAAGATGCTTTCGGACGATGCTGTTCCGGTGACGGTGATCCTGGTCGGCGTCGCAGACACGATCGACCAACTGATCGACGAGCACCAATCGGTGGAGCGCGCCTTGGTGCAAATCCGGATGCCGAGAATGTCGTTGGCAGAGATCGACTCCGTCATTACAAATGGGCTCAGTGAGCTCGGGATGTCAGCGGAGCCTGGCGCTACTGCCCGCATTGCTCGGCTCTCTCAAGGTCTGCCCCATTACGCGCATCTCCTAGGCTTGCACGCTGCGCGCGGCGCGATAGATAGCCAGTCTTTGCTTGTGTCAACTAGCAATGTGGACTTTGCGATCGATCAGGCCATCCGTGGATCTCAGTTGTCGATTCGCAGCGACTATGAATTCGCAGTACGCAGCCCGAAGCGTGACAACTTGTTCGCCGATGTCTTGCTCGCGTGCGCACTTGCGGATGCGACAGAGTTAGGTCACTTCGCCGCTCAAGACGTCCGGCGGCCCCTGAGCGAAATAACGCGGCGGCGGTATGAGATTCCCAGCTTCGCTCAGCATCTCAACGAGTTCTGCGAGCCCAAGCGCGGTCCAATTCTCGAGAAGTCTGGAATCAAACGTCTGTATCGGTACCGCTTCCGCAACCCCCTTATGCAACCATTTGTCATCCTGCAAGGCATCCAGAACGGGCGCATCACGAGTGAAAACCTTGCCTGATCGGATGTTAGGATTGATCCGGGTAATGACACGAGTGGGTAGTGCCCGATGAGCCGGAGCCTTTGGGACAAGCGTCGCGAAGCACTCCGAGATCTGTCTTCAGTGAGGGGCGGTCGACGCTTGATTAGTTATGTAACGTCGACGAGGCCGAACTGGGGTCTCGACATGCGCTTCGATGTCATTACGCGTATCCACCGGCAATTGGAGGAAGTGGCTGCGGTTTCTAAAGCCAAGCTCCGCCTTGACTTGTTCATCCACTCGGGCGGTGGCGATATCACTGTCCCATGGCGCCTGATGACACTCATGCGGGATTATTCCGATGACATTGACGTGCTTGTACCCCATTGGTGCTACAGCGCTGCTACGTTGACGGCATTGGGGGCTGAACGAATAGTCATGCACCGCATGGGCACGCTTGGCCCAATCGACCCGTCGCTTGAACCCCAATACCGCCGCCCGGAGGACGGGATTGAAGGACAGATACAGGTAGAGGACGTGGCGGGGTACGTGAGATGGCTCAAGGATCAGAACAGCGAACCGGTCGATGTTACCGGAGATATCCGGCTACTACCTGAGGCCGTACACCCGCTTGCGCTGGGTGCCGTCTGGCGCACGAGCCAACAGGGCCAAATGCTGGCACGCAAGATGCTGACGCTCAGGAAGTCCAAGACCACCGCCAAGGCCGAAGAAGTGATTAAGAAACTTGGTACAGAGCTGTTCTATCATGGTCATCCCATCGGCCGAGTCGAAGCTAGGCAGGAAATTGGCCTCGACTTCGTTGAGTTTGCTAACAGGGACACCGAGCGTGCGATGTGGCGGCTGTACAGCCTCTACGCGGAGGAGATGCAACTCCACGAGGCATTCAACGCGGTGCACGAGGCACTGGCAAAGGGACCATTGGTGGCTCCCAAGCCGATTTCACCACCTGGCGACACCCCACCCACAACAGACACCCGGACTCTTGACTTGATGAAAGATGTCTTCGTCGAGAGCGAATCTCTGTCGCTATACCACGAGTCCCAAGTGGAGGTCACCCTCGCTAGGGACTACATGGGTCGTCTGCTCTATGCGTGGGAACTCATTGCTGATCGGTGGGGCGAAGCGGTCTGATTCGGTCTTCACGAAGGCTCGGGGCCGCGCTTCGGCTCAGGCGCCGGCTGGGAAGGCGGTCGCGGCTTTGGCTCGACAACGCGTGGGGTCGTGTAGGAGCGGAACTCAGGAGGCACGGAAGGTTGCCTGATTCCAGGTGAGGTCGCCGGCCGCCACTCAGTCGCGGTATTGCCCTGAGGAGCCCTCTTGC
Source organism: Candidatus Dormiibacterota bacterium (assembly GCA_036378695.1). GTDB lineage: Bacteria > Chloroflexota > Dormibacteria > Dormibacterales > Dormibacteraceae > CF-28. The sequence goes on from DASUVY010000063.1 coordinate 49,694, forward strand.
GTGATCGCATCGTTACCTTCCATCTCCATAACGCACCAAGCGACCGGGATGTTCCGATCGTACCGAGCCGGCAATGAGGATTTGGCGGAAAAGGGCCGACACTTCTAGGCCGGCCGCGACAAAGACACCGCAACTCACGCCCCGGGCGAGCCCGATGCCGACTTCCGAATGGTGCTGCTCGGCTGCTGGATCCCAGCAGCGCGGTATACGGACCGAAGCTCGGTGCGACTCATCGTTGGCAGCCTCGTTAAGAGGATTGCGAGCTGAGGATCGCTTGCTGCCCGATCCCTTAGTCCGCGGGGCATCTTCAGCGCTAGGGCTAGCAGCTCCTGCGGGTCCGCGTTGAGCTCGGAGGCCAGCCGCCTTATGGTTGCTTCAGCCGGCGGCTCGCCCCTGCCGTTCTCGAGTTTGGAGAGGTACGTGTAATCGATCCCGGCAGCAGCTGACAGCTCCCGCTGCGTCTTCTTCGCACTGTTCCGAAGGTGACGGATCCTTTCTCCGAAGCGTCGCATGGCCAGCGAATCGGTCGGCACCTACGTCCTCCTCATGCGAAGTCGGGTTGGGGACCCACCCCAAGCACGGCGAATACTAGCGCTTGCTGACCCTGTGTGTCGATGCCCTAAAGTTCGCGCCCCGCACTTGCGCCGGGAATCGACTCACTCTTTGGCGGCACGGCTGCTTTCACCCGACCTTGCCGCACAACCTACATCCAGGATCTCGCGTAATGGACTGAGGCACCTGCCAGGTAGGAAGATCCACACGGAGCGGCCATGCCGCCCACGCCTGACCGGGTTGTGCCTGGCCTGCCGCGGTACTAAGCAGAAACCACGAAGCGGCGAGACCAGCCAAATAGGACACGAACGACACGGTCGGAATGTTCGCTCTGATACCGTCGTCGACAGGATGCAGGCAACGAGCGCATGGTTCAGCTTGGCGATGTCGAGAAACCAGGATCATAAAATCGGCCGTTGCACCTACGACCAAGAGATCCGGATTCAGCCCTTGGGCAAACCAGCGGACACCTATATCATCCGCTCCGACCACGACGGTGGGTGCGACGGTCCCACAGTTCGCCGTAAGGGGTCCGAACGATTTTGGCTCAGGACTGATCGTGAGCATCGGGGTCGACCAGCGGGCCAGGTGGATCGCCTTCAATGTCCCTACATCGCGGCCACGAAATAACGGGTAGCGGTTCAAATTGCTCTTTTCGAAAACCTGCGGCTCATATACACGCAACGATCCGGAGGCTTGAGACCGCAAAAGCAAATGGATCATCGCCGTCGTAATTGCCCCGCCCGACACGACGTCGACGTGGCCCAGGTCGAGTCCCAAATGCCCTCGTGGTGTGCTCCACGGAAATTCAAAACTCGCCTGCTCGCTGGACTCGAGGACTTCGGCGATCGCTGGGTGCATGCCGACCATACTCCCGAGAGCCCTGACGACTCGCCTGAAAACCTCCGATGCGCAGAAGACAGCTGCCAAACCGGGACCAAGCACGCCGTCACCACGCCAGCGTGGTGCAATGCTGTCGAGCGATGACATCGTGGCGCCCATAGCGGAACCGGCGATCCGCCAGCCATTCACCGAGCCGGAAGGCAAGTCCGAATCGCCAAACACTACGGTGATGCTTGACGAGTGGGGCGCGCCGACCGTAGCTACTGAACCAGGGATGACATCGGCACCATAAGCGATCAATGACTCGCGGAGGTAGGTCCCCTCGAGCGGTGGTTGCTGACCGATCGCAACTTTGTCCGGCAAAGCCAGCTGCACTTGAACACCCATCTCGAGAAGTAGTTGAGCGGTGATGACAACTGCTGACTGGCCTGCGTGCGACTCGACGTTGGACGCGTCGGCGACGAGAACTACAGACGTTCCAGCGAGTGCACGATCGATAAGGTGGTCTTGCAACTTCGCGCCGAGTAGCGCATGGACTAGCAGCAGCGTTCTGTCCATACATTCCAGACGGGTGCTAGTCATCGATGTCCAGCCGGCTCTCAAGCGAAACCTGCTCAAACGCTCCGTTTGGCATCAGTTCTGCAACATAGGCACTGTCGAAACAAGTGCTCTCGAGGGCGAATCGTGGAAGCACAATGCTCAAGAAGCCGGTCGTGTAGACAACCGCATACTCATCGTCGGTCTTCGAATGAAATGCTGCTCCCGCGTGCGTGTGAAGTTGAGCCCGAATACTCAGTCGCTTCTTGTCGAGCTCCATCCAGTAGGTGTGCAGCCACTGCTGGTCGATCTCGTATGAGCTGTATCCAGCTTGGTGTGCGGGGTGAACGATGTCACGAATTAGGGCCGGCTGGTCGACCGGCCCTATCCACCAGATCACACACTCTCGCTTGCCAGCGCCACAGTGGCGCAGTGTCGCGAGGGTCCGCGTCTTAACGCCCGAACCTACGCGAATCATTGCCGCCCCGGACGGAGCTTGGCCTCAGATAAACGGTCACGCCCTCCGTGAGCCCCGCCGCACGCACCTTTGAGGCGTCGCTCAACTCAGCGTTGCCGGCGGTGAACAAGCCGAGCAGGTGAGGCTGGTGGGTCACGCCAAACAAGGCGATCGCACGCTTCAGTACGGAGCCGACGGTCTCGGTGAGCTGAACCTCGACCTGACGAGCTACCCCGTTGTAGCTGACCAGAATCTCGATGTCGTTCTTGTCGGCGGCCGCGCTGAGTGTGCCAGACGGTGAACCGGTGTCGAGTTGGGTATTCATCACAAGTTGACAGAATAAGCCAACACGCCGGCGTTGTCAAGGGGCCGCGCCGCCATTCATCTGCGTGCCAGGGCTACGTGCGCCTAGGGCCCCTGGGGGCTCAAGGGCCCCCTCGATCACGGGTAGGCGGAGCGGTACGCGCAGAAGGACCGCCGCTGGACAGCCGCTGGACCGAGTGTGAGCAGCGTCCCCAACGTCACGAGATTCGGCTGCTGCGCGTCTTTCATGCCTCGTCTAGCTCCTCATCAATTTGATAAAGGCAGCACGATCATCCAGCAGACGACGCCGATCTCGTCCTCAGTGATCACCTCGAGCGGCGGCGGCGGCGGCACGCCGTGCAACCCGAACTCGTCCACCACCGTCACGATGCGACGCGCCGCGTCTTCTCGCGAGATGCCGCCCTTCTGCAGATCGTCGCGGACGCCCACCAGCGCCTGGCGAACCGTCGAGCTGCGCTCGACCGAGAGCGCGTCGTAGGCTCGGTCGGCGCCCTCTGGGAGCGCCACTCCCGGGTCCTGGAGGAGGTCGAGCGCCCACCTCTGAGCGGGTCCCAGGCGTTCCGCCTCGGCTCGCGGATCCGCGAGCCGGTTGTGTTCCGCGACGACCGATGTGGCCGCGACCCCCCAGGCGCCTTCGAGATCGATCCCCTCGGGCTCCGCGCGGGGAGCGGCGCCGGGGTTGATCCGGCGGAGAATGTCCGCTTCCTCGGATACGACCTCGCCGCCGGCTTCGACGTAGCGCCAATAGCGGCGGCCCTGGGCGCGGCAGGCGAAGAAGATGCCGCTCGCGCCTCGGGATGGGATCCCGGGCCCCTGCTGGAAGGCTGCGCCGACGCCCCAGGGCAGGTGCTCCAGCCTCGCCAGCTCGCCCTCGGAGATCGCTCGCATCAGCTCCGCCCTCAGCTCCTCGCCGGCGAAGGCGCCCCCGCCCGTCGACTGGTCCTGCTCCAGGAGCTCCGGATCGCCACCGGCGAGTCGGTCGGCATAGGCGCGCAGCTCCTCGAGCGCCGCTCCTTCGACCACTTCGGCGTCCATGCCGAAGACGCTGGCGGAGAGGATCTTGCGCCGGATCGTCGCCTCTATGCCGAGCAGCGCCTCCAGTTCGCCGGGGACCGGCAGCATGGTGGTCAGCCGCACGCGCGCGTGCGGGCTCTTGAGCCGGATCACCCGCCCGTACCGCTGGACCACGCGCTGCGGGTTCCAGGGCATGTCGTAGCTGATGACCTGGCCCGCCTGCTGCAGGTTCTGGCCCTCGGAAAGCACGTCCGTCGAGAGCAGAAGGTCGACCTCGCCGTCGGGCGGAACATAGCCATCACGCACCACTGTGTCGGGGCAGAAGCGGCCGAGCGCCGTCAGGCGCTGGTCGGGGTCGGTCGCTCCGCCGATCACGGTCACCCGAGACCGGCCCGAGACCTCCCCCGGCAGGTGCCCGTCGAGGTACTCGATGGTGTCGCCGAAGCTTGCGAACATCGCCACCTTTTGCGACGGGGACGTCTCGAGCAACCGCCGGAGCAGGGCGAGCTTGGGATCGGTGGCGGCGTCAAGGCCTTCGAGCCGGGAGCGGATGCGCGCGAGGCTCTCGCGGTCCGCGGCGACTTCCGCGCGGTACTCGGGGCGGAAGGCAGCGACAGGCACCGCCTCAGGATCGGTCTCGAGCCGCTGCTCGACCCAGCCCGCCATGCCCGAGTCGTCGATCTCGGCCCGGGCTGCGTCGCGCAGCGCCTCGCGTGAGGGGACGCTGCCCAGGTCCCAGGCCTCGAGGAAGGCGTCGTGAGCGGCGATCATCCGCTCCACCGTCTTCAGGCACGCCCACCAGCAGGACTCGAAGCGCTTGAGCACGGCCGACTGCAACAGGGCGGCGAGCGTTGCCTCCTCCGAAGCCTCGGCCACGCCCACCAGGTAGGCGGTGGGCCGGTAACGCGCCATCGTCAGCGACGCGATGCCGTCTGTGATCTCCTCGAAGAGCCCGGCATGCGCGGTGTCGAGGTCGTAGCGCTCGGTCTCGGGATCGGGCGCGGGGAAGCGCACGGGGGTGCCGTCGGGGAAGACGGCGCCGGGATAGCGCTCTTCGATGAACCGGCGGTCGCGCCGAACGGAGACCAGGTCGGCGAGCGGGAAGAGAACGTCCGGGTTCAGGTTCTCGGGGTCCTTGTGATTGGCGCCCGCGCGCAGGAAGAGCGCTCGCACCGATGGAATGCCGGCTGCCGCGAAGGCGCGGTCGTGCCGGGCGAACACCATGACCAGGTTGAAGAGGTCCCAGAGGCCGTTGTTTATCGGGGTCGCGGTGAGCAGGACGAGATCCTTGCGCTCGCCGCCCAGCAGCCGCTCCATCGCCCGGTACCAGGTCGTGCCCGCAGTCCGCAGCGCGTGCCCCTCGTCGACGATCACCAGCCGGTAGCTGTCCTTGTCACTGCTCAGCACGCGCCGGCGATTACGAGCCTCAGGCGCCAGCTGTTCGTCGCTCGCCAGCTCCTGGTAGCTGATCACCTCGGCCGGGAGACGCGCCTGGTGCAGGCGCTCAGACCAGTTCCTCTTCAGCTGCGCCGGACAGACGATCAGCACGTGCTGGCCCTTGCGCAGCGCGTACTCCTCGACGAACGCGAGGCCGACTTCGGTCTTGCCCGTGCCGACACCGTCGGCGTAGATGACGCCGTGGAAGCGGTTGAGGATGGCTCGCGCCCGCTCGTAGCCGTCGCGCTGGAAGGGCGCAAGCTGCACCGCCGAGGGCGGCGGTCCGTCGCGCTGCGCCTCCAACTCCTCGCGGTAGAGCTCGAGCAGGGCGCGGAGGTAGACGGTGTGGGGGTCGAGCAGGCCAGGATCGGGGAATAGGAGGTCGAGAAGCTGAGCCTTGAAGTCGTCGGCCTCCGCCCAGAGCCGGTCGAACCAGGCGATGGCCGCCGAGACCGGCATGGGGTCGTAGTGGACGAGCCCGAGCTCGAGGTTCCTGTACAGCCCCGAAAAGGTGAGGTTGGCGGAGGTCACGAGGGCGGCGCGGCCGTCGTCGGAGTCGCCGAAGAGGTACGCCTTGCCGTGGAGGAACTGTGTCAGGTAGCGACGCACGTCGACGTCCTGCCGGTTGATCCAAGCCTCGACCGCCGCTAGCGCGGCGGCGGCACGGCTGGGAGGGAACCGGGCCAGGTCGCGCTCCTCCGCAAGCCGCGCCAATGCGAGCTCGAATCGGGTGAGTGGGAGGTCGGCGCGGAGGCCGGGGTCGGGGGCGGCGCCGAGCAGGAGCCGGACGGCGCGGCCCTCAGTGATCGCCGCCAGCTGCTGGAGGCCGCCGATGTTGACGTAGCCCGTCGCCACCGACAGCGGGTGCTGCTTCGGGAAGTCACCGTTGAGGAACTCGAGCGCGGCGGCGTGCGTGACGCCGTCGTCGAGGTTGTCGACCAGCTGCGGGCGGGCGGGCAACTAGAGCTCGGCCAGGCGTTCCAGGAGCCGCGTGCGGTAGCCGGCGGGCATGGCGTCCAGCGTGAAGTCGCGGAAGAGCACGGTCAAGTCCTCGGGCGTGAGCTCCCACGCGCGCGCGACACGCGCGTCGATCTCGATCCGCAGCCGCTCGCGCCTCGAGTCCTCGAGCTCACCGACCTCCGATCCGGCTTCGGCGGCGAAGTCCACGAAGCGCTCGTCGACGCAGGAGAGCCGAGCGGCAGCGCGCGCAATCGTCTCGTAGGTCGCATCATCGAGTGGCGGCAATCGGAGCCCTTCGAGAACGAAGAAGTTGAGGTGGGTCTCGACAAAACGGCGCGCCTGCCAGTCGAGGGGCAGGCTGTTCATGACGGCGAGGCACGCCGCTTGGTCGGCAGGGTCTCCCACAGAGAAGGCCAGGTACGGGCCCGTGTTCGTCAGCAGGGTCCGTGGCGGCACGAGGCACGCGCGCACGGTCCGCGAGTCGGTCGCGCGGGTGACGTCGCGGAAGGCGACGCGGGCGCGGTCGAGCTCCCGGAGTACCGCCCGCCGGCGGTCCTCGACTGAGGCCACATCGGCGACCAGCGAACCGCCACCCGGCCGCGGCTTGCGGATCTTCCGCAGGACCGCCTCCGAGAGCGGGCAGACCCGCGCCTCCAGGCCGTTGGGGGCGTACTGGTCGAAGCTCTCGCCCTTCCAGAGCGGCGCGCCTTCGGTCGCTCCCCGCCATAGGACGGCATCGTTGGTCTCGTGGAGCTCAGCGACGCCGAAGCACCGCCATCGGCCCCCGGGTCCGAGCGGGAAGGGATCGCCCCGGCGCAGCCGTGCCAGCAGGTCGGCCTCGGCCTGGTCACGGACGAGCGGCACCATCCGCCCGGGCCCGTACGCGGCTGGAGGCAGCGGAACGCCGGGCGATCCTGCCTGGCGCTGCCAGGCTTCGAGCGAAGCCGCCACTCCCGCTACTCGTACGCGGTGGTCCTCTTCGGCACGTGTCGCCTCGCTCGCGACGAGGCCGACCGTGTAGCGCGGTTCTGAGTCGAAGGCCCACCGCCCCGTGTTAAGCAGGAAGTCGAGGCGATGGCATGTCGTCTTCTCGAACAGCCAGTCTCGGAAGCCGGTCGAGCCGTCCGCCACGAAGGCGGAGCGCGGCAGCACTACGCCAAGCTCGCCTCCCTCCCGGAGCAGCCGACCGTAGCGCTGGCAAAAGTACTTGTAGAGATCGGGGTCGCCCGCCATCGGCGCGTACTCGCCGGCGGCGAGATAGCGGCGCTGCTGGGCCGCCTGCTCTTGCGCCTCGCGCAGGCGCTCTTTCAGCTCGGGCCGCTCCGACAGCAGGCGCTCGGTCGCGGGCCCGCGGTCGCGGTCGGGCAGGCCACGAAGTCCGGGCGCGAAGAGCGCATAGAAGGCCAGCTCCTCGATCGTGACTTCGTTCCAGGGCGGGTTGCCGACCACCGCGTCGAAGCCCATGTCCTCGCGGTCGAAGACGCGTGGGAACGCGACCGGCCAGTGGAGGAAGCGGTGCTCGGCGGCGGCCGCGTCGGCGGCTGCCTGCAACCGCGACTCGCGGCGGCCGGCGACCAGCTCGCCCGCCCAGGCGTCGACCTCCGCTCGCGCCCCTTTGACGCCGAAGGCCTCGGCCGTCCAGAGGTTGAACACCTTCGCGGCCGCCCGCGCCGCGGTGGCGGCGTCGGCCCCGGCGCGGCGGCTCTCCTCGACCTCGTCGGGGTTGCGGTCCTCGATGTCGGCGGCGCGGGCTGCCGCGACCGCGGCCGCCCGCAGCGATGAGGCCCAATCGGCGGCCACATACTTGCCGTTGCCCACCGACTCGACGCGGACCACCCCGATGAGCGAGTTGCCGACCTTGAGGTTTCCGTCGAGGTAGGCGAGGCTCAGCCCGGGCACGAACGACGCCAGCCAGAGCGAGAGCTTGGCGACCTCGGCGCCCATCGTGCTGACGTCGACGCCGTACACGCAATGCTTAAGGACGAGCCGTCCGATCAGCACCGCGTCCTCGACGACGGACCCCACCAATGCTCCCGCACGTAGACGCGCAACCGCTTCGGTGATCTCGGGGAGCGGCTGCTCGGCCAGGAAGCCGACGGTGCGGTCGGCGAGCACCTTGACCACTTCGACCAGGAAGTGCGCGCTCCCGCAGGCCGGGTCGACGACCGCGAAGGACAGCAGGTGGCGGGCGGCCGCGGCCGCGTCCCGCTCCGCGAGCCGTCGGACCTGGTCGAGGTGGCGCTCGAACGCGGGCACGACGGAGTGCTGCACGAGGTGATGGACCAGCTCGGTGCGCGTGTAGTAGACGCCGCCCGACTTCCGTCCGCCCTCGTTGGTCGACCACATCAGCGAGCCCGCCGCGACATCGGCGGTTTCGCCCGGCCGCGCCGGCCGGTAGCGGTCCTCTCGGGCTTCGTAGACCACGTCCCTCTGCGCCGGCGCCAGCCGCAGCGAGAGCAGCGACTCGTAGATGTGGCCGAGGTGGCCGATCTCGAGCGTCGAGTAGTCGACGCCGACTCCAGCGTCCGGGTCCTGCCCGACCGCGATCAGGACGTCGGCGAAGTCGGGGTCGGCGATCGACATTCGCTCCAGCGTGCGCGCGCCCTCGAAGCCGTCGCCGGCGAAAAGCGCGCCGTTGTAGGCGGGCACCCTCCAAGCCGGGTTCCCCGTTCGCATCGCTCGGACCAGGACCTGGATGCGGTCCCAGAAGGAGGTCGATCGAGCGCCCAGCCGCGGGCGCAGCTCGGCCGCTTCGCGAACCAGCGCGGTGACCGACGCCTGCTCGTAGGCGCGGTTGTCCATGGGCAGGTAGCGCGAACTCTCCGCGAAGAGGAGGAAGAGGAGGCGAAAGAGAAGGGTCAGCGCAGCCTTCTCGAGCTCCTCGAGCACGTCGGGGTCGCCCAGGTCGAGGCCCTCCGACCGCGCCCACGCCTCCATCCCGCGGGCCAGCGCCGGGAAGGCCCCCTGTCGGATGCGCTCGTCGAGCCGCTTGCGCAGGGCCGCACCGAAGGCGGCCGCTTCCGCGACCAGGGCCGCGAAACCGCTCTCGGCCAAATAGGGCGGCGCCACCAGTGCCAGCAGGGGGCGGTCGTCGGGTCTGAGCGCTGAGGCGTCGAGATCGATGTATCGCGAGGTCGTTCCGGCACCGCGGCTGAAGTCGAAGAGCCGGAGCCGGGCGCCTGAGGCGAGCAGACCGTAGGTCACGTTCTCGGCGTCGCAGTCGTTGAGGAGTACACCCTCGGGCGGCCGGCCGTCGGCATCCAACTTTGCGAACTCCGAAGGGTCGGCCTTCGGATGCACGACCGCGACCGGACGGCCGGAGAAGCGGAGGAGGTGGCCTCGCAGCTGGCGGCGCTCCACCGAGTAGCCGAAGCCCGTGACGAGCGCGCGCCAGTCGCCTGCCGCGGCGACGCGACCGGCCAGCTCGGTGGCCTCACTCCATCTCGTCGTGTTGTTCCGCAGCCGGACATCGAGGGTGTGGAGGGTGAGCAGGTCGCGGAGGCGGAGGCCGGGGATCCCCGCCTGGTCGAGCCGCTCCAGCTCCGCCGCCAGCTCGCGGACCGCCTCCAGGCGCGGGAGCGTGGAGATGCGCCGGAGGACCACCTCGAGGGCGCGGCTGTCCACCTGCCGTAGGGGGCCGTCGGCGTCGGCAGGCCCGAGCGCCGTCAGTGCCGAATCGCCGCCGTCGGTCAGCAGCACCAGTGGAGCGGCGCCTCGATGGCGCTCACGCCAGGCTCTCCGCAGCCGCGGCTCGGGCAGATCGCCAGTGGTCGCGACTTCGATGCCTGCGACCTCGACGGCAGCGGCGATCGGCGCCGCCGCCGGCAGCTTCCGCGCCGGCGGCAATGTGCCGATGGCGGCGATCAGCTCGGCGGCGGTCATGGGCGGGCGAATGAGGGTCCGGAACCGGGGGGGCAGCCGCGCACGAGGTGTACTTCCCGAGTAGGTCATTGACAAGGCGAGAGCCTTCCTGTGGGGTTGAGTTGCTCAAACCGACCCTGACAGGAGGCTCTCGATGGCACATCGTAGGGCGATGCTCACCCCGTTCGGCCGACTTCTGCTTGTGCA
>DASUVY010000064.1:0-12182 GCA_036378695.1 Candidatus Dormiibacterota bacterium
CTTCTATTCCGCGCAGATGATCGCGATGCAGAACGCGACCAACGCCGCGGGCGATTTCATCAAGGACCTGACGCTGCTCATGAACAAGGTGCGTCAGGCCACCATCACCACCGAACTCATGGAGATCGTGGGCGGCGCCGAGGCGCTGCGGGCCACGACGTAAGGAGCAGCTGAATGGCGAAGACCAAGGAACGCAAGAAGAGCACGGCCGTCGGGCAGGTCTCGCAGGTGATCGGCGCGGTGGTCGACGTCGAGTTCCCGGCCGGCGAGCTGCCCGAGATCTACGAGGCCATCATCGTCAAAGGTCGCGACGGCCGCGAGGTCGTCATGGAGGTCGAGCAGGAGATCGGCGACAACGCCGTGCGCTGTATCGCCATGGACTCGACCGACGGTTTCCGGCGCGGCGACCAGGTCCGGCGCACCGGTCAGCCGATCACGGTGCCGGTGGGCGTGGAGACGCTGGGCCGCCTCTTCAACGTGATCGGGAACGCGATCGACGACGAACCGGCGCCCGAGGACACCGAGCGCTGGCCGATCCACCGCCCGGCGCCGACCCTGGAAGACCAGCAGGTGGCGTTCGAGATCCTGGAAACGGGCATCAAGGTCATCGACCTCATCTGCACGTTCGTGAAGGGCTCCAAGATCGGGCTGTTCGGGGGCGCCGGCACCGGCAAGACCGTGATCGTGCAGGAGCTGATCCGCAACATCGCGCACGAGCACAAGGGCCGCTCGGTTTTCGCCGGCGTGGGCGAGCGCACGCGCGAAGGCAACGACATGTGGCACGAGATGTCGGACGCCAACGTGCTTGACAAGACGACGCTGGTGTTCGGCCAGATGAACGAGCCGCCGGGCGCGCGCGCCCGCGTGGCGCTTTCGGGGTTGACGATGGCGGAGTACTTCCGCGACACCGAGGGCGCGGACGTGCTGCTCTTCATCGACAACATCTTTCGCTACATGCTGGCGGGCTCCGAGGTGTCGGCGCTGCTCGGACGCATGCCGTCCGCGGTCGGTTACCAGCCCACGCTGGCGACCGAGATGGGCGCATTGCAAGAACGGATCACGTCGACGAAGAAGGGTTCGATCACGTCCGTGCAGGCGATCTACGTGCCCGCCGACGACATGACCGACCCCGCCATCCAGACCACCTTCGCGCACCTGGGCGCCATCGTCACGCTGGACCGGGCGCTAACGGAGATCGGGATCTATCCGGCCATCAACCCGCTGGACTCGACGTCGCGCTTCCTGGATCCGCGGGTGGTGGGGCGCGACCACTACGAGGCCGCGCAGGGTGTGAAGCGCACGATGCAGCGCTACAAGGAGCTGCAGGACATCATCGCCATTCTCGGCATCGAGGAGCTGTCCGAAGACGACAAGACGATCGTGGCGCGGGCGCGCAAGATCCAGCGCTTCTTGTCGCAGCCGAACTTCGTGGCCGAGCGCTTCACGGGCCGCCAGGGTCGGTATGTGCCCGTCAAGGAGACCGTGCAGGGCTTCCTGGAGATCCTGGAGGGCAAGCACGACGACCTGCCCGAGCAGGCCTTCTACATGGTCGGCAACATCGAGGAGGCGCGCGAGCAGGGCGAGCGGCTGGCCAAGGAGAACGCCTGAGAGGTGGCGATCTCGGTCCGGCGCGAGGGTATCTGGCGGTCAGGTGCGTCGAGCTCGGCTGAAGCGCCGAGCATCGCAGGGAGCGCAGCCGAGGCTGCGCGACCGAGAAGCGCACACGCTGAACCTGAGATCGGCCCGCATGAGCGCCAGAGATACCGCGTTCGGGCCGGGAGCGCCACCTGATGGCTTTTGCGCTGCGCGTGGTGTCGGTCGAGGCTTCGCTGTTCGAGGGTGACGCCGACTTCGTGCTGGCCACGGGTGGGGATGGGGAGCTGGGCATCCTGTCCGGTCACGCGCCCCTCCTGACGACCTTGGCGCCCGGGCCGCTGCGCATCGACGCCGAGGGGAAGCGGGAGGAGATCTTCGTTGGGGGCGGGTTCATGGAGGTGTTGCCCGACCGGGTCACCATCCTGGCCGACGTGGCGGAGCGGGCCGAAGACATATCGGTAGAGCGCGCAGAGCAGGCACGGAAGGAGGCGCAGGACCGCCTGTCGGCGGCGCGCGAGCTGACCTCTCAAGAGAAACTGGACATGGAGGCGGCCCTGGCCATGGCCGAGGCCCGCCTGCGGGTGGCGCGGATGCGCCGGGGCGGCTGATTAACAGGCTGAGTTCCCCGTGCGTCGCGCACCGGTCAGGCTTTGGGCGTGATTCAGCCCGAAGAGCCGTTCACGTTCGAGCAGGGGCGCCGCGCCGGGCTCACAAAAGGGCGCTTGAGGGGTGCCGGTTGGCGGCGTCTGGGCCCACGCACGTATTCCAGCTCGGCTATTCCCGTTGATCCTCTACTGCTGCTGAAGGCGGCGCGTCTTCGGTTGCCGCAGGGGGCGGCATTCTCCGGCCACACGGCTGCCTGGCTGCATGGACTGGACGTGCCGCCCACACGACCAATCGAGGTGACGGTGCCGCACGGTGCCGGGGTTTCTGCCCGGGCCGGACTTGCGATCCGACGTTCCGACCTCCCGAACAGCGATGTCGTAGTCAGGCGCCAGCTGCCGGCGACGTCAATCTGTCGAACCCTCGCGGATTTGGCGCGCGCGCTGCCCCCGGCAGAAGCGGTGGCGATTGCCGACATGGCGCTCCACGCTGGCGTGCTGGACCGCGAAAGTCTGGAACGTTTCGCCGCAGCCGGCGGCCGGCGGACCGCCGCTCTGCGCCGCATCACACCCTTGGTGGAGCCGGCGAGCCAATCGCGCATGGAGTCCCTGCTTCGCATGGTTCTGACCAGAGCGGGGTTGCCGCGCCCGCAGGCCCAGGCACCGATTTACGACCGCGCGGGCAAATGGGTGGCACGCGTCGACCTCTTCTACCCCGATCAGCGGCTGGTGATCGAGTACGACGGCCGGCATCACGCCAATTCGCTGGCAGAAGACAGCCGGCGCCAGAACCTGATCCTCGGCGCCGGCTGCACGATCCTGCGTTACACCGCGGCCGACGTACTCGGGAATCCGGGGGTGATTCCGGCGCAGGTCGGAGCGTGCCTGAGGCGACACCCAGCCGGCAGAAAGCGCGCTTCGTAACCTCGAAGGCTGCTCGCTGCCGGCAGCGAGCAGCGTTGGTGCGCGGCTAGCCTAGAGAGCCCGTGCCGGCACGCAAGCACCTCCACCGCCAGCGCGACACCGTGCTCTATGTCGAGGGCGGCCGGCCTCTCACCGGCCGGGTCTGCATCAGCGGCGCCAAGAACGCCTCTCTGCCGATCATGGCCGCGGCCCTACTCACCGACCAGCCGGTGCGCCTCCACAACGTCCCCGAGGTAGCCGACACCGACCTCATGCGGGACATCATCCACACGCTCGGCGGGCGCACCCGGGCCCTGGGCGGGGGTTCGCTCTCCATCAGCGCGCCCCAGCTGACCAGCCAGGTCCCCGACGAGCTGGGCAAGCGCATGCGGGCTTCGATCGTGCTCCTGGGCGCGCTGCTCAGCCGGACCGGCGCCGCGCGCCTGCCCAAGCCGGGCGGGGATGAGATTGGAGCAAGAAGGGTCGAGCAGCACATCCGCGGCCTGCGCGCCATGGGCGCCGAGATCCACGAGACCAAGACCGATTTCGTGGCCCGCGCCCGCCACCTGAAGGGCGCCCGGGTGGTCTTCGACCTGCCCACGGTGACCGGCACTGAGAACATCATCCTGGCCGGCGCCCTGGCCGAGGGCCGCACCGAGATCTTCAACGCCGCCCGCGAGCCCCACGTGCAGGACCTGGCGCGCTTCCTGGTCAAGATGGGCGCCCAGATCCACGGCATCGGCACCGACGAGCTCGTGATCGAGGGTGTCCCGCGCCTGCAGGGCGCGGAGCACCAGGTCATCCCCGACTACCTGGAGGCCGGCACCTACGCCATCGCCGTGGCCGCCACCGGTGGCGACGTCACGCTGGAATGCAGCCCGCCCGAGGACCTGCGCCAGGTCCTCCTCAAGCTGGAGGAGGCGGGGGTCGAGATCGAAATCGGCGAGGGCGAGTTCCGCGTTCGCCGCCTAAGACGATCGCCGCTCAAGCCGGTCGACATGGGTACCTGGGTGCACCCCGGCTTTCCCACCGACCTCCAGGCCCAGTACCTGGCGCTGATGACCCAGGCCCACGGCGAATCGGTGATCTCCGAGTACCTGTTCGAGAACCGCTATCAGCACGTCCCCGAGCTGATGCGCATGGGGGCGCGCATCCGCGTCCAGGGCCGGACATGCTTCGTCCACGGTCCATCTGAGCTCCACGGAACCGACGTCGTCGTCCCAGACATCCGCTCCGGCGCCGCTCTGGTCATCGCCGCGCTCTGCGCCAAGGGCGTCACGGAGCTGCACCATGCGTGGCACGTGGACCGCGGCTACCAGGACCTGGCCGGCAAGCTGAGCGAGATCGGCGCCCGCATCGAACGGCGCAAGCCCCACCACAAAAAGGGCACGCCCGCCACCGACCGCAGTTATGAATAGATGCTGAGCAAGAAGATCGGCATCGACCTGGGCACCAGCACGGTGCTGATCTACGTGCGCGGCGAGGGCATAGTGGTGAACGAGCCCAGCCTGGTCGCGGTCAACCGCGACGGCACCCGCATCCTGGCGGTGGGCGGCCAGGCCTTTGAGATGGTCGGCCGCACCCCCGAGACGATCCAGGTCGTGCGTCCCATCCGTGACGGCGTGATCGCCGACTTCGTGGTGACCGAGGGCATGCTCCACTACTTCATCGGCAAGGTCCAGGGCCGCAACCGCCTGTTCAAGCCCGAGATCATGATCTGCGTTCCCTCCGGCGTGACCAGCGTCGAAAGGAGGGCGGTGACCGAGGCTGCCATCAGCGCCGGCGCTCGCCAGGCCTGGCTGATCGACGAGCCGGTGGCCGCCGCCATCGGTGCCGGGCTGCCCATCAGCGAGCCCCGCGGGAATGCTGTCTGCGACATCGGCGGCGGCACGACCGAGATCGCCGTGATCTCGCTCAGCGGCATGGTCGTCGCGCACTCGGTGCGCAGCGGCGGCAACCGGCTGGACGAGGCGGTGATGGCGTACCTCAAGCGCCGCCACAACCTGCTGATCGGTGAGCGCACCGCCGAGGAGATCAAGATCGGGGTCGGGGCCGCGGTGGCGCCGCGCGAGCCCTTGAGCATGGAGGTCAAGGGACGCGACCTCGTTTCTGGCCTGCCCAAGAACGTGGTCGTGACCTCTGGCGAGATCACCGACGCCCTCCAGGAAACGCTGACCGTGATCGTCTCCGCCGTGCGCGACGTCCTCGAGCAGACCCCGCCAGAGCTGGCCGCCGACATCCACGAGCGGGGCATCGTGCTGACCGGGGGCGGGGCCCAGCTCCGGGGCATGGACCGCTACCTCTCGATGCACACGGGCATCCCCGCCATCGTGGCCGACCAGCCGCAGACCTGCGTGGTCCGGGGCACCGGCACCGCCCTCGAGCAGTTCGAGGTCCTGAAGCGCAACCAGCTCTACCTGCGGTAACCGCTCCGACAGGCTTGCACGTCGCCGTCGACGGGTCGGGGCTGGCCCGGCCGCATGCCGGCGTCGGCACCTACACGCGGGAGATCCTCAGCGCCATGCTGGCCACCCGGCCCGGCCACCGCCTCACGCTGTGGGTGCCGCCGGGCGTCGAGGCGCCGCTCAAGTCGGCGCGGCTGGCCCTGCGCGAGATCCCGGCCGCGCGGCTGGTGGGCAGGCACTGGATGTGGCCGCGGCGGGTCAGGCGCCAGAGACCCGGCGTCTACTTCGGCCCCGCCGGGCAGATGCCGCTGGCGGACCCCGGCGCCCCTGCCGTGATCACCGTCCACGACCTCGCCATCTACCTGCACCCGGAGTGGTTCCCTGGCGGACAGCCGCTCAGCACCCGGCTGGTGGTGCCCCGCTCGCTGGAGCGCGCCCACACCGTCATCTGCGTCTCCCGCAACACAGCCGCCGACGCGCAGGCCATCTTCGGAATCCCTGAGCCGCGCCTGGAGGTGATCCCCGAAGGCGTAAATCCGCGCTTCCGGCCCCTCGACTCCGAGCGCACCCAGCTGGTCAAAGCACGGCTGCGCCTGCCCGAGCGCTTCCTGCTCTTCGTGGGGACCATCGAGCCGCGCAAGAACCTGGAGACCCTGCTCGAGGCCTGGGCGGAGATGCGCCACCGCCCGCCGCTGGTGGTGGCAGGCGGCTTCGGCTGGCGCTTCGAGGAGACACGACAGCGAATGGAGCGCCTGGCCGGGGCGGGTCTCCACCACATAGGCGAGGTCGAACCGCAGGACCTGCCTGCGCTCTACTCGCTGGCCGCCGCCTTTAGCCATCCGGCCTGGTACGAGGGCTTCGGCCTGACCCCGCTGGAGGCCATGGCCTGCGGCACGCCCGTGATCTGCTCCCAGGCCAGCTCGCTGCCCGAGGTCGTCGGCGACGCCGCGCTGCTGGTCCCGCCGGGGGACGCCGGCGCCTGGCGTCAGGCCCTGGAGCGGGTCTTCGAGGACCCGGCTCTGGGCAGCGACCTGCGCCGGAAGGGCCTGCTGCGCGCGGCCGGATTCACCTGGGAATCGGCGGCCGAGCGCACCTGGCGGGTCATCGAGCGAGCAGCCCGCGCATGACTTCGACCACGCCGGCGGCCGTGCGCTCCCAGCTGAAGCCCCGGGCCTGGCGCCGGCCGGCCGCGACGAGTCGCTTGCGCACGGCCGCATCCTCGACCGCAGACCGCAGCGCGTCCGTGAGCCCTTCCGCGTCGTCGGGATCGTCCACGTAAAGCGCCGCCTCGCCGCCCACCTCGGCCAGCGATGAGGCCCGCACCGTGACCACCGGGAGGCCGCGGTGCATGGCTTCCAGGATCGGGAACCCGAAGCCCTCGTAGAGGGAGGGAAACACCAGGGCCGAGGCCGTGCGGTAGAGCAGCTCCAGGTCGCCGGCCTCGACTCGTCCCAGCACCAGCGCTCGCTGCGAAGCCCTCAGGCGATTTGCGATCTCGGCGTCGATCACGGGCCCCGCGCTGACCAGGGTCAGCCCGGGCACGCGCTCGACGGCCGCCAGCGCGCCCAGCTGGTTCTTGCGCGGCTCGACGCGGCCCACGTGAAGCGCGAAGGGGCGCCGTACGCCGAGCTCGGCCAGGCGTGCCTCGCGCACGCGAAGACCGGGGGGCGGCGGAGTCGCCGCGGAATGGACCACCACCACGCGCTCGGGATCGGCCCCATACAGCTCGACCAGGTCCCGCCGCGTCGACTCCGAGACCGCCACCACGATCGGGCACCGCCGCAGCGCCCAGCGCGTGGTCCGGCGCAGGTACCAGCGGTCAAAGGGACGGTAGGCGGCCGGGAAGCGCTCGAAGGCGAGGTCGTGAACCACGGTCAGGGTCAGCCCCGGCGCCAGGAAGGGCACCACGTGGGAGGGCGCGAAGAAGAGATCGGGGCGCCGGCCCCACAGCTCGACCGGCAGCCGGGCCTGGGACCACAGCCGCCGCCCCGGCAGCAGGGTCATATCGACCCCGGCATCGGTGCCGGGACGCGACGCATAGAACACCCATTCGAGGTCCGGCGCGGTGGCGGGGAGCCTTCGGGCGAGCTCGCGTGCGTACACCTCGGTGCCTGTTTGGGCAGGTCGGGTGACCGGATTGGCGTCGACGGCGATCCGAAACGATCTCGGCATTTCCCGCGTAAGCTACGAACTCAGTTCAGATGCCAGAGCGCCCAAACCTGGGGCGGGTGGGGGCCGGTGCGCTGATCGCGGCCGCGGCGCTGGTGCTCGCCGGTGCCCTGAGCGACGGCTCTGCCACCCCGACCTTCCATACTCAACCGGCGACGGTGCCCGCGGACAACGCGGTGGCACTCTCGTACACGCGCGCCCCGGCGCCCACCCTGGTGGACCAGGCCCGGCCCATGGTCCCGCTCGGCCGCGGCGCCATCCACGTCCCCATCCTCATGTACCACTACATCCGGAACAACCCGGATCCGTCGGACAGCCTGGGCGCTGACCTCTCGGTCACGCCCGATGCGTTCGCGCAGCAGATGGACTGGTTGCAGGCGAACGGGTTCCACCCTGTGAACTTCGACGACCTCCGCGCTTACTTCCTGGGGGTTTCGCCCCTGCCCGCCCGGCCGGTCATCATCACCCTGGATGACGGCTACCGCGATCTCTACACGACCGCCTTCCCGATCCTGCACCAGCATGGCTTCAAGGCGGTCGCCTACCTGGTCTCCGGCTTCCTTGGAGCTCCGAACAACGTGACTCCCGACCAGGTCGTCGAGATGGATCACGCCGGCTTGCAGGTCGGGGCCCACACGTTCTCCCACGCTGACCTGACCAAAACCTCGAACGACCAGCTGAGGTACGAGCTGGTGGACAGCAAGACCGCGCTGGAGGCCCTGGTGGGACATCCGGTGGTGGACTTCTGCTATCCCTCGGGCCGCTTCGACGGCCGGGTGGTCGCCGCCGTGAAGGCGGCGGGCTACCAGACCGCGACCACCACCCAGGCCGGCACCCAGCACTCGGTCGCCGATCGCTACACCTGGAGCCGGGTCCGGGTCCATGGCGGGGAGGGCCTCGACCGCTTTGTGGCCGACCTCAGCCCGCAGGAGCCGACCGTGATGATGAAGACGGCGCCCACGCTGCCGAGCATTCCGGTCATCCCGCGCCTGCCGCTCGTGTACCCGCTCGAGCTGCCGCGCCTAGTTCTGCAAGAAGCCGCCGAGCAGCGACCTCTGCCCTGAAACGCTCGCCCGTGCGCAGCGCGCGGGCGGCCAGCCGGTTCCTCTCTTGCTGGTCGTGAACCAGGAATTCGATGGCCGCCAGCCAGCCCTGGCGGTCTCCAGCCGCCACCAGGACGCCGGCGTCCGCGATGACCTCGCCCCCGGCGCTGCCCGCCACCACCACCGCGGGCGCTCCACAGGCCATGGCCTCCAGCACACCGCTTGGGTTGCCGCGGCGGGGGTGCGGATCCAGGGCCGCGACGGCGCCGCTGTAGGCCGCCGGCAGCTCCGCATCGGGAATCTCGTAGACCGGAAACACGGGAAGCCCGGCCGCGGACGCCGGGTGGGGGGCGAGAGCGGCGAGCCAGCGGTCGGGCAGCCCGTGGCGCTGCCGGAAGGCTTCCACCTCCGGCCTGCGGGCGCGCTTGAATCCCTCGGGAACCACCGGCGGCAGCCGGACGATGCGATGCGCCGGCACCCGCAGATAGGTGTGCAGGACGCCGGCGACGAGGTCTGACGGCGCCAGCAGGCGCTCTGACTGGCGCGCGGTCCAGGCCGCGCCCCAGCCGGTCCGCGGCTCGTGGACCGCCGTCCAGGCCGGTGGGCCGAAGCGGGGGCGGGCGCCGGTCAGCGCCAGCACCAGGTCGGCGGTCTTCCAGGTGCGGGGGTCGGTGAGCCATTCGTGCTCGGCGCCCGCCGCCTGGAGGGCGCCGGCCAGCGCCCGCGCCCAGCGCGGCTGCTGTCCGGGGCGCAGGTCGAGGGCGATGCGGAGCCCCATCAGGCCGCAACGATAATCACGCCCGATGCGAGTCACGCTCCGCTTCGCTTCGCTTCGCGGGAAGAACCTGCGGTTCCTCCCGCGGACCTACCTCCCTCTGTTTCCTCGCCTTGTCCCCAACGTCTGGATCAGGGACTCACACGGCCCGGCAAGCCGGGCCTTACGGCACAACCGGCCCTGAGATGCGGGTTCTCGGCGTGCGCGTCGACTGTGTCGACATGGAGGCGGCCGTGGCCCGAATCGCTGAGATGATCGAGTCGGGTGCTCCCTGCCGGCTGGTAGCCACGGTCAACCCCGAGTTCGTGATGCACGCCCGCCGCGATGCCGAGTTCGCCGCCATCCTGGAGACGGCGGAGCTGGCCGTGATCGACGGGTCGGGCGTGCTCTGGGCCGCGCGCCGCCAGGGCTGTGCGGTGGGGGACAAGGTGGCCGGCATCGACCTTGTGCTGCGACTGGCGGAGCTCTGCGCGGCGCGCGGATGGCGGCCGTTCCTGCTGGGTGCCCAGCCCGGCGTGGCCGAAGCCGCGGCGGCCAGGCTCGCCGAGCGCTACCCCGGCTTCCAGGCCGCCGGCGCCTATGCCGGCGAGCCCGGCCCCGCCGGCGACGCCGAGGCCCTGAAGCGCATCGAGGCAGCTCGGCCCGACCTGCTGCTGGTCGCCTATGGGCATTCCCGCCAGGAGCGCTGGATCGCCCGCAACCGGGAGCTGCTGCCGGTGCCGGTGGCGATCGGCGTGGGCGGCGCCTTCGACTTCGCCAGCGGCCGCATCCGGAGAGCGCCCGGCTGGATGCGCCGGGTGCACCTGGAGTGGCTGTTCCGGCTGGCCTTGCAGCCCTGGCGCGCCCGCCGGATGGCGGTCTTGCCCAAATTCGCATTGGCGGTGCTTCGGGACCGTTAAGGTTGGGCGCCGTGCCCGGCGCGCCTGAGCTGTCCGTCGTCGTACCCGGCTACAACGAGGCCGAGCGACTGCCGCGCAGCCTGGAGCGTGTCGTGCCCTGGCTGGAGGACTCCGGCCGTCCTTTCGAGCTGGTGCTGGTCGACGACGGCAGCCGCGACCAGACCCTCGAGGTGATGCGGGAGTGGGAGGCGCGCCACCGCGCCATCCGGGTCGTGTACCAGCGGCCCAACCGGGGCAAAGGCCGCGCCCTGGCCACCGGAGTCGCCGTCACCCGCGGCGCCCTGGTGCTGGTCAGCGACGCCGACTTCTCGACCCCCATCCAGGAGCTGGGCAAGCTGGAGGCCGCCCTGCGGGCGGGCGCCGACGTGGCCATCGGCTCCCGGGCCCGGCCCGGATCGCAAATCGAGGTGCCGCAGCCCTTCTATCGGGTGCTCGGCGGGCGGGCGCTCAACATCGCCATCCAGGCCCTGGCGCTGCCCGGCATCTGGGACACGCAGTGCGGCTTCAAGCTGTTCCGGGGCGAGCTGGCCCGCGAGGTCTTCGGAAGCCTGCAGACCGACGGCTTCGCCTATGACGTCGAGGTCCTCTGGAGGGCCCGCCGGGCGGGCTGCAGGATCGCGGAGGTGCCGGTCGTCTGGCGGCACATGGAGGACTCCCGGGTGGCGCCCTTCCGCCATTCCTTTCAGATCCTGCGCGACGTGGCCGCGCTGAGGTTTCGCCGCTGAGTCGTTCCGACGTCCTCGTCGTCCTGCCGACCTACGACGAGCGGGAGAACCTGGCGGGCGTGGTGGCGGGGGTGCGCGCCCAGGGCTGCGACGTCCTGGTCGTGGACGACGGCTCGCCGGACGGCACCGGGGAGCTGGCGGACGAGCTCGCCGCGGCCGACGGCGGCATCAGCGTGCTACATCGCCCCCGCAAGCTCGGCCTGGGCAGCGCTTACTTGGCGGGCTTCGGCCAGGGCCTGGAACGCGGGTACCAGCTCTTCGTGGAGATGGACGCGGACGGCTCCCACCTGCCCGAGCACCTGGGCGCCATCCTGGCCGCGGCCCGCGCCTGCGGCGGCCTGGCCATCGGTTCGCGCTACGTGCGGGGGGGCGGCATTCGCGGCTGGGGCGCCGCCCGCTACCTGCTCAGTTGGGGCGCCAACCTGTACACGCGCCTCCTGCTCTGGCTGCCGGTGCGCGACTGCACCTCCGGGTACCGCTGCTACACTCGCCGCGCGCTGGAGGCGATCGGTCTCGATCGCATCCTTTCCCAGGGATATTCGTTTCAGATCGAGATGCTCTACCGCTGCCACCGCCTCGGACTGGGCGTGGCCGAGGTGCCGATCCGCTTCGAGGACCGCACCCACGGCCGCTCCAAGGTCAGCGAGGGCGAGATCCGCAAGGCGCTGTGGAACGTCGTGCGCCTGAGGTTCATACGGTGGCATTAGAAGCCGACAGCACGGCGCATACCTCCCTCCCCACGAGGGGGAGGGAGGCTGGAGGGTTGGGGGCACGGGCAGTGGCGAAAAACGTTGCTGCCGGTCAGTGGGGGCTGCCCCTTGGCCTGGCCGCGGCGCTGGCCTTGGTGACCACGATCCCCTACATCTACGCCTGGACCGGCCAGCCGCCCGGCCGCGTCTTCATGGGGTTCTTCTTCCTGGCCGACGACGCCAACACCTACCTGGCCAAGATGCGCGAGGGCTGGGAGGGCAGCTGGATCTGGACCAACCGCTACTCCACCGAGCCCGGCACCGGCGCCTACTTCTTCACCTGGTGGATCGCCCTCGGGCACCTGGCCGCGCTCCT
>DASUVY010000065.1:0-5357 GCA_036378695.1 Candidatus Dormiibacterota bacterium
CCGCTGCGCACGGCCCAGAAGCTGCTGCCGATCATCCGCCACCACCACGAGCGCTGGGACGGCACCGGCTATCCCGACGGCCTGAAGGGCGAGCAGATCCCGCTGCTGGCGCGGATCGTGGCCACCTGCGACGCCTACGACTCGATGGTCACCGACCGGCCCTACCGGCCCGGTCGGCCCCACCCCACCGCGGTCGCCATCCTCAAGAGCGGTAAGGGGTCGCAGTGGGACCCGCACGTGGTGGACATGCTGATCCGGGAGGTCCCGGTCCTGGCCGACATCTGGGCCGCCTAGCCCAGCCGTTTGTATACAAAACCGCCTGTCGGAGCCGCCTTCGGCCCGTGGTTTGTATACAAACGGCGCTCTGGGCCGCCTAGCCCAGCAGCCGGCCCGGTGACCAGGCGCTGACCTCGACCGGCGGCGCCTCGCCGGTCGCCAGCGCGGCGGCGATCTCGCCCACCGCGGGCGCGTGCTTGAAGCCGTGGCCGGAGAAGCCGCCCAGCACCGTGAGCTCCGGGCGGCCCGGTGGCGAGCCGATGATGAAGTCGCCGTCGGGGCTGTTGTCGTAGAGGCAGACGGTGAAGTCGCTGGGCTCGGCCAGCACGCCGTCGAGCAGGCCGTCCAGGCAGCGCTGGGTCAGCATGGCCGACTCCTGCGGGCGCGGCCGGCTGTCGACCTCGGGCGAGTCTGCGGGCACGCCCGTGACCGGGAAGCCGACCTTCACCCGGCTGCCGTCGGTGCTGGGGAAGCCGAAGGCCAGGATGCGCTCGCTGTGCGCGTGCGACTCCTCGATCGCGCGGCCGGTCGCGGCCGGGCTCTCGCGGATCCAGATCGGGAAGCGATCGGGCGCGAAGGCGGCCGGCTCGCGCACCGGCAGCCAGGCGAAGAAGTGGCGTTCGAGCCTGACCTGCGGGGCCAGCTCGGGGACCAGGCCGCCCAGCCAGGTGCCGGCCGCGACCACCGTCCTGCCCTTGAGCTCGCGTACCGGCTCCCCCGCCCGCACCTCGGCGCCCATTGCCTGCGCCCGCTCCAACGCGGCGCTGATCGCGTCCTCCGGGCTGATGAAACCCGCCTCCGGGTCGAGCAGGCCGATCTCGCCCGGGAGCACCCGGTGCTGGGGATGGCGCCGCCGCAGCTCTTCGGTGCCCAGCAGCTCGTGGGCCAGGCCGTGGCGCTGGGCCGACTCGCGGCCGCCCCGGATCAGCTGGGAATCGGGCGGGCCGATGAAGAGCAGCCCGGTGCGCGTGAAGAGGGGACGGCCGGTCTCCTGCTCCAGCTGCGCCCAAAGCTGGTAGGCGCGATCGGCCAGCGGTACGTAATGGTCGCCTTCGAACTGCAGCCGGCGGACCACCCGCGAATGGCCGTGCGAGGAGCCCAGCGCGTGCGGCGGCCGGTAGCGGTCGTAGCCGACCGCGCGGACGCCGCGCGCGGCCAGGCGCCAGAGCGTGCAGCTGCCCATGATGCCGAGCCCGACCACGCTGACCTCCAACTCAGGCATCGATCGTGTAGTGCTCGGGCAGCCGGACCAGCCGGTCGGGGTCGCCGGTGTAGCGGACCCGCACGCCGTAATCGCGCTCGGCGGCCTCCGGGCTCACGTAGCCGTTGACGACGTCGCGCAGCACGGCTTCTGGCGGCCGCTCTCGGGGATCGCCGTAGCCCCCGCCGCCCGGCAGCAGCAGCTGCACGCGGGCCTCGTTGGGCAGTGGCACCAGGCGCTTTGGCGGCGGCCGCTCGCCGGAGGCCAGCCGGAAGGCGCCCGCCGAGCCCGGGTGCCCGCCGGCCAGGCCGGCGCCGGGGAAGCGCGTGCGCTCGATCAGGGTGGAGACGCCCCAGTAGCCGTCGCCCCGATAGCCGACCTCGGTCTCCTGGCTGAGCCCGCCGCGGGCGCGGCCGGCGCCCCCGGAGTCGGCGACCAGCGCCTTGCGGTGCATTACCAGCGGCGCCCAGGTCTCGAAGACCTCCGCCGGAACCCCGGCGACGCCGGAGGGGTAGCCGTTGGTCGGCAGGCCGTCCTTGCTCGCGCGGGCCCCGGCGCCGCCGGACTGGAAGAGGCTGAAGGTGAAGAGGCGGTGGGAGCCGGGCCAGGTCCCTCGCCACACCGTCAGCCAGAGTGCGTCGGCGCCGCCCGCCATCAACTTGCCGGGCATGGCCTGGACCAGGGCGGCGTAGACCGTGGCCGGGATCATGTGCCCGAGCAGGTGGCGGGCGGCCACTGCGGCAGGCTCCCGGCAGTTGAAGATCGACCCCTCCGGCGCGGTCACGTGCACGGGCCGGAAGGCTCCGTCGTTGTGCGGCACCTCGGGGTTGACCGCCGCCTTCATGGCGAACGACGCGTACGCGTGCGTGTAGTTGAGGACCACGTTGAGGCCATTGGCCATCTGATCGGAGGAGCCGGCGAAGTCCATGGTCACCTCGTCGCCGGCGATGGTGACCGTGACCACGATGTGAACCGGCTGGTCGTCGAAGCCGTCGGCCCAGTTCTCGGCCCGATAGACGCCGTCGGGCAGGGCGGCGATGGCCTCCCGCATGGCGCGCTCCGAGCGTTCGATGATGGCGTCGGCCAGGCCGTCGAGCTCGTCCAGGCCGAACTCGGCCAGGAAGCGCACCAGGTCGCGGGCGCCGACGTCGTTGCAGGCGGCCTGCGCATAGAGGTCGCCGACTGTCTCGTCGGGCACGCGCACGTTGGCGCGGATCAGCGACAGCAGGTCGGCGTTGGGCTCGCCGGCCCGGAAGAGGTGCAGGATCGGGATCCGGATGCCCTCCTCGTAGACCTCGGTGGCGGCCGCGCCGTAGACTCGGCCGCCGACGTCCGGCGAGTGGCAGCAGGAGGCGAAGTAGCCGATCACGCGATCCCCGAGGAAGACCGGGGTCAGCACCGTCATGTCGTTGATCTGGCCCGCTGTCAGCCAGGGGTCGTTGGTGATCAGGACGTCGCCCGGCACCAGCGTCGCCGGCGGCACGGCCCTCAGGAAATGGCGCACGCCCGTGGCCATGGCGTTGATGTGGCCCGGGGTGCCGGTGAGCGACTGGGCGACCATGTTGCCGCGCGAGTCGAAGACGCCGCAGGCCAGGTCCTGCGACTCCCGCACGACCGTGGAGAAGGCGGTCCGCATCAGCGTCACCTGCTGCTCGTTGACGACCGACAGCAGCCGGTTCCAGAGCACCTCCAGCTTGAGGACGTCCACTACCAATCGACCACCAGGTTCCAGCCCCCGTCGACCTGGCAGCGGGCGCCCGGACCGACCACCAGCGTCGACTCCCGCTCCTCGATGATCGCGGGACCCTCGAAGCGGGCGCCCGGCGCCAGCCGGTAGCGGTCGTAGACCGGCACCTCCGTCAGGCCGCCTGCTTCGGGCATCCAGGCCTGGCGCGCGCCCTTGCGCGCCTCGCCCGCCTCGCCGCGCACGTCCAGCCGCAAGTCTGGGCGAGGGCCGCTGGAACGCACGCGCCAGGCGGTGATCTCGAGGGGGACGCCGGCCGGGCCGAGGCGGCCGTAGTGGCGGCGGTACTCGGCCTCGAAGGCGGCGCGTAATCCCCCACCCCAGCCCTCCCCGGCGGGGACGGGGACTCGAATTTCGTGTCCCTGGCCCAGGTAGCGCATGTCGACCTCGCGGCGGTGGCTCACCGGCTCTCCGAGCAGGGCCACCCCCTCGGCTTCCATCTCGCGGAACAGCGACTCTGCGCGCGCCACATCCAGCCCCTCGAGCGGCGTCGCCCACGTGCGCACGAAGTCGAAGGCGGGCGGCGCGGCCAGGAAGCCGACCGTGCTCAGGACGCCGGCGCCGAAGGGCGCCAGCAGGCGCGGCGAGCCCAGGGCTCGCGCCACCCGGTAGCCGTGCACGGGGCCGGCTCCACCGAACGCGAACATGGGCAGCGCGTGCGGGTCCTGGCCGCGCTCGATCACGTGCACCCGGGCGGCGCCTGCCATGCCCTCGTTGACGGCCTGGTGAATTCCCCAGGCGGCCTCGACCAGGCTCAGTCCCAGGGGCCCCGCCACCTTCGCCTCGATGGCGCGGTGGGCGGCGTCCAGGTCGAGCGCCATGGCGCCGCCCAGGAAAAAGCTTGGGTCGAGGTAGCCGAGGACCAGGTCGGCGTCGGTGACCGTCGGCTCCTGGCCGCCCTGCCCGTAAGCGGCCGGCCCCGGGTCGGCGCCCGCCGAGTCGGGACCCACTCGCAGCAGGCCCAGGGAATCGACGCGCGCGATGGAGCCGCCGCCGGCGCCGATCTCGATCATCTCGATGACCTGGGTCTTGATGGGCAATCCGGAGCCCTTCTTGAACCGGTAGCGGCGGTCGACCTCGAACTCGGCCGCCAGCAGCGGCTCCCCGCCGGCGATCACGGCGAACTTGGCCGTGGTGCCGCCTAGGTCGAAGGAGAGCAGGTCGGGGATGCGGGCGGCCTGGCCGTAATGAGCCGCCGCCAGCGCGCCGCCGGCGGGGCCGGATTCCAGGAGGCGGACCGGGAACCGGCCGGCCGTCTCCGGCGTGGCGCTGCCGCCGCCGGAGAGCATCAGGCGCAGCTCGCCCGCGAACCCGAGCCGGGCCAGCCGCGATTGCATGTCGGCGAGGTAGCGCTCGGTGCGCCGCTGGACGTAGACGTTGGCGACCGTGGTCGAGGTGCGCTCGTACTCGCGGATCTCGGGGACAACCTCTGACGAGATCGAGACCCGCATCTCGGGCGCCGCCCGCAGGACCGCCTCCCGTGCCGTCCGCTCAGGCTCGGGGTTGGCGTAGCTGTGCAGGAAGGCTATGGCGACCGCCTCCACGCCGGCCTCCGCCAGCTCGCGGGCCAGCCGCTCCACCAAGCCGGCATCCAGCTCCTGGGCGGTTTCGCCGTCGGACAGCGTGCGCTGGGGCACGTCGAACCGCAGGTAGCGCGGCACCAGCGGCTCGGGCAGCTCGAGCTCGATGTCGTACAGCTCGAAGCGCGCCTCCTTGCCGATCTCCAGCGCGTCGCGGAACCCGGCCGTGGCCAGCAGCGCGGTGCGCGCGCCCTTGCGCTCGATGATGGCGTTGGTCACCAGCGTGGTGCCGTGGACGATCTGTGCGACCTGGCCGGCGGCCACGCCGGCGCGGCCGAGCGCGTCCTCCAGGGCGGTGGCGACGGCGCGGGCCGGGTCGTCAGGCGTGGTCAACGCCTTGGCTACGGTGAACTCACCGCTGCCGTCGTCGACCAGGATCAGGTCGGTGAAAGTGCCACCGATGTCGACGCCGACGCGGTAATGGCGCTCCGCTGCGCTCCGCTTCGCGGGAAGAACCTGCGGTTCCTCCCGCGGACCTACCTCCCTCTCGCCGCCACGCGGCGTCCCCAACGCCTGGATGACGGACCCAAACGGCCCGGCGAAGCCGGGCCTTACG
>DASUVY010000066.1:0-2106 GCA_036378695.1 Candidatus Dormiibacterota bacterium
CCTCTACCCGGTGGGCGCGGCCATGGCCGTGGGCGCCGTCAGCTTCGTGTGGACGCCCATCCTGATGATCGTTCCCGCCTGCGTCATCTACCTGACGCTGCGTCACAGCTTCCGCCTGCAGCTGGTCAAGCAGACCGTGACGGCGGTCGAGCAGCTGGCGGACATCGTCGACATGCGCGACCACTACACGTTCGAGCACTCGCGCCGCGTGGCCGACTTTGCGGTCCGGATCGCGCGCGAGATGGCTCTTGCCCCCGAGCAGGTGGAGACCATCCGCCTGGCCGCCCGCGTGCACGACCTGGGCAAGATCGGGGTCTCCGACCACATCCTGCAGAAGCCCGGCAAGCTCACCGCCGAGGAGCGCGCGGCCGTCGAGCGCCACAGCCGCATCGGCTACCAGATGCTGACCGGCTTCCCCGAGTACCGCCACGGCGCCGACCTGGTCCTGCACCATCACGAGCGCTACGACGGGCTCGGCTACCCCAGCGGCCTGCAGGGCGACGAGATCCCGGTGGGCGCCATGGTGATCTCGGTGGCCGACGCCGTCGACGCCATGACCTCCGACCGCAGCTACCGGTCGGCGCTGACGCTGGCCCAGACCCGCGAGGAGCTGGCCCGCGGCCGCGGCACCCACTGGTCGGCCGCGGTGGTCGACGCGTTCATAGCCGTGGCCGAGCGCGAGGAGCAGTCGCTGGTGGCCTCGATCGAGGGCGCCCGTCTGGTCGGGCTGGAGCGCAGCGAGTTCGCGGCGCTCGACAGCAAGCGGCCGCTGCGCGACGAGCTGGCCCGCAAGCTGGAGCTGCGGCCGAACACCCTGCAGGGCATCGACACCGACGTGGCCAGCGCCATCCTCAGCAGCCTGGAGCGCATGGACGAGCGGATCCAGAGGCTGGGTGCCGAAGCCACAGTCGACGAGCTGACCGGCGTGCTCCGCCGGCGGGCTGGGATGCACAGCCTGGAGCGCGAGGTCGCCCAGGCCCACCGTTCCATCAGCGGCGCCCTGGCCCTCGCCTTCATCGACGTGGACGGCCTCAAGGCCATCAACGACAGCCAGGGCCATGCGGCAGGCGACGAGCTGCTGCGCGATGTGGCCCGGGGGCTGAGCAGCGGCCTGCGGACCGGCGACCTGATCTTCCGCTACGGCGGTGACGAGTTCGTGTGCGTCCTGCCCGAGACCGACGGAGCCACGGCGCAGCGCCGCCTGGAGCAGATCCAGGCCGGCCTCACCCAGAAGCATGGTCGTGACGTGCTCAGCATCGGCCTGGTGAGCCTGCGCGACGGCGAAACCGCCGAGCAGCTGACCGCCCGCGCCGACGGCGCCCTGTACGCCGAGCGGCGCATCCGCCGGGCCGACCGCCGCGCCGAGCTGGCCGACATCCTGACGGTCATCGAGGGCTCGCTGGCCGCCTCTTCCTAAGGCTTCGCCGGCCCGCCCGATATCCCGGGATATCTGCCATTGGGCCGGCGCGCGGGTGCCTGATATCCCGGGATATCTGCGCGCTTAACGGGGTGCGTCCGGGGCCGGCCTTCTGCTAGGGTGCCGGGAGCCCGGCCGGGGTGGACCGGGCCGTCCTCCACCACATGCGCACACTTCTGGCAATGGTCCTCGCCCTGGCATCCCTGGCGGTCGCCGCCGTTCCCGCGGCCGCGGACGACGAGTCGAACGTGCGCGGGCGCCTGGCCACGGTGGCCGACCAGCTGGCTGCCAACCAGCAGGCCATCGACCGCCTGCAGTCCCAGATCGCCGACCGGGAGCAGCGCATCGAGCGCGAGCGCGCCCAGCTCCGGGTGCTGGCGCGGGCCATCTACATACAGCCCGACAGCGCGCTGGTGCTGGTGGCGCAGTCGCCGACCCTGGGCGACGCCATGACCCGCCTCAACGACCTGGCCAGCGCCGGCGACCGGGCGCGCTCCACCAAGGCCGCGCTCGACCGCGACCTCTACCAGCTGCAGGCGCAGCGGCTGGAGCTGGACGCCCGGCAGGCCGACCTGGAACAGCAGAAGACGGAGCTGGACGCCGAGTACGCCCGGCTGGTGGCCCAGGCGCAGGCCGCCGCCGAGGCCGCGGCTCGCGCCGCCGCCACCCCGCCCCCGGCGCCGCCGCCG
>DASUVY010000067.1:0-34935 GCA_036378695.1 Candidatus Dormiibacterota bacterium
GGCGCTCGCGACGCTCATCGTCAACAAGCTGCGCGGCACCTTCACCGCCGTCGCGGTCAAGGCCCCTGGCTTCGGCGACCGCCGCAAGGCGATGCTCGAGGACATGGCCATCCTGACCGGCGGCCAGGTCATCAGCGAGGACCTCGGCCTCAAGCTCGACCAGACCAAGCTCGAGCAGCTGGGCCGCGCCCGCCGCGTGACCGTCAACAAGGACGACACCACGATCGTGGAGGGCGCCGGCAAGGCCGACGCGATCCAGGCCCGGATCAAGTCGATCAAGGCCCAGGTCGAGGAGACCACCTCCGACTTCGACAAGGAGAAGCTCCAGGAGCGCCTCGCGAAGCTGGCCGGCGGCGTGGCCGTCATCAAGGTCGGCGCCGCGACCGAGGTCGAGCAGAAGGAGAAGAAGCACCGCATCGAGGACGCGCTCAGCGCGACCAAGGCGGGTGTCGAGGAAGGCATGGTCGCCGGCGGCGGCAGCGTGCTGCTGCAGGCCCAGAAGGTCCTCGACAACGGGCTCGGGCTCACCGGCGACGCCAAGACGGGCGTCGAGATCGTGCGCCGGGCGCTCGAGGAGCCGGTTCGGCAGATCGCTGCCAACGCCGGCCAGGAAGGCTCGGTGATCATCGAGGAAGTCCGCAAGGGCAAGGCCGGCTGGGGCTACGACGCCCTCGACGGCAAGTACGTCGACATGTTCAAGGCCGGCATCGTGGACCCGGCCAAGGTCACGCGTTCAGCCCTTCAGAACGCGGCCTCGATCGCGGCCATGGTGCTCACCACCGAGGCCGTGGTGACCGAGATCCCCGAGAAGAAGGAAGCTGCAATGCCCGGCGGCATGTCGCCGGACATGATGTAAGAGAGTCCGTACGCGGGAGAGCCCCGGCCGCAAGGCCGGGGCTTTTTCGTAGGGGCGGGGCTTGCCCCGCCCGCGCCCCGGCGCAGTAGAACCAGCTCTTCGGGCGTTAGAAACTCCGCATGGCTCGTTCCCAGGCGGTCATGACGCTACTGGCCGTCCTCTTCCTGGCGGTCTTCGGGATCTGGCTCTACCGCGAGTCGACCCCCGCCTCAACGGCGGCGAGCGCCGCCCGCGTCGGCAGCGGCCCCCGGGTCGCCAGCGGCGCCCGGCCCACGCCCGCGCCCAAACCCACTCCGCCACCCCCGCCCGCGCCGATCGCGCTCACGTTCACTCAGCAGGACCCGGCGGCGCCCCTACACCTGCTGGTGATGCTGGCCTTCGCGCCCGGGGACGTGCACGCGGTAGAGATCGGCTGGAATCCCGGGACGCTGGGGGACTGGCACTACAACGTGATCAGCGGCGACGCCCGGCTGGCGACCTTCGACGACCACCACATGGTCTGGGGCGCCGCCGGCGCCTGGCTGGACCTGCTGGTGCCGCCGGCGGCGGGCAAGAAGGCCGCCGACATCGGCTTCCAGGCCTGGGACGACGCCTCGCCCAAGACCAAGTACGCAGCCCCCAACGCGAGCTCGCCCGAGGTCTTCGTCGGCGTGAGCACATTGGACGGTCCGGACACCGCCAAGGCGGGGTCCACCGTGACCTACCACCTCTTTACGAACGCGCCCCAGGGCGTGCACCTGTCCTGGAGCGGTTTCGGCGGCGCGGACCTGAAGCCGGCGGTCGGTTCCGGATCCAACCCACTCACCGTCGGCGCCAGCGGTGACGTCAGCTTCAAGGTCCAGCCGGGTACGGGGCTGGTCTCGCTCTACGCCTGGATCTCGGGCACCAACGTCTGCTGCCAGTCCAACACCAAAGTGCTCTCGGTCACCAAGTAGGGGAGGGGCTTGCCCCTCCTAGCGGGGCCGGGGCCGAGCCCGCACCGCGGGCCGCGTGTCGATCTCCTCTTCACGCTCGGCGGCCACCTCGCGGCGGCGCAGATAGCGGCGGTCGACGTAGGTCACGGCGAAGGGCAGGCCCAGCATCCCCAACGAGGCCAGCACGCCCCAGCGGTTGGGAAGCTGGCTGGGGTCGACCAGGCCCAGGTAGGTCCAGTAGGCACCGATCGCGGAGGGCACCGCGACGAACAGCACCGCCGCCACCAGGGCGACCCGCCGGTACTCGGCATAGAGCAGCGGAGCGTTGCGGCGCGCGAAGCGGATGGCGGCCCAGGCCGCCAGCCCGTTCAGGAGCATCCCCGAGACCAGGGCGGCGCCCGCCAGGCCGACTCGGAACTCGGTGAGGTGCCGCATCACGAAGGCGGCACCGTTCACGGCGAGGATACCGATCGGCGTGACGACGCCGACCACGACCAACGCAATCTCCTGGAGGCGGCGGCGGGTCATCCCAGAAAAAGAATAGGGGCGGCCCAGCGGGCCGCCCCTGTTAAGGCTGGATTTGGTCAGTGGCCGCAGCCGCAGGCCTTTGCCTCGCCGGCGTCGTCCCCGGCGTCGAAGGAGTGGCCGCAGGAGCAGGAGCGCACGGCGTTGGGGTTCTGGACCGTGAAGCCGGCGCCCATGAGGCTGTCTACGTAGTCGATCTGCGATCCCCGCAGGTAGGGGGCGCTGAAGTCGTCGATCAGGATCTTGACGCCCTCCTGCTCGACGATCTCGTCGCCCGGCCGGACCAGGTCGTCGAAGGCCATGCCGTACTGGAGGCCGGAGCAGCCCCCGCCGGAGACGAACACCCGCAGGCCGAGGTCGGGATTGGCTTCCTTCTCCAGGAGGCCCTTGAGGTGGGCGAGTGCGTCAGTGCTGAGTGAGACGGTGGCTTGTTCGATCATTTCCTGAGCTTCCGAGTTTACCACCCGCAAAGCAGGTCTCCTCCCCGCTTCGCGGGGAGGTGCCGAGCGGAGCGAGGCGGAGGGGGACGATCGACCCCCACCCCGGCGCTGCGCGCCGGACCTCCGCATGAATGGGGAGGAGTCTCAGACCTTGATGTTTAGGCCGAGCTTGCGGGCGAAGCCGCCCGTGGCCTTGGCGTCGTCCGGCTTCAGGCCGGCCACGATGCCGGAGAGCTGCTCGGCCCCGCGCGCGATCGAGCTGCGGGCGTCGGTGAGGACGAGGATCTCGCCCTTGACCGCGGCCTCGTCGGCCTTGGCCCCGTCGTAACCGATCTCCACGTTGATCTGCTGCTTGAGGGTGCGCTCCACGTCCTCGCGGCCGACCACCGGCTTGGCGATCTTGTTGTTCATGGCGATGATGACGCGACCCGGCACGATCTGCAGCACCGTTGTGAAGATGTTGAGCAGGTCGCTGATGTCCTTGAGCGTCGAAAGTTCGGGCGTCGCCAGCAGGATGATGCGCTGCGAGTGCTCGAGCACCGTCAGCGTGTTCTCGTTCAGCTGCACGCCGAGGTCGAAGATGATGTAGCGGAAGGTGTTGCTGAGCAGCCCCATCGCCTGTGCGATCAGCGCCGGGTTGATGAGGTCGGCGTGCTCCGGCTTGAGCACGCCCGGCAGCAGCATCATGCCGCCTGGGTGGTGCAGGATCGCCCCCAGCACAGCTTCTTCGAAGTTGGCCGGCGGCGCCTGCGAGGCCAGCGCCAGGCACCCGGTGGGCACCAGGTTGGAAAGCAGCGCGGCGTGGTTGTAGGGCAGCGCCAGGTCGACCAACAGCACCTCTCCGGGGAACTGCTTGGAGAGGGCCGCCGAGACGTTGACCGCGATCGTGGTGCGACCGGCCCCGCCCTTGGGTGAGTACACGGCCACCGTCGAAGCCGCCTGCTCGGGGGCCACCATCTTGGCGCGCGCGATCAGGTTGGGCAGCGTCTCCTTGCGCTGGTCGACGAGCTTGGTCAGTTCGGTGAGCGCGTCCGAGTCCTCGGGCAGTGTCTCGTAGAGGGTCCGACGGTCGAGCTCGAGAAGCATGCACTCCTCGAGCGTGCGCACGGTGGCCGTGCGCACCTCCTCG
The DNA here is from genome assembly GCA_036378695.1 of Candidatus Dormiibacterota bacterium. GTDB lineage: Bacteria > Chloroflexota > Dormibacteria > Dormibacterales > Dormibacteraceae > CF-28. The sequence goes on from DASUVY010000067.1 coordinate 3,865, forward strand.
GAGATCAGCGCCATCTCGCCGAAGAAGTCGCCCGGACCGAGGAAGGCGATCGTGATCGAGTGGCCCGGCGACTCCTCCACGGTGACCTCGGCGCGGCCCGAGGCGATGATGAACATGGAGTCGCCGGAGGTGCCCTGGCGGATGACCTCGGTGCCCTTGGGCACCGGCAGCGGCCGCATCCGGCGCGCCAGCGCGCGGAGGATGTTGTCGGACAGCGTGAAGAGGATCGCGACCCGCTCGAGGGTGGCGAACCGCGCCCTGAGTTCGTCGGGAGCGGGCCCCTGGGACTGAACGTCGCTCACGCGGTACGCATTATAGGGACGCCCTGACGGCCTCCCGATCGGATCAGGGGCTGCTGGAGGGCTTCGGAGTGGGGGTCGAAACCGGTGTCGGGATGGCGGTGGGGATCGGCGTGGGGAGGGGCGTCGAGGGCGGCGGCGTGGGCGCGGTTGAAGGCGTGGCGGAGGGCGAGGGCGAGGACGGCGTGCAGCCGGACCCCTTCTCGGTGCCGGCCAGGAAGATCTCGTGGGTGTCGTCCTGGCCCGGGCAGCCGCTGCCGTCGACGATGCCCGAAGGGCGCGGCGGCATCCCGTTGTAGTCCGGGGGCAGCCCGTTGATGAAGCTGGCCAGCACGGTCTGGCCGACCTCGGTGCCGAACGTGCTGATCGAGCTGCCGCCGCCGCCGTTAGCGGTGTTGCCGCCCCAGGCGCCGACCACGATCTTGGCGTTGTAGGCCATCATCCAGGCGTCCTTGTGCACGCCCGTCTGGCTGCCGCCGGTGGTGCCGGACTTGGACGCGAACTGTTTGTTCCAGCCCAGGTTCCACTGCTTCTGGTAGTCCTTGAGGACGTCGGTGATCAGGTAGGCCTCGGCCGGCGAGAGAACCTGAGTCTGGCCGTCCTGCTTGCCCGGCTGCTGCTCGTAGAGCGTGTTGCCGTGCGTGTCGACGATCTTATCGATCGCCATCAACGGCACCTTCTTGCCCTGGTTGGCGAACACCTCGTAGCCCTGCAGGTGGTCGTACATGGTGACCTCGCTGCCGCCGATGGCGGTCGAGAGCACGGGCTGCAGGTCGGTGCGTATGCCCATGGCGTGCGCCAGGTTGTTCACGTTGTCGATGCCCTCGTTCTTGGCGACTTCGACAGCGGGCACGTTGCGTGACAGCACCAGCGCCTTGCGCGCGCTCATGTCACCCATGAAGCGGTTGTCGAAATCGAGCGGCTTGTAGCCGCCGCCGAAGTCCGTCGACTTGTCGTGCACGATCGTCGCCAGCGTGATCTTGTGGTCCTTGAGCGCGGCCTCATAGTCGTAGGGCTTGAACGAGGAACCAGGTTGACGCGGCGACGTGATGACGTCGAACTGGCCGCCGATCTGGTCGTTGTAGTAGTCCGCGGAGCCGACCCAGGCCAGGATCTCGCCGGTATCGGGCTTGGCGGCCAGCAGCATGCCGTTGTTGACGCCGCCGCCCTTCAAGTTGGCCACGCCCTGCTTGACGGCCTTGTCGGCGAGGTCCTGGAGGTTGAGGTCGAGCGTGGTGTAGACGGCGAAGCCGCCCTGCTGCACGGCAGCCGCGCCGTACTGCTGCTCGAGCTTGCTCATCACGTAGTCGACGAAGTGCGGCGCGCGGCTGGTGCGCGGGCTGGTGTCAAAGCGGAGCGCGGCCTGGATGTTCTCCTGCGCGGCCTGGTCCGCCTGCGCGCGCGTGATGTCCCCGCGCGCGACCATGCCGTTGAGGACGTAGGCCTGGCGGGCCTTGGCGCGATCCAGGTGGGTCTGGGGGTCGTAATAGTTAGGCGAGTTGATGAGCCCGGCCAAAAACGCGGCCTGCGCGATGGTCAGGTCCTTGGGCTCTTTGTCGCGCCCGAAGTAGGTCTTCGTGGCCGCTCCCAGGCCATATGCGTTGTGGCCATAGAAGACGCGGTTCAGATACATGTTGAGGATCTCGTCCTTGGAGTAGCGCTGCTCCAGGGCGGTGGCCAGGACGGCCTCCTGCAGCTTGCGGAAGATCGACTTCTGCGGCGTTAGGAGCTGAATCTTGATCAGCTGCTGGCTGATCGTGCTGCCGCCCTGCTGGGCGCTGCCGCTGGTGAGATCGGCGAGCGCGGCGCGGATGGTGGCGGGCACGTCGATGGCGCCGTGGTGGTAGAAGTCGCGATCCTCGGCGGCCAGCGTGGCCTCGGGACCGTACTTGCCCATGTCCTTGAGCGCGAGCACGTCGTGGAACTGGCCCTCAGCGTTGCGTTGCTCGATGACCTGGCCGCTGCGGTCGTAGACGATGACTGTGTTGGCGAGCACGTCCTGCTGGCCCGGGTCCGGGAGGTCGCGCAGCGTCCACAGGACATACACGAAGATCCCGGAGAGCAGGAGGATGAGGAAGAGCGCGACGAAGCCGCCGCGGGTGCGGGCCCAATGCGCGAAGTCGACGCGGTGTGCCGCCGACGCCCGCGCCCGCATCGGCGGGGGGGCTCCGGGGCTCCCTCCTCCCGTAGAGCTAGCCATGAATTACGTGACAGCAAGGATATCAGGAAATAGGGCAAGAGTCGGCCGTTCGGTCAACTGCTAAACTCTCTGCCCGTCGGTCCCGTGGTGCAGTCTGGCCCAGCACGCGGCCCTGTCAAGGCCGAGATCGCCGGTTCGAATCCGGTCGGGACCGCCAGCTTGCAGGTCTCCGCGCCCGCCGGAGAGGTGGCCGAGTGGTTGAAGGCGGTCGTCTCGAAAACGACTAGGGGTTCAAAAGGCCTCTCGTGGGTTCAAATCCCACCCTCTCCGCCAGTCTCAGACCACCCTCTCCGCCAGAACTTGCGTCCGCTCCACGCCGCCAATAAGCTAGGTCCACTTCAGATTCCTTTCAGCTAGCGAATGGGGGTTGTGGATTTGAGCATTCGCCGACTGTCCTATGTCTTCGCGCCGCTGGTTCTGATCTTCGCGGCGGCGCCGGCGCCGGCCGCGGCGGCTGGCCCGCCCGGCACTCAAAGCAACGACAGCTACGCGGCCAGCTATGCCGCAAATGGCGTCACCAACACCTTCGCCACCACCCAGCGCACCAGCTGCTACACGCCGGAGGTCGCCTACTTCGCCAGCGACGGTCCCAACGACGGGTACACCGGCATGACCGGCTGCGCCGGCGTCAACACCGGCGAAAACCTGGGGCCCTACGCGACGCAATACAACCCCGCCCCGGGTCCGATGCTGGTCAAGGACCACTCCGAGTCCGACCTGCGCGTCGACCCCACCAATCCGAAGCACCTGATCGGCTCCTCCAAGTGGTTCGTTAGCGCCGAGGGCTACAACCACGTTCTCGGCTTCTATGAGTCGTTCGACGGCGGCCGCACCTGGCCCAGCCAGGGTCACATCCCCGGCTACGAGGGCTGGACCGACAACACCGATCCCGTGGGCGCCTTCGACGGCTTCGGGAACTACTACGAGTTCATCCTGGCCTACCAGTTCTCCTATGACGCCAGCGGGCACCACGACTTCAACATCGGCGGCCTGCCCAACCCCGGCCAGGCGGCCGAAGTGGTCGCCGTCTCGGTGCGCCCGCACGGCGCCAAGTCCGCCAACCAGTGGATCAGCACCCGCGGCGGCAGCCCCGACATCATCGCCAGCTATCAGAGCGTGGGCGGCGCCCCGGACAAGCAGTGGATCACCATCGACAACAACCCGGCCAGCCCGCACTACAACACGATCTACGCGATGTGGGTCGTGTTCGACGGCCCCTTCGGCAGCAAGCCCTTCGTCTCAACCGCCCAGGCCCTCCCGGACGGCACGCACACCGCCTGGACGGCGCCGCAGCAGCTGCCCACCCTGACCGGGACCTCCGCCGACACCTACCTGCTGCCGCACGTCGACCCGGCCGGCAACGTCTGGACCTCGGTGACACACTTCCCGAGCACGCAGCAGCGGTCGACCTACGTGCTCGCCGTGGACTTCTCCACCGACGGCGGCGCCACCTGGCAGGGCCCGCTCACCGCCAGCGGCTCGATCACGATGAGTCCGCTCATCTACCCCAACACCACCTACCGCTCGGGGATCGCGGACAGCTTCGCAGTGGGCAACCACCTGAGCAACGGCCACTATCCGCTCTACATCGTCTACGAGGACTACAGCTCCGGCTTCGCCAACGAGATGCTGATCGCCTCCTACGACGGCGGCAACAGCTGGACCGCGCCGATCCGGGTCAACGACAACGCGGCGCCGGCGCAGGAGCACCAGGGCAACCTGGCGGTCGCCGCGGACGGGACCGTGATGGTCAACTTCTACGACCGCCGGCTGCCCTGCCCGAGCGCGGGCTCCGCGGAGGCGGCCGCGGCCGGCCTCGCGCTGGACACCTCCAACCCCAACTACGCGGGCACGCCGCCCTATGGCGCGGCCGACTACTGCGTCAATGCCAGCATGCAGTTCTTCACGCCGCAGCTGGGCCGCATCGGCCAGAACATCCGCATCAGCCAGAACACCTTCGATCCCCAGCTCAACTCTCCTCACCCGGGCTGCGCGAGCTGCACGGAGACCTTCCTGGGCGACTACTTCGGCAACACCGGCCAGGGCACGACCAGCTTCTCCAGCTTCGCCAGCACCTACAGCCTCAGCGGCAACAACGACGCCCACTACCAGCAGCAGGTGATCGCCACCCTCCGAATCCCCTAGCCAACCGGATTTCCGGCCCCCGGCGCCGGCTGCTTATACTGCTGGCGCCGAGGGGGCCGGATTCGTCGTCTGGGAGGTAGGGGTGCAGGCTGAGCGGCCGACGGTTGTCATCGTCGGAGCGGGCTTTGCGGGCTTGAACTGCGCCAAGGCCCTGCGCCGGGCGCCGGTGCGCACCATCCTGGTCGACCGCAACAACTTCCACCAGTTCAGCCCGCTGCTCTACCAGGTGGCGACGGCGGCGCTGGACAGCTCAGACATCGCGCACCCGGTGCGGGCGGTTCTGCGCAAGGTCCCCAACGCCGAGTTCCGGCTGGCCGAAGTGCAGAGGGTCGATCTCGACCGGCGCCAACTGCGCACCGACAAGGGCCTGCTGCAATACGACTATCTGGTCCTGGCCTGCGGCAGCACCACCACCTACTTCGGCAACCAGAGCGTGGCCGAGCGCTCCTTCGCGATGAAGACGCTGGACGACAGCCTGCTGCTCCGGAACCGCATTCTCTCCCGCTTCGAGGCCGCGGATTGGGCGGCCGACGAGCAGACGCGCAAGGAGCTGCTGACCTTCGCGATCGTGGGCGGGGGACCCGCGGGCGTCGAGTGCGCGGGCGCCCTGGCCGAGCTCATCAGCAGGGTCCTGCGGCACGACTTCAAAGAGCTCGACATGCGCTCTGCCGAGATCGTCCTTCTGCAGTCCGGTCCGGCCCTGCTGGAACCCTTCGAGCCCAACCTGCGCGACGCCGCGCGCCGGCGCCTCGAACGCATGGGCGTGAAGGTCATGCTCAACACCCGTGTCGCCGAGGTGCGCGACGGCGAGATCCAGCTCGCGGACGGCACCGTGATGCCGGTGGGCACGGTGATCTGGACGGCCGGGGTCGAGGGCGCAGGCATCGAGGAAGGCCTGGAGGGCGTGCCTGCCGGCGCGCGCCACACCCTAAAAGTCGGGCCCACACTGCAGGTGCAAGGACATCCCGAGGTCTTCGTGATCGGCGACCAGGCGGCCGTGGAAGGCCCCGGCGGCCGCCAGCTCCCGCAACTTGCGCCGGTCGCTATGCAGGAAGCGGAATGCGCCGCTGGCAACCTGAAGGCCCTGGTGGAGCAGCGGCCGCTGCGGGCGTTTCGCTATCGGGACAAGGGCATCATGGCCACCGTGGGCCGGGGCGCGGCCGTGGTGCAGTCGGGGCCGCTGCGCATGCGCGGACGGCTGGGCTGGGCGTCGTGGCTGTTCCTGCACCTCGTCCTGATCGTGGGCTTCCGCAACCGCCTCAGCGTGCTGCTCAACTGGTCCTGGAACTATTTCCTGTGGGACCGCCCCGTCCGCCTGGTGATCGGCGCCAGCGACCGGCGCCTGGAGCGGCTGTCCCAGCTGCCCTTGGTGCGCCGCGCCCTTCCCGATCTCTCGGAGCGCGACCTGGTCGCGATGTGGAACCGCCTGCGCTGGGAATGGGTCCGTCCGGGCGAGGTCGTGCTGCGCGAGTCCGAGCCCTCGAACTCCTTCTACATCGTGACCAGCGGAGAAGTGCAGCTCGACTTCGAGGAGGGCGGCGCCGCCAGGCCCTCCGCCCGGCTGGGTCCCGGCGGCTTCTTCGGCGAGATCGGCTGCTTGACCGGGCGCAGCGATGGCACCGTGCGGGCGCTGGTGGCTTCCGAGATGATCGTGCTCGACCGCAAGGGCCTCATCGAGCTGCTGGAGCGGTCGCCGATGGTGCGCCGCGACGTCGAGGCGCAGATGCAGCGGGTGCACGACCTGAAGTACGCGGTCAGATGAGCGAGAACGAGCCGGAGGCGCCGCCGCCCGAGAGCGATTGGAAGGAATCGCACACCGCCGCCTCGCTGCCCGCCTGGTGGAGGGTGGACCCGCCGGCGGCTCCGGGGGATCCGGACGCGACCGCCCACCTACCGCCCCCGGCTGCCCAGCCTCCGCCCCCGGCTGCTCCGCCGCCTCCAGCGGCCCCGGCGCCGCCCGAGCCCGCGGCCAGCGTCGCCGCGATCACCGTCGAGAGCGGGCCCGATGCCGGCCATCGGTTCCATGTGGTCTCGGGGCATCCCGCCAGCTGGGGCCGGGCCCTGGACAACGACATCGTGGTCACCGACGGCAGCACTTCGCGCCGCCACGCCCGGCTCGAATTTCGGGATGGCCGGCTCCTGGTGACCGACCTCGGCAGCGCCAACGGGACCTGGCTGAACGGTCAGCGGGTGGTCGAAGCCAGCCTCCAGCACGGCGATCGGATCAGGATCGGCCAGAACGTCGTCGTCGTTTCAGTGTCAAGCAACACTTGAACGACTTGCTAGAATTCCTGTAGGGGACGTGGACCGCCCGGCCTTGCCAAGGCGCCGGGCGTCCTGCCCCGATTCAGGCCTCGGGTGTACGCCTCACGGGATGCGGCGACAGATCGGCTGAGGTGCCACAGATGCAAGGCGGCGCCGAGCATCGCAGCGAGCGCAGCATCTGCTGCGTGAGCGAGAAGCGGAGAAGCCAACGCAGCAGGTGGGGTGCATCAGCCGAGTCCGTCCGGATGACCGGCGCCCAAGCCGGTCAGTGTCGCCGCATCTTGTGAGGCGGACAGCCTAGAGACGCCCTCCCTCTCGTAAGGCCGGCTGCCGCCTCCCGAGCGCTTGGCGGCGTACATCGCGGTGTCCGCCATCCGCATCAGCAGGTCGCCGTCCTCGCCGTCGTCGGGGAAGAGGGCGATGCCGATGCTGGCCGAGACCCGGACCTGGTGCCCCTCCACGCGGAAAGGCCGTCGGAGGGCGGCCTCCAGCTTGCCGGCGCCGCTGCGAGCGCCTTCGGTCCCGCCCACGTCGGGCAGCACGACCGCGAACTCGTCGCCGCCCAGCCGGGCCACCGTGTCCGACGACCGCAGCTCGCCCTGCAGACGGGCGGCGACCAGCTGCAGCAGGCGGTCGCCGGCCGCGTGGCCGTACGCGTCGTTGACCCTCTTGAAGCCGTCGAGGTCCATCACCAGAAGCGCGCCCACCTCGTTCTCGCGGCGGGCGGCCCGGATGGCCAGCTGCAGGCGGTCGTGGAGCAGGCTGCGGTTGGGCAGGTCGGTGAGCGGGTCGTGCAGGGCGCGGTGCTCGAGGGCCGCCTCGTGGACCTTGCGCAGGGTGATGTCCTCGACCATGGCGATCAGGAAGAGCGGCTCACCCGCGGGGCCGCGCACCGCGGAGGCGATGGTGTTGCCCCAGACGTGGGCCCCGGCGCGCGAATAGCGCAGCTCGGCCTGGTACTCGGCCGTTTCCCCGCGGGCCAGCGCGCGCAGTGAGCGGTGGTCGCGGTCGTCGTGGTGGACAAGGCTCATCAGCTCGGCGCCGATCAATTTCTTGTTGGTGCGGCCGAGCATGGTCTCCAGCGCCGGGTTGGCCTCGATGATGCGGCCGTCCAGGCCCAGGCGGGCGATGCCGATCGCGGCCCGGTCGAAGACGGCGCTGAAGCGGCCCTCGCTCTCCTGCCGCGCCGCCTCGGCCTGCTTGCGCTCGGTGATGTCCTCGACCATCGCGTAGTAGAACTCGGGGTCTCCGTTGGAGTCGCGGACCAGGCTGATGGTGACATCGCCCCAGAAGCGGGTGCCGTTCTTCTTCAAGTAGCGCCGCTCCAGCCGGTAGCGCTCGATCTCGCCGGCCCGCAACCGGTTGAACAGCTCGTGGTCCAGGTGCAGGTCGTCGGGATCGATGAGGCCGCGCGGTCCCAGGCTGCGCAGCTCGGCCTCGCTGTAGCCGAAGAGCTCGCGGCCGATGCGGTTCATCCAGGTCATCTGGCCGTCCAGCTCGTTGCGGGCGATGATCACCGGCGCGGTGTCGTAAATCGCCCGCAGCGCGCGCTCGCTGGCCGCCAGGTCGGCGTGCAGGCGGGCGCCCTGGATGGTGGGCGCGATCTGCGCCACCAGGAGCGAGAGCAGCTTGACCTCGTCCTCGCCGAAGCGACGCGGCTGCCGGCTCATGGCCGCCACCGTCCCGATCGCGCGGTCGCGGGCCAGCAGCGGCACCGCCACCGAGCTGCGGAAGCCGCGCTCGCGGGCCCAGAACAGGCCCTGGTCCCAGGTCTGGTAGTCGTCCACGATCACCGGCTCCCGGCGCATGAAGGCCACGCCCGCGGTGCCGATCCCCGGCCGCACCGGCGGGGGCACGTCTTCCTCGCCCTCGGTGTCGGCGACCACGCTCAGGAGCTCGCTGTCTTGCTCGTAGAGCGTCACGGTGACCCGCTCCACGTCGAGCAGCTCGCGCGCCTTGCCGGCCAGCAGCCCCGCCAGCTTGCCCGGCTCCAGGACGCCGCCGGCCGTGACCGCGATCTCGTGCAGCAGGCTGAAGATGCGAGCGCGCTCCTGCGCCGCCTCGGCCAGCCGCGCGGCCTCCAGGGCGGGCGCCACCTGCGCCGCCAGCAGCGAAAGCACGCGCAGGTCGCGGTCCGAGAACTTGCGGCGGCTGAGACTGAAGGCGCCCAGAGTGCCGACTGGCCGCTGGTGCGAAAGCAGGGGCACCATGAGCGCGCTGGCGAAGCCTTCCCGGCGGGCCCACTCGATGGAGTCCGGCCAGCGCGGGTAGTCCTCGACCGCCAGGGCGCGGCCCTCTTCGAAGACGCTGCCGGCCAGTCCCTCCCCGGCCTTGAGTGGGCCGCCGGCCGGGCGGGCGTCGTCGCCGGTCCCGCTGTCGGCCAGCGGCACCAGGACCTCGTCGCGCGGCTCCCAGACGCGCAGCACCGCGCGCTCGACGCCGAGCAGGTTGCAGGCCTCCTTCACCACCAGGCGGGCCAGCCGCGCGGTGTCGAGCACGCCGCCGGCGGCCACGGCCAGGTCGTGCAGTGTTCGCAGCTCGTGGACCTGGCCTTCGCTGGCTTCCAGCAGGCCGGCCGCGTCCAGCGCGGGCGCGATCTGGGCGGCGACCAGGCCCAGGATCTCGGCGTCCTCGTGGCCGAACTGGTGGGGCTCGCGGGAGTGGACGCCCAGCGTCCCCACCGGCCGGTCGCGGACCATCAGCGGCACGTGCACCTGGCTGCGGAACCCGCGCTCGCGCAGCGCCGGGGTGGCGTGGTCCCAGGCCTGGTAGTCGCTGACCAGCACCGGCTCCGCCCAGCGGAAGGCCATCCCGGCCGCGTCCTCGCCCGGCTTGACCACGGTGGGCGGATGTTCGCCGGGATCGTTCTCGGCCAGGGCGCGCAGGAGGTCGCTCTCCTCGTCCCACCAGAGCAGGACGCCGGAGTCGGCCTTGAGCAGGGCGCAGGTCCGCTGCACGCAGAGCGCGGCCAGGTCGGCGGCCTCGCGCATACCGCCGGTGGCGGCGCCCATCTCGTGCAGCGCTTCGAAGATGCGCGCCTGGTCCTCGCGCTGCTGGGCCAGCTTGGCCGCCTCCAGTGCCGGCGCTACCTGGGCCGCGAAGAGGGTCAGCAGCTGCTCCTCCTCGGCCGGGAAAGGCCTGTGCTTGTAAGTCCAGACGCCGAGGGCGCCCACCGGCTGGTCGCCCGCGATCAGGGGCACGGCCAGGGCGGAAACCATGCCCCGGGACTTGGAGACGGGGTGGGCCAGGTCCCAGTGTTGGTAGTCGTCGACCACCACCGGCAGGCCGCTCTGAAAGGCCAGCCCGATGGCCCCCGAACCAGGCGCCACGGACGGTTCGGGAACCGGCGAGTCGGTTTCGGCCACCGGCACCAGCAGGTCCTTCTCAGCGTCGTAGGAGAAGATCACGGAGCCCTCGACCTTGAGCAGGGCACGCGCGTGGTCGATGGCCAGTCGCGCCACCGAGCGAACTCCACGCGTGCCGCTGGCGATCGCCAACTCGTGGAGCGCGTTCAGGGTCGCGGCTTCCAGCCGCGCCCTCGTCCTGGTTCTCTCCCCGCTTGCGACTAGGTCCGTGGGATTCTCCTCTTTCCCCGAGACCGCAGCCTATGCCGCGCCCTGGCCCCTCAAATTAGGTGTTGGTTAAGTCTTATGAAGGTGGTTTGGCTACGAAAGCTCAGTTGAGCCGGGCCAAAAGCCCCCGCGCGGTGAGCTTCAGGGGCGCCGCCAAGTCCGGGCTCACGGTCGCCCACGCCTCCAGCTCGCGCACCGCGTCGCCGGCCCGGCCCTGCGCGGCCACCGCCTCCGCCAGCTCGATGATGTCCTGGCCGGTCACCTCGGGCAGCGCGAGGCGCAGCCGCAGCGTCCACTCCAGGCCGGGCGCGTCGGCGTTTACCCGATAGACCAGCCCGAGGTTGTTCAGCATCCGGCCCAGGATCTGGGCGCGGTTCACCACTGGCAGGAGGGCCGCGCTGAAGGGGACCTCCGGTCCGGCCCCGGTGGCGGCTCGGAAGAGCAGCTCACAGGCCTGCTCGTCGAGGAGAACGCCGCCGTGGAAAGCGTCCATGAAAACGCCGGAGCTGGGTTCCTTGACCAGGAAGTGGCCGGGCATCCCGATGCCCTCGAGCTGGACGCCCGCCCGGCGACCGACCTCGATGGCAAGCACCGAGAGCGTGATCGGGATCCCCCGCCGCCGCTCCACCACCCGGTGCAGGAAGGAGTTGTCGGGGTGGTAGTAGGCGAGATTCTCGCCCGCGAAGCCGAGGTCCGCGAACAGCCGCGTGCGCAGTGCGGCCAGGTCGTGCACGCCGACCGCCATCGCGTCCAGGGCCTGGGCGACGCCGTCGACGTCGAGGTCGGGATACTCGCGGAGGCCGATCATGGCGGCCGCCCGCGTGAGGTCGATCTCCGGGTCCGGCCGGTTGACCATGTCGGCGAAGGCCTGGAGGGTGTCCACCAGCCATTTGTATACGAACGGCCGTACCGGGCCGTCCCCGCGCCAGCGGGTTGTATACAAACGGCCTGGCTAGCCGCTAGGTGCTCAGGACCGGGTTGAAGGCGAAGGCGGGTATGCCGCCGGGCGCGGAGTCCTGCTCGATGTGGCGCACCAGGCGCTGGGCCAGCAGCGCGGTCGCACGCGCCGTGGGTCCGTTCGGCTCCCGGACCGGGAGCACGTCGCCGGCCAGGGCCGCCTTCTCGAGCTTCAAGCCCTCGTGCGGCAGCTGTACCGCGACCTGCCGCTCCAGCACCCGCTCCACGTCCGTCAGCGTCATCGCGGAGCGGCCCATCGGGTTGTTGAGCACCACGTGGACGCGGCCCGCCGGCAGCCGGAGCACGTCGGCCAGGATGCCCAGGACCTGCGCCATATCCTTCATCGAGGTCAGCTCGGGCGTCGCCACGGCGATCACGTGGTGCGACATCTCGAGGACGCTCAGCACCGAGTCGCTGAGCCCCACCCCCAAGTCGAAGACCACGTGGGTGAACATGGCGCCCAGCGCCTGCAGGGCGCGCAGGACGAGCTCCGGCGTCATCAGGTCGGCCTCCTCGGGCCGCAGCGCGCTGGAGAGCACCATGAAGCCCGACGAGTGGCGCACGATGGCGCCGCGCAGCAGCATGTCGAAGCTGTCGGCCGGGGCGTGTGCGATTCGGGCCAGGCAGGTGGTGGGCGTCACCTTGGCCAGCAGCGCGGCGTGGTTGTAGGGCAGTGAGAGATCGAAGAGGAGCACGTCGTCGGCGTGCTCGCGCGCCAGCAGGGCGGCCAGGTTGAGGGCGATGGTGCTCTTGCCGGACCCGCCCTTGGGCGAGTACACGGCCATCATGGTGGCGCCCGCCCGGGCGCCGGCGCGCGCGCGCTCGGCGATCGAGCTGAGGCTGGCGAGGCGCTCGGCGGCAGCCCTGGCCAGGTCGTCGGGAAGCGCGGAATCGGGGGCCAGCACGCGGCCCAGAGCGGCGCGGTCCAGGGCGAGCAGGCGGGTGTCGGTGAGGGCGAGGACGCGCACGCCGCCCAGCACCTCAGGATCCAGGGAATCCGGGTCCAGCAGGTCACCGGCGCCCAAATGGGCCAGCGGCACCTCGCGGCCGGGGGCCTCCTCGACCAGGATCTCGCAGGATCCCGCCTCGATGACCCACAGCGAATCGCGGCCGCGCTGCGGCCCCACGATCTCGCCGCCGGCGGACAGTGAGTGCACCGTCATCAGGCGGGCCAGCCGCCGCAGCTCGGCTTCGGGCACGCCGGAGAACAGCGCCACAGGCTCCAGGGCGTGGAGGCGGCGGTTGACCTCGTCGAAGCTGAAGGCGGGCCGGCGCGCGGCTTCCGGCACGGTGGCCGATCCGGGCTGGGCACTGGCCCGAAGGTGGTCCAGGACCTGTTCGGCGGGAAGCGGCCGGCTCACCATGAAGCCCTGGGCGACCTCGCAGCCGCTCTCCAGGAGCAGGTCCCAGGTCGCCTGGTCCTCGACGCCCTCGGCGACCACTCGCAGGCCGAGGTTGCGGCCCAGGTCGATGGTCGACTGCACGATCACGGCGTCGTTCTTGGCCCGCGCCATCTCCAGCACGAACGACTTGTCGATCTTGATCTCGCGGGCCTGCAACCGGCGCACGTAGGCCAGCGAGGAGTAGCCGGTCCCGAAGTCGTCGATCGCCAGCTGCACGCCCATCTCGGCCAGGCGCCCGCTGATCTTGGTGGCCAGCTCCGGGTCCGCCATCAGGGTGCTCTCGGTGATCTCGACCTGCAGCAGCGCCGGCTCCACGCCGTAGCGCTGCAGGAGATCGGCTAGCAGGTCCGGCAGGCCTTGGTCATGGAGGCTGCGCACCGAGAGGTTGACCGCGACCTTGGTGGCCATGCCCTGCTCCTTCCAGGCGCCGGCCTGGCGGATGGCCTCCTCCAGGACCCAGCGGCCGAGGGGCTCGATCAGCCCGGTGTGCTCGGCCAGCGGCAGGAAGCGGTCGGGGGTGAGCAGGCCGTGCTCGGGGTGCTGCCAGCGCACCAGGGCCTCCACGCCCAGCACGGCGCCGGTCTGGAGGTCGACCTTGGGCTGGTAGTGCAGGAGCAGCTGGCCCTGGTCGATGGCCTGGCGCAGGTCGGCGATCAGGGCCAGGCGGCCGGCGCTGTTGTCGTCCTGCTCCAGCGTGTAGAAGCTGAAGCCGCCGCCCGCGCGCTTGGCCGCGTACATGGCCACGTCGGCGCGCCGGAGCAGGGTGTCGTTGTCCCGTCCATGCTCGGGGAAGAGGACGACGCCGATGCTGCCGCCCACGTGCAGCATCTCGCCGTTGACCTCGAAGGTCTGATTCAGGGCCTTGAGCAGCTTGCCCGCGGCCTGCTCGGCGCCTGCGGCCGAGTCGATGCCGGGCAGGATCACCGCGAACTCGTCGCCGCCCAGCCGGGCCATGGTGTCGGACGCGCGTAGCTCGCGCGCCAGCCGGTTGGCGACCTGGCTCAGGAGCACGTCACCGGAGGCGTGGCCGAGGGTGTCGTTGACCTCCTTGAAGCAGTCCAGGTCCAGCAGGAAGAGGGCGAAGGGCAGGTTCTGGCGCCTGCCCAGCCGGATCGCCTGCCGGAGGCGGTCCTGGAGCAGGATGCGGTTGGGGAGTCCGGTCAGCACGTCGTGCAGCACCTGGTGCTCGAGCTCGGCCTCGCGGCTCTTGCGGCGCGAGATGTCCTCCAGCGTGCAGAGCAAGAAGGCGGGGCCGCCGCCGGCGTCCGGCACCACCGAGGTCACCGCGCGGACCCACGTCGGCTCATCCTGCTTGCGCTGGATCCGCAACTCGGCCTGCACGCTGCCCAGCTCGAAAGCCGTCAGGTCGAGCACGCCGATCGAGGAGCCGTCTTCGGGGTGCAGCAGCGTCTCCACGTCGCGGCCCGTGAGCTCCTGCCGGCTGAAGCCCAAAAACGCGCAGGCCGCGGCGTTGGCGTCGGCCACGGTGCCGTCGAGCTCGAGGCGGAGCATTCCCAGTGCGGCCTGCTCGAACATCGAGCGGAACTCACTCTCGGCGCGCACCTCGTCGCTGACGTCAGTGAGGGTGCAGACGACCTGGTAGACGCTGCCGTCGGCGGCGAGCGCAGGCTCGGTGTCGGCCCGCACGACCAGCGCGGCGCCGTCGGCACGGCGGACGTGGAAGCGGGTGCCGTGCAGCGCCCGGTCCAGCGGCACCTCGATGCCCAGCGGCAGGGGGCGGCCGCGGAGGTCGCGCAGAGCGGTCTTGAGCAAGTGCTCGGCCGCGGAGTTGGCGTGGATGACGTGGCCGTCACGCCCCAGGATCACCACCGCGTGGGGGATCGACTCGAAGAGGGCGCCGGCGGGATCGGGCCGGCGCGCGGCCAGCCTGCTCGACGGACTGCTGCCGGACGCGCGGACGCCGGATTTCCCGGAACTCACGAGCTCCCTCCAAACCTTTGCCTCGCCCCCCCGACTTAGCGCAGGCAACTGTATGGAGCGTGGCTCCTTCCGCTGTTAAGAACCGGTAAAGGTGTTGCCTGTAACGGGAGTGCCCAGAATGTCGGCGTGACCCTGCGGCAGGGGGAAGGCGTGGCGCTGGCCTTGCTGGGTCTGGCCTCGATCGCCGTCACCCGCTGGCCGATGGCGTGGCTGGCCCGCCTGCTGCTCACGCCCAGGCCCCAGCAGCCGCCGCCCAATGCCCGCGCAGTGCGCTTGGTCCGCTACCTGATCTTCGGCGGCGTGGTGGTGTTCGGCGTGTGGCTGGCCACCGGGCACTGAGGCAAGATTGGGGATCGCCGCCGTAGCTCAGCCTGGCAGAGCAGCCGCCTTGTAAGCGGCCGGCCGGGAGTTCGAATCTCCCCGGCGGCTCTCCTACTTCCGCGCCTGGCTGCTCAGCCGGCCAGTTCGGCGCTTCCCAATGTGATGCGGGCCCCGGCCAGCGCCTTGGAGACCGGGCAGCCCGCCTTGGCGCCCTCGGCCGCCTTGCGGAACGCCTCGGGGTCCAGTCCGTCCACCCGCCCGCGCACGTTGAGCTCGATGTCCGTGATCCCCTCGCCGGGCTGGAAGCTGACCTCGGCGCTGACGTCCAGCTCCTGCGGCGTGTGGCCCTCCTGGCCCAAGGCGTGCGAGAGCGCCATCGAGAAGCAGGCGGCATGGGCCGCCGCCAGCAGCTCCTCCGGGCTGGTCTTGCCGTGCTCGCGCTCGGCGCGGGCCGCCCAGGTCACCTCGAAATCGTCGAACGCACCGCTCGCTACGTGGATCCGCCCCTGACCGTCGGCGAGCCCGCCCCGCCAGTGAGATTCAGCCTTGCTTACTGCTGCCATCCGAACATCATGCGACTCTCGAGCCGACCAGGTCGGCCAGCCGATCCAGCGCCGCCAGGGGCCCGGAGGTGGCGACCACCTCAGGGAGCAGCCTGGCCAAGGCCGGGGCCGCCCGCTCGGCGAGCTGGGCCCGCCGCCAGGGTTCCAGTCCGGGCCGGCGGATGGCGTAGGCCTCCAGGAAGCCACGAAGCTCCGGATCCAGCTGGCGCAGCGCCGTGCGCTCCTGCGGCGTGACCTCGCCGGCCCCAGCCGTAAGGGCTCCGTAGCGCTGCTCGCCCAGCTCGCTGCGCGCGACCAGCCTGGCCAGGCTGACGCCGCCCTTCTCGCGCACCACGACCGTGCCCGCGGCCAGGTCGCCCAGACGCTTGCCGCGCCCGTTCAGGAAGAGCACGACCAGCCCGATCCCGTAAAGGCCGGGCATGAAGTCGACCAGGCGCACCAGGTTGCGGACGAGCGCCTGCACCCAGCCGATGGGCTCGCCGCGGTCGCCCACCACGCGCAGGCCGAAGACGTGCTTGCCCAGGGTCTGGCCGCCCCAGAGCGTCTCGATCACCGGGTAGTAGCCCCAGATGGTCAGAAAACCGAAGGCCAATGCCAGCACCTCGGACACCAGGCCGTTGCCGGTCAGGGAGCCCACGCCGAGGCCGACCAGAAAGGCGAGGAGCAGGGCGATCACCTGCAGCGGGAAGTCGATGAGCTGCGCCAGGAAGCGGCTGCCCGGGCCGGCCAGCTGGTAGTCGAAGCGCACGCGCTCTGGCGTGGTTACTACGAGGTCGTCGCTCACCCCTGCACTACTCTAGGAGCGCACCCAGCGAGTGATGCCGTGTCTTTCGCGCCCAGACGTTCGATGCGTACGCCGGGTCCTCGGGTGCTCGGTCACGCAGCATGGGCTGCGCTCCCTGCGCTCCTCGGCCCCGGCTGGCGCCTCGAAGCGCCGGGATCGCGAAATCCAGCGGCCCACCCACCGGGCGCGCTCCTAGGCACCCCATGCGCGCGGACCAGTTCGTGCTCAAGCGCCGCGGCGACTGGGCCCGCCTCGAGGACCTGATCCTGCGCGCGCGCACGCGCACGTTGGGGCGCCCGCATCCTGCCGACGTCGTCGAGCTGGCGGGCCTGTACCGCCGAGCCACGGCCGACCTCGCCCTGGCCCGTCGCGACTGGCCCGCCGAGGAGGTGACCCGCTACCTCAACGACCTGGTCGCGCGCGGGCACTCCATCCTCTACGGCGGCCGCGGCGAGCTGCGGCGGCGTGCGGCCGAGTTCTACCTGCGCACGCTGCCGCGCACCTACCGCGCGTCATGGCCGTACCTGGCGGCGTCGGCGCTGCTTCTCTTCGGGCCGGCCGTGCTCGCCTACGTGCTGATCCAGCTGGATCCCGACCTGGCGCCCCAGCTGGCCCCGGCGGAAGTCATCGACTACGCCCGGCGGCACCAGACCTGGACCCACATCCCGCCCGGCTTCCGGCCCTTCGCGGCGGGCCTGATCATGACCAACAACCTGAACGTGGCGATCCTGGCCTTCATCTTCGGGATCGGGCTCACGCTGCCCACCGCCTACCTGCTGATCAGCAACGGCCTGCAGCTGGGCGCCGTCTTCGGAGTGATGGCGCTGTACGGAGTCCAGGACCAGCTCTTCGACTTCGTGATCGGACACGGCGTGCTCGAGCTCTCGGTGGTGGTGGCCGCGGGCGCGGCCGGGCTGATGCTGGGCTGGGCGATCGTGGCGCCGGCGCCCTACAGCCGCTCGGACGCGCTGCTGATCGCCGGCCGGCGCGCGATCACCCTGCTGCTCGGGCTGGGGCCGCTGCTGATCGTGGCGGGCCTGATCGAGGGCAACCTCTCACCCTCCAGCCTGCCCACCGTCGCCAAGGTCGCGATCGGCGTCAGCACCGGTGTCGTGCTGTACGGGTACCTGCTCTTCGCCGGTCACAATGGGGTCCCCGGGAAATCGGAGATTTCCTGGGGTGCTCACAACAGTCCTCGCTCTTTGATCTCCAGGTAGCGCTCGACCAGGGACGGGCTCAGCTTCCCCGCCTCCACGTCCAGGCAGAGCACGCCGCCGCGCTGGAGCTGGTCGAAGGTGCTGCGCCGGGCGGCCAGCAGGTCCTCGGCGGCCGCCCACTCGTAGGCGCCCGCCGGCGTCCGCACCGGGGCCCGCTGCACGTCCAGCAGGGCGGGGTCGGCCATGGCCACCACCAGCACCAGGTGCCGGCGCGCCATCCAGAGCGCCTGCGTCAGCAGGTCGCGGCTGGCGCCGGCGTCGAGCACGTCGGTCAGCAGGACGATGAGCGAGCGCCGCGTTACGCGGCCGGCCAGAAAGGCCAGCGGCGCGCTGAAGTCCGGTTCCACGTACTCGGGGCGCACCGCGTAGAGCGCGTCGTTGAGGCGCGTCATCTGCGCCGGGCCGGTGCCCGGCGGCACGAACCCGCGCACCTCGTCTGTGAAGGTGACCAGGCCCACGCGGTCGCCGTGCTGCTGGGCGGTCCAGGCCAGCAGCAGCGCCGCGTTGACGGCGTGGTCGAGCTTGGAAAGGTCGCCCGCCGGCGCCGTCATCAGGCGTCCACACTCCAGCACCAGCAGGAGCTGCTGGCCGCGCTCCGCCTCCAGCTCGTTGGCGATCGGCCGGTCGCTGCGGGCGGTGGCCTTCCAATTGATGCGCCGGTAGTCGTCGCCGGGCAGGTACTCGCGTAAGCCCGCGAAGGAGGTGGCCGCGCCGGGCGGGCGGCCGCGGCGCAGGCCGGGGCGGAAGGGCATGCCCCGACGCACCGTCAGCTGGTACCGGCGAACCGCGAGGACGTCGGGATAGACGCGAGCGTCCTCGCGGACCGGCAGCCGCAGCTGGCGCAGCCACCAGCCGCCCGGCCGCCAGACCCGGAGGTCGAGCGGGCCGATCTGGTAGGCGCCGCGGTGCGGCGGCCGCACCCGGTAGCTGACGCGGAGCAGGCCGCGGCGGTCGAAGCGCGCGGGCAGCACGCGCTCGGAGGGGCGCAGGTCAGCGGGCACGTGGTCGGCGAGCTCCGCATAGAACCCGGCGGCGGGCCGGCAGCGGACCAGCAGGTTCACGGCCTGGTCGGCGCCCAGGGAGAGCGGGCGGGGGACGGCCCGAGAGGCGCTGAAGGCGCGGGGGCCGGGCAGCAACCAGGCGTCGCGGAGCAGGATGGCCAGCAGCGCCGCGTGGTAGGCGGCGGCCACCAGCCAGAAGGCCGGTGAGACCTGGGCCAGCGCGATGAGCCCGGCGCCCGCCACCAGTGCGACCAAAAGCCGGCGCCGGGGCAGGAAGCTCAGCGTGGCGGGGTCACCGAGGCCAGCACGCCATTGAGCACTGAATCCGCCGTGTGGCCGGCCACCTCGGCCTCCGGGCGCAGCAGCAGGCGGTGCCGGAAGGTGGGCGCGGCCACCGCCTTGACGTCGTCTGGGGTCGCGAAATCGCGGCCCTCGAAGGCGGCGCTGGCCTTGGCGGCCTGCATCAGCAGGACCTCGCCGCGGGGGCTGGCGCCCAGCATCAGCTCGGGCGCCTGCCGCGTGGCGGTCGCCAGCTGGACGACGTAGCCCATCAATTCGTCGGAGAAGGTCACCGCCACCGCTTCCCGGTGGCTGGCCTCCAGGTCGGCGGCGCTCAGCACGGCCGTCACCCCCGCCGCTTTGGGATCGCGGAGCTCGACGCCAGTTCCCCAGCGCCGCAGCATCTCCGTCTCCTGCTCGGGCGCCGGGTAAGGAAGCGTGACCTTGAAGAGGAAGCGATCCTGCTGGGCCTCGGGCAGCGGGTAGGTTCCCTCGTACTCGATCGGGTTCTGCGTGGCCAGGACCAGGAAGGGTGCCGGCAGGGCCATCTGCGTTCCCTCCAGTGTCACGCCGCGCTCCTCCATCGCCTCCAGGAGCGCCGACTGCACCTTGGCGGGCGCGCGGTTGATCTCGTCCGCCAGCAGGATGTTGGTGAACGCCGGCCCCTGGCGCGTGCGGAACTCGCGGGCCTGGAGGTCGTAGATCGAGGTGCCCACGATGTCCGCCGGGAGGAGGTCGGGCGTGAACTGCACGCGCCGGAACTCGAGGTCGAGGGCGGTGGCGATGGTCTTCGCCAGCAGCGTCTTGCCGACCCCGGGCACGCCCTCCAGGAGGACGTGGCCGCCGACCGTGAGCGCCAGGCCGCACAGGCGCACGGCCTCCTCCTGGCCGACCAGAACCTTGGCCACCTCGGCCCGGAACCGGACGTAGAACTCGGCTGCGGTCACCGGAGGATTGTGCGGTTTGCTTGCAAAGGAGGGTGCGCCAGGAGGTGCAGGCGCCCCAGGGCGGCGGCCAGGGCCTCGTCGGAGCCGGACGCGGCCGCCGCCCGCGCCGCGCGCTCGGCGTCCAACCATTCGGTAGCCAGCTCGGGAGAAGAGCGCGCCAACACCTCCACCAGCCGCTCCGGTGAGGAGTCGCGGGCAATACCCGTCCGCTCGATCAGGGCCCTCCGCGTGGCAGCCAGCGCCAGGTCCACCGTCATCCCGCGGCCTCCGAAGCGCCGGAGCAGGCGGCCGACCGCGGAGACGTGCTCGGCGCTCGAGCGCTCCCCGGGCGGATAGGGCCGCAGGCGAGGACCGAAGGCGCGGTTGCGCAGCGCGACGCCCACGAAGACCGCGATGAACCCCCAGATCAGGGCGATGCCGAGCGGCTGCCGTGACCAGTCGTTGGCGCTGGAGACGTGGCTGTAGTCATGGTGGTACTCGTCGATCGCGACAGCGGGCGAAAGCTCGATCAGGAGCGCGGCCAGGCGCCAGTTGTCGTGGTTGCCGATGAAGCCGTTGCACAGCAGCAGCGGGTCGGCCAGAGCCACCAGGTGGCCGGTGCCGAGAGCCTGCACGACGGCCAGCGCCGCGCCGCCCGGGCTGCGCAGGACGACCGCCTGGTCGGTGGAGGCTCGAAGCGGGTTGACGGCAGTGTCCGAGCCGGCCTCGCGGACGCCCTCGAAGTAGGGTGCCGAGGCTCGGCCGCCGGAGACCACGATGGTGCCGCTCCGGCCGACGTCGAACGCCGCGCCCAGGTGGGTGTCCAGGTTGTCGTCTGCGTAGACCAGCGTGCCGCCGGTGGAGACCCAATCCTTAATCGCCGTGGCCTCGTCGCTGGTGTACTCGGCGAAGGGGTCGAAGACGAAGAGCGTGGTCGCGGTGGGCGGCAGCTCGAAAGATGAGCCCTGCAGCGTCTGCACCGGCCGGCCCAGGGCCTTCGCGTAGAGCAGGAGCGCCGAGGTTCCCTTGGGGCCGTCGCTCAGAGAGCTGTGCCAGTCGGGGTCCTGGCCCTGCAGGCCACGGGCGGCGACCAGCACTCCGGCCACCACCAACAGGGCCACCAGGACCAGCCAGGGTCGCCCCCTCATGCTGCCGCTTCCTCGGCGGGCGGGGGCTGGGCGCGGATCGGCGCCGCCGCGGCTTCGGCCGCACGATAGGCCGGTTCGTCCAGAGTCCGGCGGCCGTAGACCACCGTCTCGAAGGCCAGCAGCAGAGGCCGCAGCGCCTCCAGCCGGCCCGCCTGCCGGAAGAGCTCGCGCAGCGTCTGCGGGCTGCTGGCCCACCAGGGCTCGCCGCTGAGCCGGGTGGCCACGGCCTCGGCCAGCGCGCGTACCGCTCCCTCCCAATCGCCCGCCGCGGCCAGGCGGTCGGCCTCCCGGAAGCGCTCCCGCACCATGCGTGCCGGCTCCATGCCCAGCTCGGCCGCCCGCCGGCGGCGCCGCGAGGCGCGCGCGAAGCCGGCGATCAGGAGCACGCCCAGCCCGGCTGCCAGCAGGGCGGCCACGAGCAGGACCACCCAGATCCAGGTCGGGATGGACAGGCCGAGCGCGGGCCTGGCCAGCGAGTCGAGCCATTCGGCGATGCGCTCGCCCACCCAGTTCCAGAAGCGGTCCCAGGCCGAGGGCTGGTTGCCCGCGTAGCGGCGCAGGCTGAGGATGTGCTTGATCTGCGCGTGCTCCTGCGCCGGGTCTCCGCCGGCGGCGGGCGTGCCCAGAGCCGCCTGCAGAGCGTGCAGCCGCGCCTCAGCATCTTCGAGGTCGGGCGGCTGCTCGGTGAGGTCGCGATAGACCTCCGGCTCGCTGCCGTCCAGCCCCTCCGAGCGCATCTCCGCGGCCGCCTCACCCGCCTGCCGCGCCACCACCAGGTCGAGCACGCGGCCGATGGCCGCCGCGTAGGCGTCGGCGCCGGCCGGCGGCGCCGCCGCGTAGGCCGACGGCACGGCAGCGATCAGCGCCGCCCCGGCGGCGAGCGCGGCCAGGCCGGCGCGAATCAGGCGGTGCCCGCCGCCCGCGCGGCCAGCCGGCCGGCGGCGAAGTCGAGGTCGAAAGCTTCGCGGCGCACCCGGAGGTCGAAGTACACCAGGGTGTCGCCGATCGCGAAGAGCGGGTAGATGATCGCCGAGGAGATGCCGACCACGCTCAGCCCGAGGTCGACCCGCAGCCACAGCGGCAGCTCGGGGATCAGGGCGGCGGCGGTCACGAGGACGGGCGCCAGCACCAGGGAGACGACGTACAGCATCACGCCCAGGACCAGGAACAGCCAGAAGGTGCGCCAGAAGGCGCCCCGCGTCAGCGCCCAGGACCGCTCCAGCGCCCGGCCCACGCCCGCCTGCTCGGCGTAGAGGCTGGGCAGCACCAGGGCCAGGCGGGTGAAGAGCCAGAGCCCGACGGGGAAGCAGACCAGGGTGAAGCTGGCGGCCAGGTAGAGCAGCAGCGTGAGCACGGTCGGCCAGAAGAAGCGCAGCAGGCCACGGATCGCGGACTCCAGGCTCACGCGGTAGCCGAGCACGGTCCAGGTCGCGGCCAGGATCGGCGTCCCGTACTGAAAGGGCGCCACGGCCAGCTGCACGGGGTAGTTGAGCAGGCTGATCAGGCTGCGCAGGGGGTTGTAACCGGGGATGGTGCCGGTGTCGGTCGGGGTCCCCGGGTGGAGCATGGTCTGCAAGGCTGCGGTGTAGATGTCCTGGGTGCCGCTGGCGAGCACGATCAGGAGTTGGGGCAGGTAGGCCGCGACCGCGATCGAGGCCAGCACCGCGAAGTTGGCGCGGTAGATGCGGAACGACTCGTCGAGCAGGTCGGCGACGGTCAGGGGACGGAAGCGAAACGGCTCGACGGCCATCAAGGCCAGAGGCTAAGGCCTCTACGCGGGACTGGGAACCGCTTGCATTGCGGGGCGCGCCGCCGGTCCCAGCGCCGCCAGGGCGGCGGCGACCACGGCCGGGTTCCACTGGACGCCCGCTCCCCGCTCCAGGATGGCCGCGGCGTCGGCCACGCTCATGGCCTGCCGGTAGGGCCGGGCCGAGGTCATGGCGTCGAAGGCGTCGGCGACCGGGATGATCTGCGCCAGCAGCGGCAGCTTCCGCCCCTCCACGCCATTGGGGTAGCCCTGGCCGTCGTAGCGCTCGTGGTGCGTGAGCACCAGCTCCCGCATGCGCCCGTACTCGGCGAACTCGCCCAGGATCTCGTAGCCGATCTGGGGGTGCCGCCGCATCTCGGTCCACTCGTCCGGGCTCAGCTGGCCGGGCTTAAGGAGCACGGCGTCGGGCACGCCCACCTTGCCCAGGTCGTGCACCCGGGCGGCCAGGCCCAGGACCCGCACCTGGTCCGGGTTGAGACCGAGGCGGCGCCCGATCTGCACCGAGTACTGCGCCACTCGCATCGAGTGCTGGTAGGTGTAGGGGTCGCGGCGGTCGACGACATCGGCCATGCGCTCGACGGCGTGGATGGTCTGCTCCGCCAGCTGCAGGCTGCGCTTGAGCGAGATGTAGATGATGGCCGCCGGCAGGACCATGACCAAGGGCATCCAGGGGTAGGTAGCGGTGCCGGCGGCCGCCACCAGCCCGACCAGGAAAAGACCGGCGTACTGGAGGGCGGCGACCTGCCGCGTCGAGACCAGCAGCTGCAGCGGGCTGCGCCCGGAATGCAGGCCGACCGCGACGGCCACCAGAGCGGAGTTCAGGCCGTACATGGCGAGCGCCATCAGCGGGATCAGCCAAACCGTGCTCGGGTTGTGCAGGCCCAGGGGCCCCGGGCCCTGTACCAGGTCGCGGATCGCGCAGGCGGAGCCCACGCTGAGCGTGTTCTGGGCTCCGTTGAAGAGGATGCCCGGCAGGACCAGGGCCAGCCGCGGCCGGACCGGGCTCATGGCCAGCTTCCGGAGGGCGGAGATCGTCCAGCCCGCGCAGGTCGCGCCGGCGGCGACCAGGACCGCCCCCGGGGTGGGGAGGAGGATGGCCGCGGCGAAGAGGGCGGCCGTGTCCATGGCCAGCTTGTGGTTGGCGCCGATGCCCAGCGGGAACTGGATGGCCAGCACGCCGGCCACCAGCAGCGTAGCCACGATCACGGGGTCGACCGTTGCGCGGTGGATCGCGCTCAGCTGCGTCACCAGGACCGCGGCCGCCAGCACCCCGACGCTGAGGCGGTAGGCCTCCAGCCGCCGCCGCGAGCTCAATGCCTTAGGGCTCGTCGACCGTGAAGCGCAGGTGCGTGGTGTGGCCGCTGGTTCCGTAAGCCGCCGCCAGCCGCTGGCCACCGCCCAGGAGGCCCGTGTTGACCATGTCCAGGGTGGTGAAGTTGAAGAGCAGGCCGGTCGGTACCCAGACTGCGACGTCGAAGTTGGTCACCGGCTGCCCGGCCGCGTTATAAGCGCGGGTCGCGGTGTAGGACTCGAGCGGCAGCCCGATGTTGAGCAGCGACGAGGTCCAGACGCTCACGTAAACCGGCTCTACATGCCCGGCCGGCGTGACCAGCAGGACAGGCGGGTCCCAGTCACAGAAATACTCGGCGGCTCCGGCCTGGCTCACCTGGGTGCCCAAGGCACCGGCGAGCAGAAAACCAACGATCAACAGTCTCTTCACTGAGACTCCCCTCCCTTCCAGATGGCCGCCGCGCGGCCCGGACGACGAAGCCTAAGACGCCGCCCTGTTAAGAGTCAGCAAGAAACGTCACTTCTTCTTCGGCGGCGGACCTCCGCCGGACTCCCCCTGCTCGTCGCCCTCGCCCTGACCGTTCGCCGCCCCCTTGCAGAGCGATTCCGTGCCCGGCAGCAGCAGTTCTCCGGAAGGACCCTTGACCAGTCCGGACGGCTGGTTGTACCAGTGCCCGTAGTCCCGCGGCAGCCCGTTGAGGAACTCGGCCGAGATGGTGCTGCCGACGTCGGTGCCGAAGGCGCTGGTGGGCTGGCCGCGGCCATTCTCGCCCGTGTTGCCGGCCCAGGCCCCGACCACGAGGTCCGGGCTGTAGGCCAGCATCCAGGAATCCGGGTGGACGCCGACCTGGCTGCCACCCGAGGTTCCCGACTTGCCTGCAAAGGGGCGGTTCCAGCCCAGGCCCCACTGCTTGGGATAGTCCTTGAGGGTGTCCGTGATCAGGTAGGCCTCGGCGGGCGAGAGGACCTGCTGGCGACCCGCCTGGCTGCCCGGCTTCTGCTCGAAGATCAAGCTGCCCGAACCGTCGGTGATCCGGGTGATGCCGACCAGCGGGACCTTGGCGCCCTGGTTGGCGAAGACCTGGTAGCCCTGGACGTGCTCCAGCATCGTCACCTCGCTGGCCCCGATGGCGGTGGGCAGCGTGGGCTCCAGCGGTGAGTGCACGCCCATCTCGGCGGCCAGCTTGACCACCCCGTCCATGCCCTCGGTCCGGCCGACCTCCACCGCCGGGATGTTGCGCGAGAGCACCAGCGCCCGGCGCGCGCTGAGCGAGCCCATGTAGCGGTTGTCGAAGTCCAGCGGCTGGTAGCCGTTGAAGTTGGTCGGTTGGTCCTGGAGGGTCGTGCAGAGCGCGATCTTGTGGTCCTTGAGCGCGGCCTCGTAGGTGTAGGGCTTGAACGACGAGCCGGGCTGGCGCGGTGAGAGCACCACGTCGTACTGGCCGCCGATGGCGGAGTTGCCGTACCCGGCCGAGCCGACCCAGGCCAGGATCTCGCCCGTGCCCGGCCGCACCGCCAGGAGGTCGCCGTTGTTGACGCCCTTGCCGGCCAGCGCGTGGACGCCGTCGACCACCGCCTTCTCGGCCAGGGCCTGCAGAGTGGGGTCGAGCGTCGTGTACACGGCGAGGCCACCCTGCTGGATGGCGGCCGACCCGAACTGCTGCTCCAGGCGCGCGATCACGTAGTCCACGAAATGGGGCGCCTTCTCCTGCCGGTAGCCGGCGTCGAAGCGCAGCTCCTTGTCGACGGGCTCGGCCTCCGCCTTCTGCTCCTCCGAGCTGTTCAGGACGCCGGTCGCGAGCATGCCGTGGAGCACGTAGAGCTGGCGCTCGCGGGCCAGGTTGAAGTGGACCTGCGGGTCGTACCCGTTGGGGGCTTGGATCAGGCCGGCCAGCAGCGCGGCCTGGGCCGGGGTGAGCTCAGCGGCGCTGGCGTCCTTGCCGAAGTAGGCCTTGGCGGCCGCGCCCAGGCCGTAGGCGCCGTGGCCGTAGAAGACCCGGTTCAGGTACATCTCCAGGATCTGGTCTTTGCTGTAGCGGTGCTCCAGCGCCCAGGCCAGCAGCATCTCCTGGACCTTGCGGTCCACAGTCTTCTGGGGCGCCAGGAGCTGGATCTTGACCAGCTGCTGGGTGATCGTGCTGCCGCCCTGCGCCGTGCTGCCGCTGAGCAGGTCGGCGGCGGCGGCACGGGTCATGGCCAGGGGATCGATGGCGCCGTGCTGGTAGAAGCCCCGGTCCTCCGCGGCCAGCGTGGCCGCGGGCCCGTACTTGCCCATCTGGGACAGGGTCAAGGGGACGTGATATTCGCCCTTGGGATTGCGTTCGGCGAGGACCTGGCCGGTGCGGTCGTAGACCACGATCGACCGCGCCGCCACCTCCTCGCCGGGCGCCGGCAGCTGGCGGAGCGTGTAACCGACGTACCCCAGGAAGCCGGCGCAGACAAGCACCGCGGCAAGGCCGGCGGCCCAGCCGCGATGCGCGAAGCGAGGCATCAGGCCTTAGACGGGGTCTTCGCGACCCTCCAGCTTGTCGCGGACCTCGCGGCCCGCGTCCTTGACGTCGCCCATCGTCTGTCGGGCTTCGCCCTTCATCTTCTCGCTGTCGTCGCCGGTGACCCGGCCCTTCAGCTCTTCGCCTTTGCCCTGAAGTTTGTCCTTCATAACGCTGTCATTCTATCCGACAGCGCGGCTATAAGGAACGCTAGGCCTGACCCAGGTTTGGCCGAAAGACCTTGACCGCGCGGCCGCGGAACTTGTCGCAGCGCCAGCAGAAAACGACCGCGTCGAGTCCGAAGGGGAGCAAGCCGGGGATCAGCAGCTCGCGTGAGCGGTGGTGGAGCAGCCAGCAAACCAGCTGATGGAGATCCATGAAATCCGCGGGAGCATAAGCGGCTCCGGCCGCAAAAGGGAGAAGGCCCTGTAAAGAAGCCGTAGGGGAGGGGCTTGCCCCTCCCTCAAAGGGCGAGGCAAGCCTCGCCCCTACGGGTTAGAGCTGGCCGGCGAAGTGGCAGGCGGCCCGATGCCCGGGCGCCTTGTCCTCCAGCGGCGGCTCCTCCTCCGAGCACTTGGGGAACTGGGCGATCGGGCAGCGGGTGTGGAACCGACAACCCGACGGCGGGTTGACCGGGGAAGGGATCTCGCCCTTCAGGAGTATCGGTTCGCGCTGGGCCTCGAGGTCGGGGTCGGGGATCGGAATCGAGGAGAGGAGCGCCTTCGTGTAAGGGTGCAGCGGGTTGAGGTAGATCTCCTTGGAGTCCGCGACCTCGACGATCTTGCCCAGGTACATGACCGCCACCCGGTCGCTGAGGTGGCGCACCACCGAGAGGTCGTGCGCGATGAAGAGATAGGTCAGCTTGAACCGGTCCTGCAGGTCCTCCAGCAGGTTCACGATCTGGGCCTGGATCGACACGTCGAGCGCCGAGATCGGCTCGTCGGCCACGATAAAAGTTGGGTTGAGGACCAGCGCGCGCGCGATGCCGATGCGCTGCCGCTGCCCGCCCGAGAACTCGTGCGGATAACGGCGGATGAAGTTGGGGTTGAGCCCGCAGATGCGCATCACCTCGTTGATGCGCCGCTCGCGTTCCTTGCCGCGCGCGATGCCGAAGTTCTGCAGTGGCTCACCGATGATGTCGCCCACGGTCATGCGCGGGTTCAGCGACGCGTAGGGATCCTGGAAGATCATCTGCATCTGCTGGCGCATGCGGCGCAACTTCTCGCCGCGCAGCGTGACCAGGTCGGTGTCCTTGAAGAACACGTGGCCGCCGGTCGCCGGCTGCAGCTGCGCGATGACGCGTCCCAGCGTGGATTTGCCGCAGCCCGACTCGCCCACCAGTCCCAGCGTCTCGCCCGTGCGCACCTCGAAGGTCACGCCGTCGACCGCGCGCACCACCTGGCCGCCGAAGATCCCGGTCCCGATGGGGAAGTGCTTGACCACGTCCTCCACGCGCACCAGCGCCATCTCCTGGGCCGGTGCCTGCGCCGCGGGCGAGGGCTGCGCGCTCACGGCGTCGGGCTCACCGCGCGGGCTCGGCGCCCGCCAGCGCGTTCTTCATCAGCACCCAGCAGCGGGCGGCCTGCGCCGGCCCAACCTCCTCCAGCGGCGGCTCCTCCTTGGAGCAGCGGTCGACACGGAAGCGGCAGCGGGGGTGGAAGAGGCAGCCCGGCGGCGGGTTGCTGAGGTCGGGCGGCAGGCCCGAGATGGTCAGCAGCTTGTCGTGTTGCGTGGAGTCGATGCGCGGGATCGACTGCAGCAGCGACCAGGTGTAGGGATGCTGAGGGCTGTTGAAGATTTGACGGGTGGGACCGGACTCCACGATGCGTCCCGCATACATGACTATCACGCGCGTGCACAGGCTGGCGACAACCGCCAGGTTGTGCGTGATCAGCACGACTGCGGTACCCAGGTCGCGGTTCAAGTCGCGCAGCAGCTCGATGATCTGTGCCTGCACGGTGACGTCCAGCGCGGTGGTCGGCTCGTCGGCGATCAGCAGGTCGGGCTCGTTGGAGAGGCCCATTGCGATCATGGCGCGCTGCCGCATGCCGCCCGAGAACTGGTGCGGGTAGTTCTTGGCGCGCTCTTTGGGTGCAGGGATGCGCACCTTCTGCAACATCGGCACCACGCGCGCGTCCGCGGTCTTGTTGTCGAAGCGCTCGTGCGCGACCATCGCCTCTTTGATCTGAAAGCCCACCCGCAGCACCGGGTTGAGGGAGGTCATGGGGTCCTGGAAGATCATGGAGACGTCGTTGCCTCGGTACTCGCGCAGCTCCTCGGGCGAGAAGCGCGCGACGTCGCGGTCCTTGAACCAGATGTGGCCGGAGACGATCTTGCCCGGCTCCGGGATCAGCCGCAGGATCGACAGCGCCGTGACCGACTTGCCGCAGCCGGACTCGCCCACGATGCCGAGGGTCTCGCCCTTGTTGACGACGAAGCTCACGCCGTCGACGGCCTTGACGATTCCACCTGAGGTGAAAAAGTGGGTCCTCAGGTCTTCAACGCGCAGCAGGGGTTCCAGTGGGCCGCTTACCTCCGCATGCGCGGATCGAGGGCGTCTCGCAGACCATCCCCCATGAAGTTGAAGGCCATGAGTGTGATGCAGAGGGCGGCGGCCGGGATCAGGATGATATGCGGAGCGTACTGGAGCGAGCGGAAACCGTCCGAGGCCATGGCGCCCCAGGACGGGGTGGGGGGCTTCACTCCGAAGCCCAGGTAGCTGAGGAAGGCCTCGAAGAGGATGGCCGCCGGGATCACGAACGTGGCCTGGACGATGATCGGCCCCAGCGCATTGGGGAAGATGTGGCGGATCAGGATCCACTGATCGCGGGTGCCCACTGAGCGCGCCGCCTCCACGAACTCGCGCTCGCGCAGGCTCAGCGTCTGGCCGCGCACCAGCCGGGCCATGCCCAGCCAGGCCGTGAGCGAGATGGCCAGGATGATGTTGCCCAGGCCGCGCTGCTGGGTGACGGCCACGATCAGCAGCACGATCAGCAGGTCGGGCAGCCCGTAGAAGACGTTGATCAGGAGAGAGACCACCGCGTCGACCCAGCCCCGGTAGAAGCCGGCCAGCAGGCCGAGCACGATGCCGATGATCGAGCTCAAGGTCGCCGTGCCCACCCCCACCACCATGGAAACCTGGGCACCGCCCATCAGCCGGCTGAGGATGTCGCGACCGGAGTCGTCGAGCCCGAAGGGGTGTTTGCCGGTGGGACCTTGGTAGGTCGGCCCCAGCGACTGCCGCCAGACCTCGTAGGGTGTCCAAAAGGTGGAAACGATGGCGGTCAGCGCCAGGATGATCACGATGGCCATGCCCACCAACGCGAGCCGGTTGCGGCGCAGCCGCCGCCAGGTGTCCTGCCAGGCGGATACCTGCTCGCCGACCTCATAGGTGTCGGTGGCGACGAATTGATCCGGCCCCGGTTCGAAAGTGCTGGGTGCGGTTGCCATCAGTAACGAATCCTCGGGTCAAGAATCGGATACACGAGGTCGACCAGGAGGTTCGCGACGCCGACCAGTATCGCGTAGAAGGTGAAGACGCCGATCACGATGTTGTAGTCGCGGTTGGCGATGCTGTTGATGAACTCCTTGCCCAGCCCGGGGATCCCGAAGATGTACTCGATCACGATCGAGCCGGTGATCACGCTGGTGGTAATGGGGCCGAGGATGGTGATCACCGGGATCAGCGCGTTGCGCAGCGCGTGCCGGATGACCACGATGCGCGAGCGCAGGCCCTTGGCCCACGCCGTGCGCACGTAGTCCTGGCGGATCACCTCCAGCATGCTGGCGCGCGTCAATCGAAAGATGATGGCGCTGGGTAAGAGCCCCAGCGAGATGGCCGGCACCGGAATCTGCTCCGGCTTGCCCCAGCCGATGTTCTCGTAGATCATGCCGCCGGACCAGGCGTAGAAGCCGGTGACCGTGAGCAGCACCAGGAAGGTCGCGGTCACGAAGCTGGGCATGCTGTAGCCGATCACGGCGCAGAACGAGGCGACGTAGTCCAGGATCGTGTTCTGCTTGACCGCCGCCAGGATGCCCAGCGACATCCCAAGGGTGATCGTGAAGACCATGGCCCAAAAGCCGAGGGTGGCGCTGGTGCCGGCTTCCCGGATCACGAGCGGCGTGATCTTGACTCCGCGGTTGACCAGGGACTCACCCAGGTCGCCGTGGAACACGACCGCGGTGAGCCAGTTGAGGTACTGAACCGGCCACGGGAGGTCGAGGCCGTAGTGGTGCAGAAGCGCGGCCTGGGCGGCGGGGTTGGTGCGGCGCTCGCTCAGAAAGGCGTTGCCGGGGAGCTGGTGCACCCCGATGAAGACGACCGAGGAGACGATCAGCGCGGTCAGGGTGATGAGCAGCAGCCGCTGCCCGATGTAGATCAGGGTGCCCCGTGTCATCTAACCACTATGACCTCTCTTAACGGATAGGGGGCCCGTTTCTTGAACGGGCCCCCCAATCATAAGCCGGATTGACGCGAGGTCTAGTGCTTGAGGATCCGGATCC
>DASUVY010000068.1:0-6502 GCA_036378695.1 Candidatus Dormiibacterota bacterium
AAAGCTGGACCTGGGCGAGCGCGTGCGCGTGCACGCGGAGGACGACCACCTGAGGATCTACCGAGCGTGACCGGGGAGGTCGTGGTGGCACGCGGTCTGAACAAGCGCTTCGGCAGCGTGCAGGCGGTGCGCGATGCGGACCTGGAGGCGAGCGAGGGCGAACTGGTCGTCCTCCTGGGCCGCTCCGGCGCCGGCAAGTCGACGCTGCTCTCGCTGATCGGAGGCCTCGTCCGCCCCGACTCGGGCATGGTGACGGTCGCTGGCCAGGACGTGCCTGCGCTGCGCGGGCCCGACCTCGACCGCTACCTGCAGAAGACGGTTGGCTGGGTCTTCCAGACCTCGGGGCTGCTGCCGCTGCTGACGGCGGCCGAGAACGTGGCTTTAGCGCTGCGCGTGGGCGGGGCGCCGGAGGCCGCGGCCATGAAGGCGGCCCTCACGGCTCTGGACTCGGTGGGCCTGGGCGCGCGCGCCCAGCACCGGGGCAACGAGCTCTCGGGCGGCGAGCAGCAGCGGGTCGCCCTGGCGCGGGCCCTGATCAAGGCCCCGCACCTGCTGCTGGCCGACGAGCCCACCGCCCAGCTCGACACCGAGACCGCGCGCAGCATCATGGCGCTGCTCCGGGAGGCGGCCGACTCGGGCACCGCCATCCTCTTCGCCACCCACGACGAGTCCGCGACCGAGGTCGCGGACCGGGTGGTCAGGATGGAGGACGGTGTCCTTGCGGTTGCGGCCGGTAGCCGCTGAAGTCCGGCGGCCGCTTCTCGTTGAAGGCGGCCACGCCCTCGCGTGCCTCCTCGGTCTCGTTGAAGATGGCCAGGCTGTCGAAGCCCAGGCTGCCGATGCCCGCGATGGATTCGCTGTCGGCGTTGAAGGAGTGCTTGAGCACGCGCAGCGCGGTCGGGCTGAGCGCGAGCATCTCGTCGGCCCAGCCGCGCACCTCGGCGCGCAGCTCCGCCAGCGGCACCACCGCGTTGACCAGGCCCCAGCGCTCCATGGTGGCCGCGCTGTACTGGCGGCAGAGGAACCAGACCTCGCGGGCGCGCTTCTCGCCCAGGATCCGCGCCAGGTAGGCGGTCCCGAAGCCGGCGTCGAAGGATCCCACGCGCGGACCGGCCTGCCCGAACAGCGCGTGGTCGGCCGCGATGGTGAGGTCGCAGATGACGTGCAGCACGTGCCCGCCGCCGACGGCGACACCGTTGACGGCCGCGATCACGGGCTTGGGGATGTCCCGGATCGTGCGGTGGAGCGTCTCCGCCTCCATCAGTCCGGTCTCGCTGGGCCCGTAGTCGCCCGTCTGTTGGCGCTGCTTCTGGTCGCCGCCGGCGCAAAACGCCCGGTCCCCGGCCCCGGTCAGCGCGACCACGCCGACCTCGGGGTCGGCCCAAGCGCGCTTGAAGCAGTAGATCAGCTCGTCGATGGTGCGGTTGCGGAAGGCGTTGTAGCGGTCGGGGCGATTGATCGTGATCCAGGCCAGCCCGCGCTCGACCTCGTAGGTGACGTCCTGCAGCTCTTCGAGTCTCATCCGACCTCCGTCTGTATGTTGGGGACCATGGAGAACGACGACCGCCTCGACCAGCGCACGCTCGCCCGGCTCTGGGAGCTGGAGAACGCCGAGCGCATGGACCGCCGGGTCGAGCTGACCGGCGATCGCTACCTGACGCTCTTCCTGGAGAAGCTGGACGGCCGCAGCTACATCTTCCTGCACCGCGGCGCCGAGCAGAACGAGGCGGTCTCGGTGGGCGAGGACAGCCAGTTCTGGATGTACGACACCGTGGACGCGGCCGCGCTCGAGTTCCGGCGCATGGTCGCCAACGCCCGGCGCGCCGGCCACCTGGTGGAGACCGACGACACCGACGAGCTCGGAGACCCCTTCACCGAGGGCCCCACCACCAGCGAGGTGGGCGTCGAGAACCTCAGGAATACCTGAGCCCTTCGACGTCCTGATCCGCGGCGGAGCCGTACACGACGGCACCGGGAAGCCCGGGCGCCGCGCCGACGTCGGCCTGCGCGGCGACCGCATCGCGGAAGTTGGCGACCTGGGCGCGGCCTCCGCCGAGCGGGTGGTGGAGGCAGCGGGCCTGGCCGTGGCCCCCGGCTTCATCGATACCCACACCCACAGCGACATGGCGGCGTTCCTGGGCGATGAGCACCTGGACCTGAAGGCCGCGACCGTGCGCCAGGGCGTGACCACCGAGGTGTGCGGGAACTGCGGTTCGACCCCCTTTCCCATGCTGCCCGAGCGGCGTCAGGACCTGGCCCGCTCCAAGGCCATCTTCGCGGCCGCGGAGGGTCCCTGGGAAAGCCTGGCCGAATATCGAGAGGCGGTCCGCAGCCGCGGTTTGTACACAAACCTGGCGCCGCTGCTGGGGCACGGCAGCCTGCGGGCAGGGGTCATGGGCATGGAGAACCGGCCGCCCCGCGACGACGAGCTGGCGACCATGGTCCGCCTGGCCGAGGCGTCTTTCGAGCAGGGCGCCTTCGGGATCTCCTCGGGCCTCATCTACGCACCCGGCATGTACGCGCGCACCGAGGAGCTGGCCGCCATCTGCCGAGCGGTCAGCCGTCACCGGCGGCCGTACACCACCCACATGCGCAACGAGTCCGACCAGCTCGCGGATTCGGTGCACGAGGCTCTGGCGATCGGCGAGCAGGGCGGCGTTCCCGTCCACATCTCGCACCACAAGGCCGCCGGCCGCCAGAACTGGGGCCGGACCGCGCAGACATTGGAGATCGTGCGCGCCGCGCGAGCCGCCGGCCGCGACGTGACCCTCGACGTCTATCCCTACACCGCGGGCAGCACGATGCTGGCGGCCATGCTGCCGCCCTGGGCCCTGGACGGCGGCTTCGACGCCATGCGCGAGCGGGTGCGCGACCGCACGGTGCGGGAGCGAATCGTTCGCGACATGCAGAGCGGGCTGCCGGGCTGGGAGAACTTCTCCCAGCTGGCGGGCTGGGAGGGGATCGTGATCTCGAGCTGTCCTTCGCACCCCGACTACGAGGGACGCCGGGTGCCCGAGCTGGCCGACGCGGCCGGCCGCTCGCCCGCCGACCTGGTCTTCGACCTCCTGGCCGAGGACGCCCAGCGGACGCTGATGATCCTGCACGTCATGGACGACGGCGACGTCCGCAACGTGCTGGGCTTCGACGCCGCCATGGTGGGCTCGGATGGGATCCCGGTGCCGGGCAAGCCCCACCCGCGCTGGGCGGGCACCTTCGCGCGCGTGCTGGGCCACTACCGGCGCGAGGCCGGGCTGCTCGACCTGGCGGCCTGGGTGCGCAAGGCCACCGGCCTGGCGGCCGACCGCTTCGGGCTGCGGGACCGCGGGTACCTGCAGCCGGGCAGGGTCGCCGACCTGGTCGTGTTCGACCCCGAGACGATCGCCGACCGCGCGACCTACGAGGATCCCCTGCTGCCGCCGGTCGGCGTGCGCGAGGTGTTCGTGAACGGGCAGGTGGTGGTCAGCGCCGGCGAGCTGACCGGCGCCCGGCCCGGCCTCGTCCTGGAGGCCGGCTGACTACCGATATCCCGGGATATCCGGCATTGCGACGGCGGCGCATCCTGCCATATCCCAGGATATCTGGGATGGGTCAGCCGTTCTTGATCTCGGCCGGGACTTCGACCTTCTCGACCTCGCCGCCGGCCTGCTTCCAGCCGTCGAAGCCGATCTCCAGGTGGGCGACGTCCTTGTAGCCCAGCTGCTGGAGGGCGTCCGCGGCCAGCGCGGAGCGCATGCCGCCGGCGCAGTAGACGATCGTGCGCTTGGCCGGGTCGAGGCCTTCCTTGTAGTACGGGGAGTCGGGGTCAGCCCAGAACTCGAGCATGCCCCGGGGGACGCTGCGTGCGCCCGGGATGGTGCCCAGCCGCCAGCGCTCGCGCACATCGCGCACATCCAACAGCTGCACGTCGCCGTTCCGAAGCTCCTGCTCCAGCTCTTCCTTGGTGACCGCGCGGACCCGGGCGCGGGCCGCCGCCACCATCTCTTTCACACCCATCGCACCGAGTGTAAGAGAGGGGCCGAATTGGGAATGAATGTTCGTGAAATGGCGAAAGGTGACGCGGTCGAAGTTCTGGTGGATTCGGGGGGCGGGACGGCCCGCGAGTACGTGGTGCGCGCCATGCGCGCGGGCCGCAAGGTCGAGGTCAAGACCTCGCGAACGACGGTGGAAGTGAACGAACTGACGCGGAACAACCGCGTAGTCCGCTCAGCGCGGTTCATGGCGCCGAGGGTGCTCGCCGTGGTCGAACGACCGGTCGACGAAGCGGCCTAGCCAAGGGCAGTTACGCCCGGCGGAAAGTGCCGGCACTTGGGCGGGCGAGGCCGTTACGCCGGCGCAAAGGGCCGGCATTTGGGGCCAACGCAGCGATACGCCGGCGCAACGCGCCGGCACTGAAGACCGCGGCGGGCGGCCTAGCGACCTAGAGGCTCTTCAGGCTCTTGCAGGCACTGCGGGCAGGCACATTCGTCCTGTTCGCGGGGTGAGTTCATTACTTGGCGGCGCATTGTAAGGGCCTGCGCCGGGGCACGCACACCGGATCTTCGCCGCCCATGCACCGCATCTGCGGCGTCGCCTCTTGCGCTACTCGCTCACGCGGCTCGGGCCGCGCTCGTTGCGTTGCTCGTCGGCTCCGTGCATCTGCAGCACCTGGCCGCCGAATCTTCCGGCGTCGCGCCCCAGCACAGGCCCCGCCCTACTCGAGCACGTCACGGCGCGCCGTGAGCACGACGCTGACGACCAGGAACACCACCGCGAAGGCCAGGATCACGAGCTGGATGTGGGCGTCCGAGAGGGGCGTGAGCGGGGTGGCGAAGGCCGGCCGCGCCGCGTGATCGTGCTGGAGGGTGCCCGCCAGCACGTTCAGGTTGGGGCCCAGCAAGTAGTCCGGGATGTACAGCCAGAAGTCCTGGTGGGTGACCCGGTTGATGAGGATGATGGCCAGCGTGGCCAGGTTCTCGGCGGGGAACCAGCCCATCGCCACCGCCATCCCGATCGCCAGCGAGCGACCGGTCACCGCCACGCCGGTCGCCAGCAGGATGCACGACGCCTCGCTGACCAGGAGCACAAGAACACGCAGCCGAAGGTCGGCCCAGAAGCCGGCCGGCAGCGAGGTCAGCCGCGAGGTCCCGCCGTCCCAGGCCTGGACGGTCAGGAACAAAAACGCCAGGTAGGCGAGCAGTCCCGCGGCCAGGATCAGCAACGCCCAGATCGTCACGGCCGTGAGCTTGGCGAAGAGCAGCTGGAGGCGGCCCACGCCCCGCGCCAGCAGGATCCGGATGGTGCCGTTCTGGTACTCCTGCCCGATCACCCGCGCGGTCAGGCCGAGCAGGACGATGCCGGTCCCGATCGAGAGCACGATCGAGACGACGTCCAGCACCGTGTACGCCGTCTCGGCCGGGACGTGCTGCCACTCGGTCTTGATGTTCCCGGCGCCCAGCAGCGCCAGCATCGAGAAGCCGATGCCGCCGAACATCACGACCACGAACAGCCAGGTGGTCGCCTGATGGCTCGATTTCAGCAGCTCCGCCCGCACCAGGCCGGGGAAGCTGGGACGGCGCCTCACGAAGCCGAAGCCTCAGAACCGTGGGTGAGGTCCAGGAAGATGTCCTCCAGGTCACGCTGGCGCTCGACCACCCGATCCGGCCAGATGCCGCTGGCGGCCAGGAAGCGGACCAGGTCACGAGCACGACCGGTGGGCGCGCCGGTCACCAGCATTCCCTCCTCCAGCCGGGCCGAGGCGCCCCAGGCCTGCGCGCGCAGCAGCTCCAGCACGCGCGCCGGCTCGTCGACGGTCAGCTCGAACTCCCCGCCGGCGGCGGTCAGCTCGCTGACCGTCGCCACCTTGACCAGGCGGCCCAGGTTGAGGATGGCCACCCTGGTGCAGACCTGCTGCACCTCGCTGAGGACGTGGCTGGAGATGAAGACCGTCTTGCCGGCCGCGGCCAGCCGCCGCAGCAGGTCGCGCATGTCCACGACGCCCTGGGGATCGAGGCCGTTGGCGGGCTCGTCCAGGATCAGCAGGTCGGGATCGTTCAGCAGAGCCATGGCGATGCCGAGCCGCTGCTTCATGCCCAGCGAGTAGGCGCGCACCTTGTCGCCGCGGCCCGACAGCTCGACCAGCTCTAGCAGCTCGTCGATCCGCGCGCGGGGCACGCCGCCCAACGCATCGCCCACCGCGCGCAGGTTGTCGCGACCACTGAGGTAGGTGTAGAGGGCGGGCGACTCGACCAGGGCCCCCACCTGCGGCAGGACCTCGGCGCGGTGCCGGTGCACGTCCTTGCCCAGCACCTCGACGCGGCCCGAGCTGGGCCGGATCAAGCCCAGGGCCATCCGGATGGTGGTCGTCTTGCCAGCGCCGTTGGGACCCAGGAAGCCGAAGATCTCGCCCGCCTCCACGGCCAGGTCGAGGCGGTCGACGGCGAGGCGGGAGCCGTAGGACTTGGAGAGCTGGAACGTCTGCAGGACAGGTCCTGGCATTCGACCTCAGAGCACCGCCGGCGGGCGG
>DASUVY010000069.1:0-20270 GCA_036378695.1 Candidatus Dormiibacterota bacterium
GTCGCGCGTCGAGCCCCGCCCGGGCGAGTTCGACCCCAAACAGATCCGCCACTACCGCGACGTTCTGGGCGAGCTGCGCGAGCAGGGGATGGCGCCCATGCTCACGCTGCACCACTTCACGAGCCCGATCTGGTTCGTGGAGGGCGGTGGCTGGGCCGCAACCGCGGCTCCAGAGGCCTTCGTGCGCTTCGTGCGCCGGGTGGTGGAGGACCTGGGCGACCTGGTCGACCTCTGGTGCACGGTCAACGAGCCCAACATCTATGCCTTCAACGGCTGGCTGGGGGGTGATTTCCCGCCCGGCCGCCACGGCGACGTGCGCGGGGTCTGGCGCGTGCTGTCCAACCTGCGCCGCGGCCACCTCGCCGCCTTTCGCGCCATCCACGAAAAGCTGCCGGACGCGCGCGTGGGCCTCAGCCACCACCGCTTCCTGCTCCTGCCGGAGCACGACACGCGGCGCGACCGCTGGGCCGCCCGCACAGCCGAGGGGTTCATGGACCGCTGGCCGGTGGGCCGAGCCCGCCGCCAACCCGTGGTCGAGGCCGAGGCCGACTGGATCGGCATCGCGCACTACTGGGCGCAGAACGCCGCGCTCGATCCCCGGCGCCCGGGCGAGCAGTTCGTCCGCCGCAGCAACGTGCCCGGCGCCACGCTCACAGACATGGGCTGGACATCCAACCCGGCCTGGATGCGGGACGTGCTCAACGAGGTGCGAGACCTGGGCAAGCCCGTCTACATCACCGAGAACGGCATCAGCACCGGGGACGACTCCCTGCGGCAGGAGTACCTGTCGGGCGTGCTGCGGGCCGTGCACGCGGCCATCGGGGACGGCGTGGACGTGCGCGGCTACTTCCACTGGACCGCGCTCGACAACTTCGAGTGGGCGCGCGGCTACTCGCAGAAGTTCGGGCTGATCGGCGTCGACCGCGCCACCCTGGAGCGGGAGGTCAAGCCCAGCGGGCGGCTCTACGCGCGGATCGCGGCCGCCAACGCGGTCGAACCCGAGTAACTAGACTCGACCGCGATGCGCCTGGGGATCAACGTCCCCTACACGGACCACATCCCGCGCGAGATGGTCGTCGCCTATGTGCAGGAGGCGGACCGCCTCGGCTACGACAAGGTCTGGGTGGCGGAAGCCTATGGCTGGGACGCCTTCACCATCCTGACCATGCTCGCCTGCTCGACCCAGCGCATCGGCCTGGCCACCGGGATCGTCAACGTCTTCAGCCGCTCGCCGACCCTGATCGCCCAGACCGCGGCCTCCCTGGACGCCCTCAGCGACGGCCGCTTCAACCTGGGCCTGGGCACCTCCGGCCACCAGGTCATCGAGGGCTGGCACGGCGTCAAGTTCGAGCGGGGCGTGCGCCGGCTTCGCGAAACCATGGAGATCGTGCGCACGGTGCTCAAGCGCGAACGCCTCAAATACGACGGCGAGATCTTCCGGATGCAGATGGGGCTGCACATCATCACGCACCCTGTGCGCGATCGGATTCCCATCTACCTGGCGACACTCACGCCCAGTGGCGTGGCGCTGGCGGCCGAGATGGCCGACGGCTGGCTGCCCGTCTTCTTCAGCCCCCAGCACTACCGCGACGTGATCCGGCCCGAGCTGGAGAAGGGCGCCGCGCGCTCCGGGCGCTCGCTGGACGACTTCGCGATCTGCGTCTTCCAGCCGGTGGTGGTAACCGAGGACAAGAAGGTCGGGCGCGACCTGGTGCGGCCGCACATGGCGCTCTATATCGGCGGCATGGGCTCGCGGGAGCGGAACTACTACAACCAGCTCTTCCGCCGGTACGGATACGAGGAGGAGGCGAAGCGCATCCAGGACCTCTACCTGGAGCGGCGCAAGGACGAGGCCATGGCGCTGATCAGCGACGAGATGGTCGACGCCGTGACCGTGATCGGCACCGCGGAGGAATGCCGCGAGCGCCTGGCCGAGCTGGAGCGCGTCGGTGTCGACGAGGTCGCGATCGCGCTCCAGGTGCCCGGCAACGACCCCGCGCAGATTCGGGATGCGCTGGAGGCGCTGGCGCCGCGGTGAGATTCCTGGGCTGGGCCGCTGGCGGCGCGGTGGCCCTGGTGCTGCTGGCCGCCGCGGGTTGGGGCATGCTCCACCCGGCCGGCAACCCATCCGCCAGCCTGGTCGGCAGGCCGGCGCCGGACCTGGTCGTCAGCGCCTTCGACGGCTCCACGATCCGGCTCGCCGACCTCCGCGGCCGGCCGGTGGTCATCAACTTCTGGGCCTCCTGGTGCGCCCCCTGCCGGCTGGAGGACCCCACCCTGCAGGCGGCCGCGCGCGCCGACGCGGGCCGCGTCCAGTTCCTGGGCGTCACCTTCAAGGACTCGGAAGATGCGGCCCGCGCCTACGCTGCCGAATCGCCCCATCCCTACCCGCTGGGCAGCGCCCGGGGCGGCGTGCCGGCCGGCTTTGGCGTCACCGGCCCGCCGGAAACCTACTTCGTCGACGCCCAAGGCCTGGTGGCCGCGCGCTTCCTGGGGCCGCTGGACGAACCCTCGCTCGGCCGCTACCTGGCGCTGATCGGAGTCCCGCCGGCGTGA
This sequence comes from Candidatus Dormiibacterota bacterium, assembly GCA_036378695.1. GTDB lineage: Bacteria > Chloroflexota > Dormibacteria > Dormibacterales > Dormibacteraceae > CF-28. Next base: position 2,557 of record DASUVY010000069.1, read on the forward strand.
GCTGGGTCAAGGTCGGCGGCGCGGCGGCGGTGGTGGCGGGCTGCGTGACCTACCTGGTCTGGTCGGCGGCCAGCGGCTCGGCCGAGTACTACCGGACCATCTCCGAGGTCAAGTCGCAGCCCGTGGCCGGCGACGTTCGGGTGCTGGGCGTGGTCCAGGACGACGTCCAGAAGCTGGACGGGGGGCAGGAGGTGCGCTTCACGGCGGCCGACGCCGGCGCGCGCATGACGGTCGACTACCGGGGCACGCTGCCCGACATCTTCAAGCCGGGCATCCAGGTGGTGGTCGAGGGCCGCACAGGTGGCGACGGGGTCTTCCACGCCCGCACGCTGCTGGCCAAGTGCCCGTCCCGATTCACAGCCAAGGCCGCATCCGCCGGTTCGCGATGAGCGAATTGGCGGCCAGGTGCTCGAGATCGTGGTTCGGCGCCGAGCACCGGAGCGAACGCAGCCAGAGCTGCGAGAGTGAGGAGCGCAGGAGCCGGGCCGCGAGATTGCGTGCATGGGCGCCAAGGCGCCTGCGGGGACCGGCGGAGGCGGCCTCAACTTGATCACCGCCAGCTTGGGAGGCGCCGCGCTGCTGGCCGGCCTGGCCCTGGCAGGCTTCGGCGCCGGCCTCTCGGCCTGGGCCGGGGTGCGCCAGAACGCGGGCCTGGCCCGCATCGGCCGCCGCGCCCTCTACGCCGCGGCCGGCGCCGTGCTCCTGGCCTCGGCCGCGCTGGAGTGGGCGCTCCTCGACCACCAGTTCGAGCTCGCTTATGTGACCGAGCACACCGACCGCTCGCTGCCCTGGCCGCTGCTGGCGTCCGCCTTCTACGGCGGCCAGGAGGGCTCGCTCCTCTACTGGACGCTGGTGCTGGCGGTCCTGGGCTCGGCGGCCGTCGCGGCGGCGTGCCGTTCCGGGCTGCGCCTGCGCGCCTACGCGACGGCCGTCCTGTCGGCGCTGGCCGGCTTCTTCCTGGCCGTGCTGGTGTTCGTGGCCAGCCCCTTCGATCTGCTCGAGGTCACGCCTCCCGACGGCCTGGGCCTGAACCCCATCCTGCGCGACGGCGGCATGCTCATCCATCCGCCCTTCCTGCTGGCCGGCTTCAGCTCCTTCGCGATCCCCTTCGCGTTCGCCATGGCGGCGCTGCTGGCGGGCCGCTACGACGCCGGCTGGCTGGCCCAGACGCGGCGGGTGGCGCTGGTGGCCTGGAGCCTGCAGACGGTCGGCCTGACGCTCGGAATGTGGTGGGCCTACCACGTGCTGGGCTGGGGCGGCTATTGGGGCTGGGACCCGGTGGAGAACGTGGCCCTCCTGCCCTGGCTGGCGACCACCGCCTACGTGCATTCGGCGCAGGTCCAGGAGCGCCGGGGCCAGCTGCGGGCCTGGAACCTGGGGCTGGTCGTGGGCGCCTTCCTGCTCGCGATCTTCGGGACCTTCCTGGTGCGCAGCGGAGCCCTGGTCTCCGTGCACACCTTCGCGGTCAGCGACGTCGGACCCTGGTTCTTCGGCCTGCTGGCGGTGCTGTTGGCGTTCTCGCTGGGGGTGATGGCCTGGCGGTCCGGCTCACTCCGCTCTCCTCGGCCCCTGGAGTCGGCGGTGTCGCGGGAAGGTGCGTTCCTGCTCCAGAACTTCCTCTTGGTTGGCTTGGTCGCCGCCGTGCTCTGGGGCACCCTGCTGCCGCTGCTGAGCGGGCTCTTCGGAGCGCAGCGGGTGGTCGGCCCGCCCTACTACGAGCGGGTGAGCGGGCCCTTGTTCCTAGTGCTGCTGCTGCTGTTGGCGGTGGGGCCGCTGCTGCCGTGGCGGCGGGCATCGCGCGGCTGGTGGCGGGCGCTGGGCTGGCCCTCGGCGGCGGCGCTTTTGGCGCTGGGTGCGCTGGCCGGCGCGGGCGTGCGCGGCCCCGGGCTGATCGTGCTGCCCGTGCTGGCGGCGGCGGCCGTGACCTCGGTGCGCGGACTCCGGCCCTGGCCGTGGGTCTGGCGGCACCGCCGCGTCTACGGCGCGTACATGGCCCACCTGGGCGTGGTCGTGGTGGCGGTGGGCATCGCCGGCTCCCACTTCTGGCAGTCGGAGCGCACGGTCACGCTCACCCCGGGCCAGTCGGTCACCGTGGCCGGCCACACCCTCGTCTACGCCGCCTTCGGCGAGCGGCCGGGCACGGTCCGCGAGCAGTTCGTGACACTGGGCATGGGCGAGGAGACATTGCAGCCGGCGCGCGCCTTCTACCCGGGGATGGGCGGGCAGGCCGTAAGCCGGGTGGCGATCCGCTCCACGCCGCTGGAGGACGTCTACGTGGTCCTGAATGACGCGGCCGCGGACCACGCCACCGTGACCGTTTTCGTGAATCCTTTGGTGACCTGGATCTGGGCCGGCGCTGCCATCCTGGTGCTGGGCATCCTGCTCGGGAACATGGGCTCGGTGGCGCCCGCGGCGGTGCCGGTGCGGGCCCGGGTGGCCGCGGCGGCGACATGACCTGGCTGTTCGCGACGGTTCTCTTGGCGGCGGCCGCCGTCTACGTGCTCTGGCCGCTGATCCGGCACTGGGAAGATGAAGCCGGCGATTGAAGCCCGGGGGCTGACCCAGCGCTTCGGGCGCCAGCCGGCGCTGCTCGGCGTCCACCTGGAGGTGGCGCCCGGCGAGCGGGTCGCCGTGCTCGGCGACAACGGCGCCGGCAAGACCACGCTGCTGCGCCTGCTGGCGACCGTGATGCGGCCTTCCGCGGGCGAGCTGCGGCTGTTCGGGCTCGACGCCGTCCGCCAGCGCGCCGCGCTGCGCCCCCGCCTGGGCTGGCTGGCGCATGAACCGGGCCTCTACTCGGCGCTGACCGCGCGCGAGAACCTGGAGTTCTTCTGCACCCTGCACGGCCTGCCGGCCGACCGGGCCGGCGAGTGCCTCGAGCTCCTGGGCTTGGCCGAGGACGCTGCGCGGGCCGCCGGTGAGCTCAGCCGGGGCCGCCGCCAGCGCCTGGCGCTGGCCCGCACGCTGCTGCACGACCCCGAGCTGTGGGTCCTGGACGAGCCGGACAGCAGCCTCGACGCCGAGGGCCGCGGGCTCCTGGGCCGGCTGGCCGGGGGGCGCACGCTGGTCTTCGCCACCCACGACCGGGCGCTGGCCGAAGAGCTGGGCGCGCGCGTGGTCGAGCTGCGCGCGGGCCGCGTCGTCGACCGCTCGGCCTTGAAGGTGGTCCATTGATCTTCGCCGCCTGCGCGCTGGCGGTGGCGCGCAAGGACCTGCTCACCGAGTGGCGCAGCCGCGAGGTGCTGCCGGCGCTGGCCCAGTTCGTGCTGCTGGCGCTGGTGGTGACACTGTTCGCCTTCGACCTGGACGCGGCCAGCGCGGCCCGCATCGCACCCGGCGTGCTCTGGCTGGTCGTCCTCTTCGCCGGACTGGTCGCCTTCGGGCGCGCCTTCGCCGCCGAGAAGGAGCAGGCCTCACTGGAGGCGCTGCTCTTGACGCCGGCGGGGCCGGTGGCGATCTTCGCCGGCAAGGCCCTGGCGGCCGCGGCGGTGCTGCTGGCGTGCGAGGCCGTGCTGGTGCCGGGCATCGGCGTCTTCCTGGGCGTCGCGCTGCCGCCGGCGGTGGTCGCGGCGGTGCTGCTGAGCACGGTCGGCATGGCCGCCTTGGGCTGCCTCTTCTCGGCGCTGGCCGTGCAGACCCGGGCCCGCGAGCTGCTGCTGCCGGTGCTGGCGCTCCCCATCTGGATCCCCTTCGTGGTCTACGGCGCGGCGGCGCTCACCGGCCGCGCGCCTCAGGCCCTGGCCAACCTGCTGGCTTTGGACATACTGGTCGTCGTGGTGGCGGGACTGGCGGCGAGGTTCGTGCTCGATGACTAAGCTGCGATGGCTTGTTCGGGGCTGTGTGGTCGCCTTCGCGGCCGCCGCCTACATGGACTTCGTGTTCGCGCCCGAGGACGCGCTGCAGGGCCCGGTGCAGCGCATCTTCTACCTGCACGTCTCCTCGGCGATCGCGGCCTACGCCTGCTTCGCGCTGGTGCTGATCGGCGGCATCCTCTACCTCTGGCGCGAAGATCCTCGGGCAGACCGGCTGGCCCGCGCCGCGGCGCCGGTGGGGCTGCTCTTCACCACCGTCACCTTCGTGATGGGGATGATCTGGGCCAAGCCGATCTGGAACTGGGACCCCAGCAAGACCTGGGACGCCCGCCTCAGCTCGACCGCCGTGCTCTGGGCGGTGTATGCGGGCTATGTGCTGGTGCGCCGCTTCGCGCCGCCGGGGCGGACGGCCGCGCGGCTGGCGGCGGTGGTGGGCATCGTCGGCTTCGTCGACGTCCCGGTGGTGCACTTCTCGGTGCTCTGGTGGCGAACGCTGCACCCGCAGCCGGTGATCGAGACGGGGGCCCTGCCCGGTTCCATGCTCCTGGCCTGGCTGGCCACGCTGCTGGCGGTCCTTCTCCTGACCGGGACGCTGGTCGCGACCCGCTACCTCACCGAGCGCAACCGCGAGCTGATCGAGTCGCGGCGCGACCGCCAGGAACTGGTGCGGCTGGAGTCGGCCGCGGAGGCGCCGTGACCTACTTACTCCTGGGCTATGCGGCCGGCATCGTGCTGATCGGCGGCTACTGCCTACATGCCTGGCTCGACCTGCGCCGCAGCCGCCAGGGCCTCTCGGAAGCGGGGGAGCAGGTCCGCCAGTAGGCGGGCGGTAAGGCCCCAAACCACGCGCTGCCGCCAGGGAAAGTGGCGGCCCAGCCAGGAGGGCGGCTCGGCTTCCTGCCAGCCGGCGTCGGCGAGCAGGTCGCGGAGCGGGATCTCGAAGACCTCCTCCAGCTCGGCCTCCTGGTGCACGAAGGCCGGGCGCGGTCCCTCCACCACCGCCACGAAGGGCACCACGTGGAAGTTGGTGACCGCCGCGTACAGCGGCGCCCCCGCGCCCAGGGGCCGCAGGCTGTGCGCGGCCACGCCGATCTCCTCGGCGCACTCGCGCGCCGCGGCCGCCCAGGCGGCCTCCCCGGGCCGCACTCCGCCCCCGGGCAGGGCCACCTGGCCGGGGTGGTCGGGAGCGTCGGGGCGCCGGGCCACGAAGGGCAGCTGCCACTCGCCGGCGTCCCGGAAGAGGGCCGCCACCACCGCCGCCGGACGTGCGCCGACCCGGAAGCTGCCCCAGCCGTCGACCGGCAGCAGGCGTTGCCGCAGCGCGTCAAGAAAGGGGTTGCCGGGCTCGGACACTTGGGTAAGGTAGAGAGAAGGATGATCGACCAGACCAACACGAACATCGAGCAGCTGGAAGAGGAGATCGCACGGGACAACGCCCGCCGTTACGCCTTCCACCGCCTGCTGAAGGCGACCGACCGAGTGCTCTGGCGATTGGAAGAGCTGAACCGCGACGGGGTCAAGAGCCTGAGCGACCAGCAGCGGAGCGAGCTCCGCGAGAACCTGGGCGAGCTGCCCCCGGAGTGCCTCGAGATCTACCAGGACACTGAGCGGGTCCAGGACGTGCTGGACAGCGTCTTCGAGATGCAGGAGCGGCTGTTCCGGATCCGGCATCCGGAGTTCGGCTTCGACGAGGAAGAAGCGCTAGCCGGCTAGTCCGACCCCTCAGCCGCCCAGGTAAGTCAGTAAGAGGTCGGTCGAGTACGCGGCGAGCAGCCCGATCAGCACCCCCCAGCCCATCACGCGGGGCGTGGTGAGGCGGCGGCCGAGCACGAACAGCTCGTTCAGTACGTAGACCAGGGCGCCGGCCGCCAGCGCCAGGAAGAGCACGTAGACCAGCTCTGAGCGGAAGAGGTAGCCGATCGCGCTGCCCAGGAACGTGGGCGCCCCGCCCACCAGGCCGGTCAGCGCCAGGAAGCCCCAGGAAACCGGCTTGGGCGCCAGCGTCATGGGGGCCGCGATTCCGAAGCCCTCGGTGATGTTGTGCAGCGCGAAGCCGACCACCAGCACGCCGACGAAGGCGATGGCGCCGGTGGCCGCCGACTGCCCGATCGCCAGCCCCTCGGAGAAGTTGTGCAGTCCGAGCCCGGTCGCGATCATCAGGCCCAGGGCCTGGGGCGTGGGCGCGGCCGCTGCCCCGCCGGCACTCTCGGGGCCGCGGACCCGGCGCAGGAGGGCGCCGTTGAAGTAGATCAACGAGAGCAGCCCCGCCCCCAGGCCGGCCGCGAACAGGCCGGCCAGAAGCGGGAAGCTCCCCGAGCGGCCCTTCAAGGCGGTCTCCACGGGGCCTCCGGCATGGGCCAGGATGTCCCAGAGCAGGAAGACCAGGACGCCGGTGGCCAGGGCGTTGAGGAAGCCCTGCAGCGGCCGCGGCAGCCCGCGGAGCCGGGCCACCGGTAGACCGATGAAAATGGTGAAGCCCGCGATCGCGCCCAGGCTCGCGGCGGTGAGGTGACTCATGCCAGGTTCTCGATATTAGTACGCACCAAGATTGGGATTAGATAACGCTAACAAAGTGTCAAAAAAGGGTCCGTCAGAGGTCATTTCTCGGTACCTGGAGGCGATCTTCTACCTGCAGGCCGAGGGCGAGAGCGTGCGTAGCGCGCGCCTGGCCGACTGGCTGGGCGTCAGCCGGCCCACGGTCACGGTCGCGCTGCGCCGGATGATCCGCGACGGCATGGTGCGCATCGACACCCGCAAGGAGATCGTGCTCACACCGACGGGCCGGCAGGCGGCGGAGTCGATCGTGCGCCGCCACCGGATCATGGAGCGCTGGCTGACCGACGCGCTGGGCCTCGACTGGGTGCAGGCCGACGAGGAGGCCGCGCGCCTGGAGCACGCCGTCTCGGAGCTGGTCGAACAGCGGCTGTATGAGTCTTTGGGGCGCCCGACCACCTGCCCGCACGGCAACCCCATCCCGGGCCACGCCGAGCCGCAGGCCGGCGAGCGACGGCTGTCGACCCTCGACGCCGGCACGGGCGCGGCCCTCACCCGCATTTCCGAGGTCGCGGAGCGGGAGGCGCCGCCGCTGCTGGGCTACCTCCTGGAGCGCGGGCTGGTGCCGGGCCGCCGGCTGAAGGTGGCGGAGGTGGACGCGGTCGGGCGCACGCTGCGCCTCTCGCTGGACGGCCGCGAGGTCACCCTGAGCCACGAGACCGCGGGCAAGATCTGGGTGCTGCCCCGATGACCCTCCAGGTCGGAGTGCGGCTTCCCAGCGGTATCGACACCGGCGAGCTGCTGGCCGAGGCAGGCGCTCTGGAGGCGGCGGGGGCCGGTCTGCTCTGGGCAGCGGAGGACGAGCTCGACCCGATCACACTGCTGGCGGCGGTGGCCGCGCGCACGCACACCGCCGCCCTCGGCCTGGCCGAGCCGCCCGCGGGCCGCGAGAAAGAGCTGGCCACGCTGCGGGTCCTCGCGCGCGGCCGGTTGCTGGTCGGCCTGCCCGAGGGTTGGGTGGAGGGCCAGGTGCCCGCCGGACGCCAGGCCTGGCGGGAGCTGCGGGCGGAGCACGAGGCCGCCGGGGCGGCGGGCATCCTGCTCGCCCACGACCCCCGCCTGCTCGACCTCCTGCGCAACCCCGACCAGGAGGACGACCGCAGCCAGGACCTCCAGCTAGCGCAGGGATGACCCCGCTCGAGGTCGTCGCCCGCAAGCGCGACGGGGACGAGCACAGCCCCCAGGAGCTGCGCTTCCTGCTCGGCGGCTACCTGGACGGCTCGATTCCCGACTACCAGATGGCCGCCTGGCTGATGGCCGTCTGCACGCGCGGCATGACGCGCGCGGAAACCCTGGAGCTCACGCGGGCCATGGTGGAGAGCGGGGAGGTGCTCGACCTCTCGGGGATCCCCGGGATCAAGGTCGACAAGCATTCGACGGGCGGGGTGGGCGACAAGGTCACGCTCATCGCGGGACCGCTGGCGGCGGCCTGCGGCGTGGTCGTGCCCAAGCTCAGCGGCCGCGCGCTCGCGCACACCGGCGGCACCCTCGACAAGCTGGAGTCGGTGCCCGGGCTCACCGTCGACCTCGACCCCGACCGCTTTCGGCGCCAGGTCGCCGAGCTGGGGCTGGCGGTCGCCGCCCAGTCGCCGCGGGTGGTGCCCGCGGACAAGGCGCTGTACGCCCTCCGTGACGTCACGGCCACGGTGCCCTCGGTCCCGCTGATCGCCTCCAGCGTGATGTCGAAGAAGATCGCGGCCGGCGCCGACGCCATCGTCCTGGACGTCAAGTACGGCCGCGGAGCATTCATGACCGACCCCGACATGGCCGTCTTCCTGGCCCGGGAGATGGTCCAGATCGGGGAGGGCGCCGGCCGGCGCACGGTGGCCCTGGTCACGGCCATGGACAACCCGCTGGGCCGCTCGGTGGGCAACGCTCTGGAGGTCCGGGAAGCTCTGGATGCGCTCCAGGGCCAGGGCGACCGGGAGCTGATCGAGGTCTCGGTGCGGGTGGCAGCCGAGATGTGCCGCCTGGCCGGGGTCGACCACGATCCGCAGGCGGCCATCGCCGACGGCTCCGGCCGCCGCAAGTTCGAGGCCATGCTGGCGGCCCAGGGCGGCCGCCTCGAGGAAGGGCTGCCTGAAGCTCCGGCCCAGGTTCCGCTGCCGGCGCCGGCGGCCGGCTGCGTGGCAGCGATCGACGCGCTGGAGATCGGCCTGGCGGCGCTGGAGCTGGGCGCCGGCCGCCAGCGCAAGGAGGACCGCATCGACCCTGCCGCCGGGCTGGTCATCACGGCGCCGGTGGGCGCCCGCGTGCGCGCCGGCGAGCCGTTGGCGACCGTTCATGCCCGGGTGCCGGAGCTGGTCGAGCGGGTGGCGCCGAGGTTGGCGGCCGCCTGGCGGATCGTCCCCGAGGAGGTGCGCCGGCCGGCCCACGTCTATGCCCGCGTGGACGCCCAGGGAGTGACAATGGCCACCGGATGAGCGAGGAACGTCTGGTCCTGACCCCGCCGGCGGCCGTCCCCGCGGTCAGCCCAGAGCAGGCGGCGGCCTCCGCCGAGGTCGACGCGGCCACGGCCGCCAAGATCGAGGCCACCGTCGCCGCCTTCGTCGACGGCCTGGCCGCGCTCGATCCGCACTCGCCGGACTTCCAGAAAAAGGTCGACTCCGTCAGCCAGCTGGGCAACCAGGAGATCCGGGAGTCGGCCGAGATGTCCAACCGCTTCCTGGAGCGGCCGGCGGCTGCCATGGACCGCGGACCGCTGGGTGCGGGCTCGCAGGTGTCGCGCTCGCTGGTGGAGCTGCGCCGCCAGCTGGAGGACCTGGACCCTTCGCGCCAGAAGCTGCTGGACCCACCGCGGCTGCTGGGCAAGCTGCCCTTCGGCAATCGACTGCGCGACTACTTCCACCGCTACGAGTCGGCCCAGAAGAACATCGACGGCGTCCTGCAGTCGCTGTATCGCGGGCAGGACGAGCTGGTCAAGGACGACGCCGCCATCGACCAGGAGAAGCTGCGCGTCTGGGAGGTGAAGGGCCGCCTCGAGCAGTACTCGTACATGTGCCAGAAGCTGGACGACGCGCTCACTGCGAAGATCGAAGGTCTGCGCGGGGAAGATCCCGAACGCGCGCGCGCGCTGGAGGAGAACGTCCTGTTCTACGTGCGTCAGAAGCGGCAGGACATCCTCACGCAGCTGGCGGTGAACATGCAGGGCTACCTGGCGCTCGACATCGTGCGCAAGAACAACGTCGAGCTGGTCAAGGGCGTCGATCGCGCGACCACGACGACGATCTCGGCGCTGCGCACCGCGGTCATCGTGGCGCAGGCGCTCAGCAACCAGCGTTTGGTGCTGAACCAGATCACTGCGCTCAACACGACGACCGGAAACCTCATCGAGTCGACCTCGCGGCTGCTGCACGACCAGAGCGCCGACATCCAGAAGCAGTCGGCGGCCGCGGCTGTCGACGTGCGCCAGCTGCAGGCCGCCTTCAACAACATCTACGCGACCATCGACGCCATCGACACCTACAAGCTGCAGGCGCTGGACACCATGAAGCAGACCATCGCCACGCTTTCCGGCGAGGTGGCGCGGGCGCAGGGCTACATCGACCGCGCCCAGCAGGCGCAGGCGGGCGCGGCGCTGACCTCCGCCGGCGAGCTCAAGCTGCCCGCCGGCGGGCGCTGACGCCGCCATGGGGCTGACCTCCCGGCTCGCCCGGTTGTTCGGGCGGGAGCGGCGTGTGGCGGCGTCGCCGTTGATAGACGAGGCGGCGGTGCGGCGAGCCCTGGCCGCCAATCAGCGGCTCGCCCAGGGCCGCCTGCCCGCGCCGGCCATGGCCAAGCTGCTCAAGATCCAGCACCAGATCGTCGAGCTGCTGCCGAAGGCGGGGCAGTTTCCGACCGGTTCGCGCGACCTTTACGTGGTCCAGCGCACGGCCACCGATTACCTGCCCGTCACGCTCCAGGCCTACCTGGCGCTGCCGCCGCGCTTCGCGGCGACCGAGGTCGTCGAGGAGGGGAAGACTGCCGTGCAGGTGCTCGACGAGCAGCTGGACCTGCTGGCGGCGCAGCTCGACGACATCGCCGACGCCGTGCACAGGCAGGACTCCGACCGCCTGCTCGCCAACGGCCGCTTCCTGGAGGAGCGCTTCGGCAACAAGTCCGACCTGGCCCTGCCCAACCCCTAGAATCCCGCCCGGGGATGGCGGCGGAGCGGAAATACCACGTCGGGCTGGCACCGGGCGAGATCGGCGGCTACGTGCTCATGCCCGGCGACCCCTTCCGCACCGAGCTGATCGCGCGGCACCTCGAGGGCGCCACCGAGAAGGCCTTCACGCGCGAGTACCGCACCTTCACCGGCACCGTGGACGGCGTGCCCGTCTCCACGACCTCCAGCGGCATCGGCGGACCCTCCGCCGCGATCGCCGTCGAGGAGCTCTCCGAGCTGGGGGCGCACACCTTCTTGCGCGTCGGCACCTGCGGCGCCGCCCAGCCGGGCATCAAGATGGGCGAGCTGGTGATCGCCACCGGCAGCGTGCGCAGCGAGGGCACCCCTGATGCGTACGTGCCGCGCGAGTACCCCGCCATCGCCCATCCGGATGTGGTCAACGCGCTGGTGGCCGCGGCCCAGGCCGCGGGTGTGCGCCATCACCTGGGCGTCATCCGCTCCGTCGACGCGCTCTACTCCGACCTCATCCCGGCGCGCATGCCGCGCAAAGAAGAGCTGGAGCTGGAGCTGCAGATGTGGTCGCGCGCGGGCGTGGTCGCCAATGACATGGAGTCGTCGACGATCATGGTCGTCAGCTCGCTGCGGCGCCTGCGCGCGGGCGTGATCCTGCTCTGCGTCGACGAGCTGGGCGCGGGTGAGATCCACCACCTCGACCCCTCCTACATGGACCGCATGCTCAAGGTCGCGGTCGATGCCATCCGGCTGCTCGTGCAACGCGATGCCGCTGCACGTCAGTAAGCATCCGCTGGTGGCCGACTGCCTGGCCGGCCTGCGCGACGCGGAGACGCCCCCCGACGAGTTTCGCGGGCTCTCCAACAAGATCATCGCGATGCTCGTGTACGAGGCCACGCGCGACCTGCCCACCCGGCGCGCGACCGTGCGCACGCCACTTCGGGAGGCGCAGGCGACGCTGATCGACGCCGAGGTGGTGGCGATCCCCGTGCTGCGCGCGGGACTGGGGCTGCTGGGTCCGGTGCTCGAGCTGCTGCCGCGGGTGTCGGTCGGCTACATCGGTCTGGAGCGCGATGAGGAGACCGCGGTGGCGCGCATCTATTACAACAAGCTCCCGCGCCTGGAGGGCAAGGTGCCACTGCTGCTGGACCCCATGCTGGCGACCGGCGGCTCTGGCGCGCAGGCGGTCGACCTGATCAAGGACGCCGGCGGGCGCGACACCCGCATGATCTGCGTCGTGGCCGCGCCCGAGGGCGTGCAGGCGATGCAGGAACGGCATCCGGAGGTGGACATCTTCACGGCGGCGCTCGACGAGTCGCTCAACGACCGGGCCTACATCGTGCCCGGCCTCGGGGATTACGGCGACCGCCTCTTCGGGACGGGCGCATGAGCACGGCCGAAGAGCTTCGCCAGCGGGCGCAGCGCGCCGAGGTACGGCTGCGCCAGATCCCGGCCACCGGCCGCGGCGAGTACGGCGCCCCCGACCCCGAGACCGGCGAGCGCTGGAACCGCGGCAACGTCCTCGGCCACGTCGCCGAGATGCTGGCGTTCTGGACGGACCAGGCGCGGGCCGCGGTCGGCGGCCAGCGCACTCTCGGCCGCGGCGAGCCCGGCTACGCCAAGCGGCGCGAGGGCATCGAGCGCGGGGACCTGGTGGAGGAGGCCGCGCTGCGGGCCTCCATAGAGAAGTCGCTGCGAGACCTCGACGGCCTGCTCTCCGAGCTCGGCCCGGAAGCGCTGGAGATCCCGGTGGTCTACCGCCGCAAGGACGGGGACCGCAACCTGACGCTGGGTGACTTCATCGACCAGTTCCTGGTCGGGCACCTGGAGGAGCACCTGACGCAGCTGGAGTCGCTGACCTAGCAGCTTGGCCCAGGCCCTCCACCACGCTGGTGAAGGCGTCGCGGTGCTCGATCCGAGCCGCGCCGAAGAGCGTCTCCAGGCGCCGCTGGAAGGCGGGGATCTGGGAAGAGCCGCCGGTGGAGATAACAGTGTCGACCGCCGCCGCGTCGAGCCCGCCGCGGGCCAGGACCTCGGTGATCACCGCCTGCACGGCGTCCAGCTCGGGCCGGATGCTGGCCTCGAAGAAGCCGCGGTGGAGCGGAACCTGCATCCGGATGCCGGGCCGCTGGAACTCGGCGAGGGCGGTCTCCTGGTCGGAGAGCGTGATCTTGGCGCGCTCGATCGACCGGTAGAAGTCGTGGGCGTGGCCCTCGAAAAGGACGGCGCGCGCCGTGCGCGCGGCCGGGCCTCCGAACCTCTCCAGGAGGAAGGGCAGGCCGGGATCAGTGAGCAGCAGGCCGACCCCGCTCAGTGATCGCATCTCGTTGAAGAGCCAGTTGGGCAGGGCGTCCAGGCCCAGCTCCGGGCCGACCCGAGTCTCGAAGATGACCTGGTCGAGGCGCTCGCCGCCGACCGGGGTGCCGGCCAGCGCCCGCACCTCGCCGTCGACCAGGAGCGCGGCGTCGAAGGTACCACCGCCGAAGTCGACCGCCAGGGCGACACCCCGCCGGGGCGCGGCGGCCAGGGCGGCCTGCGGTTCGGGTAGAAAGCCGATCTCCTGAAAGCCCACCAGCTCGGCGGCCCGGCGCAGGCGGGCCAGGCCCTCGGCCTGCGCTTCGGCGTCGCGGGCGCCGGCGAAGACGACCGGGTGCCCGAGCACCACCCGCTCCAAGCGCTCGCCCGTCACGCGCTCCGCCGCCGCCTTCAGACGCCCCATCACCACCGCCACCAGCTCGGCGACCGGGAAGTCGGTGCACCAGGAGTTGGTGCCGGTGAAGCCGGGCTTGGCCAGGTCGTGCTTGACCCCGTTGATCAGGCGGGCGTCGTTGCAGCCGCCGTCGCGGCGGAACTGGAGGCACTCGGAGACGCCGTACGGCGCCAGGCTGCACTGGCCACAGCTGGTCCGCAGGTGGCCGGTGGTGAAGAAGCGGTCGGCCGCCTCGCGGCCGGCCCGGCGCTCGCCGTCGCGGTGCAGGTAGACGATCGAGGGCAGGGTCGGTGACGCGGGCTCGACGGCCACCACCTGGACGCGGTCGGGCCAGGCCACGGCGATGGCGCTGTTGCTGGTGCCGAAGTCGATGCCGCAGCCGAGAGCGTTCACGCCGGCTGGGGTGATGCGCAGTAGGCGCATTTGCGCGCGCCCTGCGGGATCTGCGAGAGGCACTCCGGGCACTGCTTCTTGCGGTCCGGTGGCGGCCCGTGTTGGAAGTGGTCCATCAGGTAGCCGTAGGGGCGCACGACCAGGAAGTACAGGACCGTGGCGCTGATCAGGAAGGCGATCAGGCCGTTGATGAAGTCGCCGTACAGGAACTTCTTGCCGTACACAGAAAAGTAGAAGCGCGAGAAGTCCGACTCGCCGCCGAAGAGCGCGATGAAGGGCGACACGAAATCGGTGACCAGCTTGTTGACCACCGTCGTGAAGGCGGCGCCGATCACGATGCCGACCGCCAGGTCTACGACGTTGCCGCGGAGGAGAAAGGCCCGGAAGCCTTTCATCCGGGGTCCCCACAAAATCGCAGATTTTGTGGGGTGGTCACGCCGCGGCGACCACCTCTCCGCAGTGCGCGCAGCGGCGCGCCTCGACCGGGATGAGGCTCAAACACTCAGGGCAGGCGCGAGTGTCCGCCGGAGCGTCCTTGCGTGAGCGCGCGATCAGCGCGTTCACCGGCTTCACGACCAGGAAGAAGATCACCGCGGCGATCAGCACGAACGCGACCAGGACGTTGATGAAGTCGCCGATCAGGAACTTGGAGCCGTTGACCGTGAAGTAGATGTTCGAGAAGTCGGGCTTGCCGAAGATGGCGGCGATCAACGGCGTCACCAGGTCCTTGATGAACGCGGTCACCACCGCTCCGAAGGCGACGCCGATGACCACGGCCACGGCCAGGTCGATCACGTTGCCCCGCAGCAGGAAGGCCCGGAACTCTTTCAGCATGCTTGCCTCCTTATTGCCATGGAATGCGGTCGGTGAGCATTGGCACCGGCATGGTCAACCCCGCCGTGCGCGCGTACAGGGTCAGCAGCTCCTCCAGGATGTGCGCGCTGGCGCCGTACATGGAGCCCGCGTCGAATTCGAAGATCGGCGAGTTCCATTCCCCGAAGGAAACCGCATGGTAGCCGACCCGGCCGGCGAAGAAATCTGCCAGTGGCATCACGATCAGGACGTCGACCTCGCCCGGGTGTGGCTGCGCCTGCGTGCCGGGACGCACCACCACCACGAAGGGATGCAGGAGATAGGTCGAGGTGGCGGTGGGCACCGGGCTCAGAGGGCCCAGCGGCTCAAGGTCCGACCGCTGCAGGCCGAGCTCCTCCCAGGTCTCGCGAAGCGCCGTGTCCAGCAGGTCGAGGTCGCCCGGCTCCGCGCGCCCGCCGGGGAAGGCGACCTCGCGTGCGTGCTGACGCATGGTGCCGGGGCGCTTGATCATCAGGACCTCGAGGCCCCGCGCGCCCTCGTGCAGGGGCACGCAGACCCCGGCGGACACCCGGCCGGCGAGGGACCAGCGCGAGGTCCGGAACTCCAGTCCGGCTATGCGCTCGCGGAGATCCTCAAGCGTCGAATCGAGCGTCACGCGCGACCCGGTTGCAAGCCTGGAGCTCGGCCTCGGACATCCCCATCACGGTACTGGCCAGCTCGTACTCGCGCGTGAGGGTGGTGGCGGCCACAGTGCGCGAGTCGGTGGAGATCGTGCAGCGCACGCCGGCGCGCACCAGGTGCGGGAGGGGATGCTCGGCGAGCGTGGCCACCGCCTTGCACTTCCAGTTGGCGGTGGGGCAGAGGTCGAGGACCACGCCCTCCGCGCGCACGCGCTCCACGATGGCCGGCACTCGGGCCCCGATCACGCCGTGGGCGATGCGCTCCACGCCCAGTCCCAGCGCCTCCTCGACCGAGGCCGGCTCGCCGGCCTCGCCCGCGTGGCAGGTCAGGTGCAGTCCCGCGGCGCGTGCAGCTTCGAAGGCCGGGCGTTGCGGCGCCGCCGGGTACGCGGCCTCATCGCCCGCCAGGTCGAAGCCGACCACACCCTTTCCCGCGAAGTCGCCGGCCAGGCTGGCCAGCTCCACGTTGTCGGCGACCGGGTGCTGGCGCATGGCGCAGACGATGGCGACCGCGCGCAGGGGTGCCGCGGCCAGGCCCCGCAGCACAGCTTCGATCACCGCCCGCGGCTTCAGGCCCGCCTGCAGGTGGAGGAGCGGCGCCCAGCGCACCTCCAGGTAGTCGATGTTCTCGTCCGCGGAGTCCTCCCCCAGCTCGCGGGCCGCCCGTTCCAGCGCCGCCTCGGTCTGCAGCACGGCCAGGGCGTCGGCGAAGTAGCCGATGTATTCGGCCTGCGAGGCGCACCCAGGCGGCGCCACCAGGCGCAGCGGCCGCGTGATGCCGGCGGCGCGTGCCAGCTCGGCCGCGGTGGTAGGCCGAACCGCACCGTCGAGGTGACAGTGCAGCTCGGCCTTGGCCCAGTCCCGGAAATCGGAACTAGTCATCGCGAAAGCAGATGGCGTCGTAAGCGGTGGCTGCGCCACCGCGTGTGAGTCCGTGATCCAGGCGTTGGGGACAATGCGAGGCGAAAAAGGGAGGTAGGGTCCGGGGGAGGAACCGCAGGTTCTTCCCCCGAACGTTTACCCAGTCGCCATGATGTCGTTCATCTTGGTCGCCGCGTCGTTGAGTCCCGTCTTGGGGTCCTTGCGCAGGGCCGAGACGTTGTTCAGCTCCGTGGAGAGCGCGTCCCGCTGCTCGTTGCTGGTGGGCACGGAAGGCAGCACGATCAGGTCGCCCTTGCTCAGCATGCCGGCGCCCACGCCCTGTGACGGGTTGGAAGAGTAGAAACCGGACTGCAGCGTCTTGTACGCCGACTGCCGCACCGGCATGTACGACGTGTTCTGCGCCCAGGCGCTGGTCTGGTCGCCGTTGGTCAGGTACTTGATGTAGAGGAAGGCCCCGTGCTGCACGTCCTTAGGCGACTTGTTGAAGGCGCACATATTGGCGCCGAACATCTCGTCCTTGGTGCCCTTGTCGCCGGCGGGAAAAGCCGTCTCGGCGAACTTGAACTTGCTGCCGATCGGGCCCTTGATGAACTGGTAGCTGACCTGGGTCGAGATGTACATCGCGGTCTTTTGATTCTGGAAATCGACCTGGTCGGCGAAGTTGCCGGCCGGGATCGGCTTCACCGACCCCGCCTTGATGGCGTTGTACCAGAGGGTCATGGCCTTCACGCCCGCGTCACTGTTCACCGTCGCCTTGGTGGGGTGCGTGGGGTTGTCGTACATCTGCCCGCCGTACTCGTAGAGCATGGACAGGAAGGTGTCCAGCGACGGCCCTTCGGCGCCGGTGACCCCCTTGCTGGAGTCGGCCAGCTTGCCGGCGTCGGAGAAGAAGTCATCCCAGGTCGCGGGCGGGCTGCTGATGCCCTTGGCCGCGAACATGTCCTGGTTGTAGTAGACGACCGTGGTCGACTTGTTGAAGGGGAACTGGTAGTAGGTGCCGCCGATCTTGGCGGCGTTCAGCATCACGGGGAAGATGTCCTTGAGGTCGCCGCTGGCCAGCCCGTCCTGCGCGTTGATGTAGGGCGTAAGGTCGGCCAGCGCCTTGGACTGGTTGTACT
This sequence comes from Candidatus Dormiibacterota bacterium, assembly GCA_036378695.1. GTDB lineage: Bacteria > Chloroflexota > Dormibacteria > Dormibacterales > Dormibacteraceae > CF-28. Next base: position 19,635 of record DASUVY010000069.1, read on the forward strand.
TGGCGGCGTCGGTCTCGATGCACTGCGCCAGGTCGGGCGGCTGGCCCGCGGCCAGCCCGGTCAGGATCGCTTTGTTGAGATCGGTGTAGGCACCCTTGGCCACCAGGTTGACGTGCACGTTGGTCTGGCTGTTGTTGAACTGGTCGGTGAGGGTGTTCAGCTCAGCCTGCAGGTTGCCGCTGAGAGCGTGCCAGAAAGTGACCTGCACGGCGCTCTTGAGCGCCGACAGCTGGCTGCTCCCACCGCCGCTGGTGCCGCCGCCGCAGGCCACGATCAAGAACGCGGCCAGCAGGCCGGCCAATCTTCTCCCCGTCATGTCGAATACACCCTCCTCTGGTTAAAGCTTCATCCGCGAATGCCGCTGGCGGCGATGCCGCCCACGATCTGGCGCTGCGCCAGCAGGAACATGATGAGGATAGGCAGGGTCACCATCAAGCTTCCGGCTGCGTGGAGCACCGGGTTGGTGGCGTCGGCGTAGCTGAAAGCTTCCAGCCCGACCTGGACCGGGCGGTAGCTGTCGCTGTTGGTCACGATCAGCGGCCAGAGGAAGGCGTTCCAGCTGGCCACGAAGTGGAAGAGGGCGATCGTCACCATCGGCGGCCGCGCCAGGGGGGCCGCGATCGACCACAGGAAGCG
>DASUVY010000070.1:0-10318 GCA_036378695.1 Candidatus Dormiibacterota bacterium
GTCGACGTGGCGAGCGGCGAGGAGCTGGGGCCGAACCAGGACGGCGAGATCTGGATCCGCGGCCCCCAGGTCATGAAGGGCTACCTCAACAACGAGCAGGCCACGCGCGCGTCAATTGATGAGGACCGCTTCTTCCACACCGGCGACATCGGCCACATCGACGACCGCGGCGAGTACTACATCGTCGACCGCCTGAAGGAGCTGATCAAGTACAAGGGCTTCCAGGTGCCGCCGGCCGAGCTGGAGGCGCTGCTGCTCTCGCATCCCAAGGTGGCCGATGCGGCCGTGATCGGGGTCGCGGACGACGAGGCCGGCGAGATCCCCAAGGGCTACGTGGTCCTGAAGGACGCTTCCGCCTCCCCCGAGGAGCTGATGGAGTTCGTGGGCTCCAAGGTGGCGCCGCACAAGCGGATCCGGCAGCTGGAGGTGATCGACGAGATTCCCAAGTCGGCCTCGGGCAAGATCCTGCGGCGGGTACTGAAGGACCGCGAGAAGGAGAAGAGCGCGGCCAAGTCGTAGCCTAGGCCTCGGCGCTCCAGAGCCCGGCGGTGACGAACGCGCGCACCGCCACGGCCCAGACCAATCCCAGGACGGCCACCAGCAGCAGCGCGAGCAGCCAGGGCGCCGGCCGTGCCCACCCGATCACCAGGCTCAGCGCGGCACCGGCGGCCAGCGCGAACCCGAGGGGCCGAAAGGCAGCCGGCCGCGCGGCCGCATCCGCCAGCGCGCGCGAGTTGGGGACCAGGAAGCAGAGCCCGACGGCCACCGCGCCAGACAGCAGCCAGGCCGTCGATGCGGGCGTCGCCGCGTCATGGGCGTGCTCTAGGAGGCTGACCATGCCCGCGCCGGCGGCGGCGATCGACAGCGTGACCGGGTGGTGGCTCAGGATCCAGTTGGCGAGCGCACGACCTTCATGCTTCGGAAACCTGCCGCCGACCACGTCGAAGTAGATCCACCAGAAACCGAAGCCGACCACCAGCGCGACCATCCCGGTGGCGATCGTCTCGAGATCATGCCGCGACCTCGAAAGCCCGTCGACCACGCCGAACACGACCTCGCCCAGGACGATCAGCGTGAAGGTCCCGAAGCGGTCGACCAGGGAATCGGTTGGTACCAGGGCTCGGCTGATGCCCACGCCGACTCCCGCCAGCACCGACAGCAAGACCGCCCAGCCGAGGACGTAGACAGCCCAGGCGACCAGGCGCGCCGCTTCCGGCAGCAGAGCGCTCACCAGGACCAGGGCGACGGACACGGCCATCGCCACCACGTATCGACCGGCGTCGAGGACGAACTCCGGACGCCGCGCGATGACGTCCTGGCGCCGGACGTCGTACCAGAGCCAGGTCATCACGGCCAGGAAGGCGGCATAGGCGATCGCAAAGCCCGGACCACCGGTGGTGCCGGCGTCGGCCGCGTAGATGGCGAGGATGGCGAGTATGCCGATCTGCAGGAAGACATAGGCCCGCGTGCGGCCGTTGCTGCGGCCGTGCAGCTCGAGATACAGGGATCCGTTGGTCCAGGCGATCCAGGTCAGGGAGAAGACGAGGGCGAAATCGAGGACCGCCCGGGCCGACACCTCCTCGGCCAGGCGCAGTCCCGCCTGGGCGATGACGGCCGCGTAGACCAGGTCATAGAGGAGCTCGAGCGGGCTGACCCGGCGGTCGACGATGGACTCGCCGTGCGGGCGCGGCGGGCTCCAAAACCAGGCTTTGAAGAGGTGCAACGCGCGGCTCTGCACGCGAGCGGAAATTTACTCCTGGGCCAGGCAAGCCTCGCGCCTACGGGAGGACCCGGAACCAGATCAGGCTGACGCCCGCCGCGACCAGAACGGCCACCACGCCGAGCAGCAGGACGGGCAGGGTGACGTCCAGGCGCAGGAACTGCCAGCCGAACTGGGAGCCCAGCTGCTTGTAGATCTGGGTCAGCTGGCTCGACTCCTCGGCAAAGAAGTATTTGCCGCCGGTGGCGCCGGCGATCGACTGCAGGGTCTGCTCGTCCACGCCGCCCACGTCCTGGCCGCGCACGATCACCGTCGCGTTGCGGGCCCCGATGCCCACGGTCATGACCGGGATGCCGGCGGCCCTGGCCTGGCCGGCGGCGGCCAGCGGGTCCGCGCCGTGGTTGGAGGCGCCGTCGGTCAGGAGCACGATCATGGCCGCCGCTCGCCGGCTGCCGGAGGCCGCCTTGGGGTTCGGCTGCAGCTGGCGCACCGCCAGCGCCAGGGCGTCGCCGATCGCGGTCGCGCCGCCCGGCTGCAGCCCATCCAGCGCGGAGGTCACGCTGGAGCGGTCCTGGGTCAGCGGCGCGGCCAGGGTGGCGCTGCCGTTGAAGCTGATCAGGCCGACGCGGTCGTCGCCCGGCAGCTTGTCGATCAGCTGGCGCGCCGCGCTGCGGGCGGCGTCCAGGCGGGTCGGCTGCACGTCGGTGGCCGCCATCGAGCCGGAGACGTCGATCACCAGCATCACGCTGGCGTCGCTCCGGGCCACCTCCAGGTTGAGAACCGGACCCGCAAGACCCAGCAGCAGCCCGCCCACGCCGAGCAGGAAGAGCGCCGGCGGCAGGTGCCGGCGCCAGCCCGGCGCGCGGCCGGCGACGCTGGCCAGCAGCCTCAGGTCGGTGAACCGCAGCGCGTAGCGGCGGCGCCGGCTCTGGGCCAGGAGGTAGGCGCCGGCCAGCAGCGGCACCGCCAGCAGGCCGAGCAGCAGCCAGGGCTGCTGGAAGCTCATGCGGCTGGGCGCCGCAACCAGGCCAGCAGCTGAGGCAGCAGCGGCTGGGCGGTGGTCAGCTCGAGGACGGTGGCGCGAGCCCGGCGGAAGTCGGCCAGCAGGTGGCCTCGCTGCTCGGCCGCGGCCTGCCGGTAGCGCTCGCGCAGGCGGCGGTCGCCGGTGTCGACCTCGATCTGAGCGCCGGTCTCCGGATCCTCCAGCACCACCACGCCCACGTCGGGGATCTCACCTTCGCGGGGATCCGAGATGCGCACGGCGACCACCTCGTGGCGCAGGCCAAGCGCCCGCAGCGGCTTCTGCCAGCCGGTCTCGACCAGGAAGTCGCTGACCACCAGCACCAGCGAAGGGCGGCCGATCAGGTCGGCGGCGCGGGTCAGCGTCTGCGCCAGGTCGGTGCGCATCCCAGCACGGCCGGGCTGCGAGCGTTCGGATTCCAGCCGCGCCAGCAGGCCCAATCGTCCGGTGCGGCCGGCGCGTGGCGCGAACACCCGCCGCAGCTCGGTGTCGAAGAGGATGGCGCCCACCCGGTTGCCATGCCGGCTGAGCAGCAGGGTGGCGGCGGCCACCAGCTCGGCCGCCAGGTCGCGCTTCAGCGAGTAGGCGGTCCCCCAATCCAGCGAGCGGCTGGTGTCGACCAGCAGCCAGACGTCGAGGCCGCGGTCCGGGTGGGACTGGCGCACGTAGGGGTGGTCGGAGCGCGCGGTCAGGTTCCAGTCGATCAGCCGGGCGTCCTCGCCCCACTGGTACTCGCGGACGTCGGCGTATTCGACGCCGGGGCCGGTCAGGCGGGAGCGCTCGTCTCCCCACGCATGCACGCCCAGGCGCTGGGCGACCGGCCAGCGCAGCCGGCGCAGGACGGCCTCCGAATAGCGCCGGTCACGATACATGGCGGTCGCCCAGGTCGAGGCGGGGCGGCGGATAGCACTGCAGCAGCGTGCTCACCACCGCCTCCGCCGAGACGCCGTCGGCGATGCCCTCGTAGCTGAGCACCAGCCGGTGGCGGAGGACCTCGGGCGCCACGTCGTAGACGTCGTGGGCGAGGACGTGGTCGCGGCCCCGGATGAAGGCCAGGGCCCGGGCAGCCTGGACCAGGTGGATGGAGGCGCGCGGGCTGGCGCCGTAGGCCACAGCCGTGGCGAACTCGGGCAGGCCGGTGGTGGCGGGGGCCCGGGTGGCCGTGACCAGGGTGGCGGCGTAATTGATGACCGCCGGGTCGACGTAGGTGGCGCCGGCCCGTCGCTGCATCTCGAGCAGCTCGTCGGCGTCCATCACCTGCTGGACCTCGATCTTCCGGCCGACCATGCGGTCGACGACCACGACCTCCTCGGCGAAGGACGGGTAGCCGACCAGGACCTTGAGCATGAAGCGGTCGATCTGGGCCTCCGGCAGCGGGTAGGTCCCGTCGGCCTCGATGGGGTTCTGGGTGGCCAGGACCAGGAAGGGCTCCTCGAGCCGGAAGGTCTCCTTGCCGATCGTGACCTGATGCTCCTGCATCACCTCCAGCAGCGCCGACTGCACCTTGGCCGGCGCCCGGTTGATCTCATCGGCCAGCAGCAGGTTGCAGAAGACCGGGCCCAGCTCGATCGAGAACTCGGCCTTGCGCGGGTTGTAGACGCGGGTCCCGACCAGGTCGGCCGGCACCAGGTCGGGGGTGAACTGGATGCGGCCGAACTTGCCGCCGACGGCCCGCGCCAGCGCGCGCACGGTGGCCGTCTTGGCCAGCCCGGGCACGCCTTCCAGGAGGACGTGGCCGCCGGCCAGCAGCGCCACCAACAGCCGCTCCAGGAGCAGGTCCTGGCCCACGATCAGGCGGCGCACCTCGAAGAGCACGCGCTCCACGGGCGCGGGCACGCGGGCCACGTAGTCCTGCGGGGTCATCGGGTGGGGGGTCATGGGCGTTCTCCGAGGGTGACCGAGACGGTCTTGGTGGAACCGTCGGGCAGGGTCGCCTTGACGTCGACCTTCTGGCCGGGCTTGAAGCTGGAGAGCACCGAGCCCACGCCGTTGGCGTCGGGCACGGCCTTGCCGCCGATGGCTGTGATCACCCAACCGGCCTTGACGCCCGCCTTGCCGGCGGGACCGCCCGCGACCACCGAGTTGACCTGGGCGCCGCCCGCCGCGGCGTCGCTGGTGGTGATGCCCAGGTAGGCGATCCCTGTGTGGGTCACCGCCCCGCCACTGACCAGCTGCTGGGTGATGTTCACGACCTGGTTGCTGGAGATGGCGAAGCCGATGCCACCCGCAGCCCCGCCGCGAGGCGAGCTGCTGGCGCCCAGGGTGGGCATCCCGACGACCTGCCCCGCGATATCCACCAGCGCGCCGCCCGAGTTGCCGGGGTTGATGGCGGCCGTGGTCTGGATGAGGTCGGTGAGGGTGACGCCGTTGCCCTCGGGCTGGGTGCGGCCGGTGCCGCTGACGATGCCCTCGCTCACGCTGTCGGAGAGTCCCAGCGGGCTGCCGATGGCGACCACGATGTCGCCCAGCGCGACCTTGCTGGAATCGCCGAAGGTGGCGGGCTTGAGTGTGGCGCCGGCGCCGGTGGCGCGGATCACGGCCAGGTCGTTGGAGGCGGCCGCCGCCACCAGCGTGGCCGGGTACTGGGCGCCGTCCGCGCCGCGCACGGTAAAGCTGGTCTCCCCGGCGACCACGTGGGCGTTGGTGGCGATGTCGCCCTGTGCGTCCATGACCACGCCCGAGCCGAGTCCGCCCGACGTGTCGATCTCCACGATCGAGGGCAGCACGGCGGCGATCAGTGCGTGGTATTCCGCCTGCAGCTGCGCTAGGCCTGTGGTCCCGGTGGCGCCTGCGCCGGTTCCGGGCGAGGCGGCCGGGTTGGGCGCGAGCGCGGCGGCGGCGGCCGGGGTGGGCGTGGCCTGGGCTTGCTTGATCTCGGCCGGCGTGGCCAGGCGCACCGGGGACGTGCAGGCGGCGCCGGCGCCGACCAGCAGCAGGGCCAGGGCGGCAGAGCGAAGCACGGACGTTCTCATCTCGGACAGCCATGCTCGAGCAGCTGTCTTGGAAACGCCTGGGAAAGCGGTGGCGGCCGGGCGGCCGCCAGGTCAAGGTTTTGTAATCTCGGCCCGCCTCCAGAAGGCCAGCCGGCGCTCGAACTGCTCCAGCCGCCGGCGGAGCGGCAGACTCTCACAGCCGTCCGCCTGCAGGAGCGCCTGCCGGCCGAAGTCGATCAGCTCGCGGTAGACGTCAGCCCAATGCTCGGCGTCCTGCGCCCGCCACTCCTCCGGCTCCCCCACCTGGAGCGCCTCCCAGGGCTCCATCGCGAAGGCAACTGTAACAAATGGTTCCCTTTATTTCAAATTGTGCATTGCTGGCAATTTGGTAATCTATTTATTCATGCCCGAGAACGTCGTCGGGCGCGGTAAGGTGCGCGCCACCTTCAACCTGCCGGCCGAGCTGCTGGAAGAGGCGCGCGACACTGTGGTCGCGCTGGCCGGCCCGCCCTACCACCTCACCCTGGCCAAGCTGGTGGAGCAGGCTCTGCGCGCCGAGCTGGACCGCCTTCGATCGGAGCGCAGCGGGCGGCTCAAGCACCGCCAGTTTCCGGCCCGCAGCGAGCCCGTCCGCGCCGGCAGGCCGATCGGCTAACTTCTCCGGCGCGCCACGATGAAAAGGCGCCGGAACGGGAAGAGCGTGCGCCCGTCCGGGCGCCGCGGATAGGCCTCCTCCAGCAGCCTCGAATAGGTGGCTTCGAAGTGCCCGCGAGCGGGCTCGTCGAGGGCCTCGAGCAGGGGCACCAGCGTCGAGCCCTTGGTCCACTCCTTGACCGGCGAGGGCCCTTCCAGAACGTGCAGGTACTCGGTTTCCCAGATGTCGAGGTCCTCGGCCGCGGGCTGCAGGAGGTCGAAGTAGTGTCCAGGCGGATGCACCGGCGCCCGCTTGAGCAGCGGCTCCAGCCGGTCGCGCCAGGGCCCGGCGCGGGCGGCCTCCGCCACCAGCGTGTGGGAGGGCGCGTCGAAGTTGCGCGGCATCTGCACGGCCAGCACGCCGCCCGGCCGCACGTTGTCCAGGAGCCGGGGAAACAGGCTCTCGTGGTCGCCCAGCCAGTGCAGCGCGGCGTTGGAGTAGATGAGGTCGGCCGGCTGGTCGGCCTGCCAGGTGGCCAGGTCCGCCCGCTCCCAGGCGATCTCGGGGTGGCTGCCGGCGGCCCGCTCCAGCATCGCCGGCGAGTTCTCGACGCCGATGACCTCGGCCTGCGGCCAGCGCTGCTTGAGCAGCGCGGTCACGTTGCCGGCGCCCGCGCCCAGGTCGTAGACGCGGCCAGGCGCCTCCAGATCGACCCGGCTCAGGAGGTCGACCGCGGCCCGCAGGCGGTGGCCGGCGAACCGCAGGTACTGAGCGGGATCCCAGGGCAAAGCGGCTAGTGGCCGCCGTGCACGACAACTTGGCCTTCGGCCATGTCCTCGAACTTGACGTCGAGGTCGCCGAGGCGCTCGCCCACCCATTCGGCGCTGGCCTCGGCGCCCTGGCGGGCGGCGGCCTCGTCTATGTAGGCCGTGACCGAGACCAGGCGGTCGGGTGCCGGGCGAACCACCGCGTAGCTGACGAAGCCGGGCATCTTGTGCAGACGGTCCAGCCAGTCGTCGTCGACGCGCCGGACGACCTCTTCGGCCTGGGCCGGGGACACCGTGTAACGCCGGATGGTCATGTGCATCCGCAAAGGATGCGCCGCCGAGCCCGGAGCCGTTTGTATACAAATCACGAGGTTGGGGCCGTGCGCGGCCCGGGCTTTGTATACAAACGCCGCTTAGAGGCGGACGAGGGTCGTCAGGTCGACCGGGTGGCCGGTGGCGAAGGACTGGTTGGCGCCGATGCCGGGCAGGATCGCCCACACGCCGTCCACGTGCGTGGGCAGCTGCGCCCGCGGGCCGAAGAGGTCGGCCACCAGCCGGCGGTCGGCCTCGGAGTGGTCCGCGCTCGCGTCTTCCAGCTCGACTTCGCGGGGCGGCTCCCAGTGCGGCCGCAGCGTGAGCCGCACGCTGGAGGGTCCGAACTCAGAGGGCGCGGCGAACGCGCGCTCGACCACGTCCAGCTCCAGGCGCCCGCCGGTGCAGTTGAAGGCCACGCGGTAGCCCTCCCAGGGCGCGTACGCGTGCAGGTGGTAGCTCATGGTGGCCCCGGTGTCGTAGCGGACCAGCACCGCCATGTCGTCCTCGATCGTGATCCCGTCCGCGAACACGTTGCGGTCGCGGAGGTAGCCGTCCTCCGCCTCGGCGTCCAGGTAAAGACCCTTGAGCGTGGGATCGGCCTCCAGGTCCAGCGCGAAGGGGTCGTCGCGCGCCAATGCGCTGCCGTGGGCGCGCTCGTAAAACTCCGTCACGCCGCGCACCCGCGCGTTGTCGCGCCCGTAGAACGCCAGCCGCCCGAAGCCGAAGACCGAAACCGGCCGCGCGCCCAGCCACCAGTTCACGAGGTCGAAGTGATGGCTCGCCTTGTGCACCATCAGCCCGCCCGAGTTGGCCTTCTCGCGGTGCCAGCGCCGGAAGTAGTCAGCGCCGTGGCGTGTGTCCAGCAGCCATTCGAAATGCACAGACAGGACATCGCCGACCAAACGCTGCTCCAGCAGCTCCTTAACGCGGTGGTTGCGCGGCGCGTAGCGATAGTTGAACGACACCGTCACCCGCCGGCCGCTCCGCGCAACCGCGTCCACCACCGCCTGCGCCCGCTCCGCGTCGATCGTCAGCGGCTTCTCGGTGATGACGTCGCAGCCCGACTCGAGCGCCCCCACGATGTACTCGTGATGAGTGCGGTCGACCGAGGTCACGATCAACGCCTGCACCGCCCGCTCGCGAAGCATGCGCGTGAAGTCCTGTGCGCGATAGGTGGCGACCGGTGCCGCGCCGTAGCGATCAGCGAACAACCGGTTGTACCAGTCCATGCGCGCGGCATTGACGTCGCACAGACCGACCAGCTCGCCGGCCGCGCAGTGCTCCCCCAGCAGCGCGGACGTGTACATCAGCGAGCGCGAACCCAATCCGACCACCGCGTAGCGCATCATCGCTCGACGTGCGCCTCCCAGCGCTCGAAGTCCAGCGTCACAATCGTCGACTCGCCGCGCTGGAAGCGCCAAACGCCAGGCGGCGATTCCAGGCTCTGATAAGCACCGCGCTGCAGGTCGGGATTGCGGCGCCGCTGCGCCAGCAGAGCCCGCGTGAAGTTAAGGAACGATTCCGGGTCCGCACGCTGCTCGTCGACCGCGCGCCAGTCCGCACCCATCGGCAGCCAGGGCTCCACCCCCGCTTCTGTGAACCCAGCGCCCGGTCCCGAAGACCAGGGCATCGGCGTGCGCTCGGGATCCCGCCCCCGTCCCTGGCCGGGCATCCGGGCGTCCAGTGGATCGCGCTTGCGCTCCGGCGGCACCGGCTGGTCGGCCAGCGCAAGCTCGTCGCCCTGATACATAAAGGGCGCGCCGCGCAGTGTCAGCAGCATAGTCATCGCCACCCGCGCCTTGCGCTCGTCACCGCCGCACCAGCGGGTCACGAAGCGGGAGACGTCGTGGTTGCCCAACGCCCAGCAGGGCCACGCAAACGGCGGCAGCGCGCGCTCGGTCGCCGCCACCACCTCGCACAGCACGCCCGCGTCGAAGGGCGAATGCGTGAGCAGGAAGTTGAAGCACAGCTGCAGCTCGTCGTCATTGCCGTAGTACGCAGCCAGGCGCGGGAGGTCGAAGAACCAGGTCTCGCCCACCAGCACGCGCTCCGGCGCATAGGCCTGGCACAGCCGCCGCCAGTCGCGGTAGACCTCGTGCACCTCCGGCTGGTCGGTCGTGTACAGCGGCTTCTGCCCGAGGCGGGCCGCAACCGGATGCATGTCCGGCGTCACCGGCGGGTTGTCGCGCAGCGCGCGGTCCTTGATCACGCGGTTGGCGGTGTCGATGCGAAACCCCGCCACGCCGCGCTCGAACCAGAAGCGCAGGATCTCCAGGAACTCGCGCCGCACCGCCGGGTTCCACCAGTCGAGATCGGGCTGCGAGGGCAGGTATTGGTGCAGGTACCAGCGCCCGCGCCTTGCGTCGAAGTCCCAGGCCGGGCCGCCGAACACGCTCAGCCAGTTGTTGGGCCGGTCGCTCCACACGTACCAGTCCTCGTGCGCGGGATCGCTGAACCAGGGATGGCGATCGGAGGTGTGGTTGGGAACGATGTCCAGGAGCACGCGGATGCCGTGCCCTTCGGCGTCGCGCAGCAAGCGGTCGAGGTCGTCCAACCTGCCCAGCTCCGGGTGCACGTCGCGGTAGTCGGAGACGTCGTAGCCGCAGTCGTCGTCGGGCGAAGGCATGATCGGCGTCAGCCAGATCGCGTCGATACCGAGCCAGCTCAGGTGGTCGAGGCGCCGCCGGACGCCCTCGAGGTCGCCGATGCCGTCGCCGTTGCTGTCCTGGAAGGAGCGCGGGTACACCTGGTAGAAGACGGCCGACTCCCACCAGCGCTCATTCACCGCGTCACCCACAGCCGGCGGCCCAGGTAGATGGCGAAGCCCGCCACGAAGGCGCCGCCGACGGTCCAGTAAACCCAGCGGTGCGCATTGAGGAAGTCCTCAGCGCGCAGCCCAAAGACCGCTCCCAACCCGACCCAAAAGCC
>DASUVY010000071.1:0-16180 GCA_036378695.1 Candidatus Dormiibacterota bacterium
GCTGGCCGCCCGGAAACTGCACCCGGGCGGCCGCCTCGGCCTGCAGGCGATCGAGCCCGGCCGGCTTTACGACCCCGCCCTCCCTCGCCCGCTGGCCGCGGATTACCTCGCCTTCACGCTGCAGAGCGCCGGCTTCGAGCAGCCGCGCGTCACATCCGCCGGCGAGGCCTACGTGCTTACGACCACCCTCAGCAGCTAATGGAGATCCACCAGCTGCTGGTGGTGGCGGCCTACGGGGACGCCACCACCAACGAGGCGCTCCGGCTGCGCGCGGTGTTCCGGGAGCTGGGCCCCTCCCACGTCTTCAGCTGCTACGCGCCCGACCCGCGCCTCAAGGGCGTGCTGGAGCTGCGCGAATACGCCGAGATGGAGAGCGCGCGCGCCGGCAACAACCTCCTGCTCGTGCATTTCGCCATGGGCCACCAGGAGCTCGTCGACTTCCTGATGGCGCGGCCGGAACGTCTGCTGATGCGCTACCACAACGTCACGCCGCCCGAACTCTTCGCGGACTTCGACGCCACCTTCGCGGCGCAGCTCGCGGACAGCCGGCGGCAGCTGGCCGAGCTCAAGGACCGGGTCGGGCTCGCCATCGCCGCCTCCACGTTCAGCGCTCGCGATCTGCGCGAGCTCGGCTACCGCGCCACAGCGGTGGTGCCGCTGCTCATGGATCTCGACGGCCTGGTCTCCACCCGGCCCCGCCCGCCCGCCTTCCCGCTGCCCGCCCGCCCCGGACCGCCGGTGGTCATGTTCACGGGCAGGGTGTCGCCCAACAAGCGCTTCGAGGACCTCCTCCAGGCCTTCCACGTCCTCAAGACCTACCTTCGGCCGGACGCCCACCTGGTGCTTTCCGGCAGCCACCACCACGTCGGCTATCTGCTCAGCCTGCAGCGGTTCCAGCAGGAGCTGCGGCTGCGCGACGTGGTGATGCCGGGACACCTCTCGAACGCCGAGCTGGTCGCGCTCTACCGGCGCGCCGATGTGTTCCTCAGCCTGAGCGAGCATGAAGGCTTCGGGGCGCCTCTGGCCGAGGCGATGGCCTTCGAAGTGCCCGTGGTGGCCCGAGCCGCGGCGGCCATCCCGGAGACCGCCGGCCAGGCGGCCCTCTTGCTGCCCGACGGCAGTCCCACGCTGGCCGCCGAAGCGGTGCACCGGGTGCTGGAGGACACGGACTTGCGTCGCCGGCTGGTGGCCGCGGGCCGGCGACGGGTGGCGGCGCTGGAGCCCGCCGGGCTCGCCCGGCGCTTCGTGGAGCTGATGAGGGGGCAGGCGGCCTGAGGCTCCTCTTCGTGGTCCAGCGCTACGGCCGCGAGGTGTTCGGCGGGGCCGAGACCTACACCCGGGACATGGCGACGCGGCTGGCGGCGCGCGGCCACACGGTGGAGGTCCTGACGTCCTGCGCGGTCACCTACGTGGATTGGGCCAACCACTACCCAGCGGGGTCGTCGGAGCTGGACGGGGTGCAGGTCCACCGGCTGCCGGTTCGCCGGCTGCGCGACCAGCGCGTCTTCGGCCCGCTCTCCAGCCGGATCGTGGAGGATCCGCTCGGCGTGCCTCTGCACCTGCAGCGGGAATGGGTGCGCCTCCAAGGCCCGTTCATCCCGGAGCTCTCGACCTGGATCGCGGATCGCAGCCCCGAATACGACGTCTCGATCTTCGTGACGTACCTCTACTACACCGCATGGGCAGGGCTGCCGGCCGCGCGCGGCCTGCGGGTATTTCATCCGACCGCCCACGACGAATGGCAGCTGAGCCTCGACGTCTACGACCGCGTGTTCCAGATGAGCGACGCCTTCGGCTTCCTGACCCCGGAAGAGGGCGCCCTCGTCAGCAAGCGCTTCGGCGTGCAGCGCCCGCAGCAGGTGACCGGGATGGGCATCGAAGTCCGCCGCCCGGCGGATCCGGCGGCCTTCCGGCGACGGTTCGGCCTGGGAGATGCTCCCTACATCGCCTACGCCGGACGCATCGACACGGCCAAGGGCTCGGAGGAACTCTTCCGCTACTTCAGCGTTTTCAAGGGGCGGCATCCGGGGCCCCTGAAACTGGTGCTCATCGGCGAGGAGGTCGCCAAGCTACCGTCCCGGCCTGACGTCATCAAGACGGGTTTCGTGGAGGAGGCCATGCGCGACTCGGGCCTGGCCGGAGCCCTGGTGCTGGTTCAACCCTCCCGCTTCGAAAGCTTCTCGATCGTCCTCTGTGAGGCCTGGGTCTGCGGCGTGCCGGCGCTGGTGCAGGGCCGCTCGGACGTGCTGGTCGGCCAGGCCCGCCGCAGCGGCGGGGCGCTGCCGTACTGGACCTACGCCGAATTCGAGGCGGCGCTGGAGCGGCTGCTGTCGGATGAGGCTCTGCGGCGGCGGATGGGCGCCGCCGGACGTGCCTACGTGGAGGCCCACTACGCGTGGAACCAGGTCCTCTCCGGCTACGAGGCCTTCCTGGAGCGGGTCGCCAGCACCGCCTCGTAGGCGCCCAGCGTGCGCTGCGCCACCCGCTCCCAGGTGTAGGGAGCCGCCAGCTCCGGCGCACGCGCGCGCCGGCGCCCCAGGTACTCGGCATCCTCGATCGCGCGCCGCAGGATCGCGGCGATGGCTTCCGCGCGGCGCGGATCGAAGCGAGCTTCGGCGTCGGGCACCAGCTCCCGCAGCGGGCCGATGTCGCTGACCAGGGTGGCCGCGCCGCAGCGCATGGCTTCCAGGGCGGGCAGCCCGAAGCCCTCGTACTCGGACGGAAGGACGTGCGCGCGGCAGCCGCGGTACAGGTGCAGCAGCACGGCGTCGGACACGAAGCCCGTGAGCAGGAGGTCGCCTGCCGCCCCGAGGCGGGCCGCCAGGCGGCGCAGGTGGCGCTCCTGGAATGGCTCCGGCCGGCAGGCGACGACGAGCTGCGGCCGCGTCTGGGGAGCCAAGCCCGCCCAGGCTTCCACCAGCCGGTCGACGTTCTTGCGGCGGTCCAGGCCCCCCACGTAGAGCAGGAAGCCGGGGCGCAGGCCGGGCAGAGGCGCTTCGGCCGGGCCCGGGCGGAAAAGGTCGGAGCAGCCCGCTGCGATGTCGACCACGCGCTCCCGCCGCACTCCCAGCAGGCGGATGGCGTCGTCAGCAGCCGACGCCGAGATGGCGAGGACCGCGTCGGCGGCCCGCAGCATCTCCAGGCGCGCGTTGTACTGCGTGCGCAGCGGCGCCGTCACCAGGTAGTCGTTCGGATAGACGAGCGGGATCAGGTCGTACAGGGTGACCACCAGCCCCACCTCCCGCCGCCGTGCCCACAGTGGCCATACCCGGTCCAGTGGCAGCTCCTCGAAGGGCGACATGACGTGGTACAGCCCCGGATCACGCGCCGGCGGTCCACTCAGAACCGCCGGCCGCCAGGGCAAGGTATCCAGGAAAGCCGGCGCCGCCAGCCCCTGATCAACGTGGAGGGCGGCCGACCCTGGGTCGGCACTGAGCATGGCCGCCACCTGCTCCGCCACGTAGCGCTCGATGCCACGGCCCCGGTTCGACGCCGCCTGCGCGCCCTGGACCCCCAGCACCACGTCGGCGGTCAAGACGGTGCGGGCTGGAAGAAGACTCCGCCGCGCCTGGCCAGCCGGCGCCAGGGCTCCGGATTCCGGCCATCGAGCACCAGGACGGCGCCGAAAGCGCCCTCGGCGAGGCCGGCGAAGTCGTCACCGGCGATGGTGGTAACGACGTAGTCAGAGGAGCGCAGGGCCTCGGCCAGGAGGCCGGGGAGGGCGCCGGCCACCAGCACCGTCGAGCCGGCCGGCAGCCCGGCCAGCGCGCGAAAGGCGTGCATCGAAACCAGGTCCGCCGCCGGTCGCCTCACCTCCGCCTCGAGGTCACGCAGCGCCCGGTTCATGTACGCCGAGGACTCCAGGATCGGCTCGCTGAGCAGCCGCAGCATGCGATCGGCTTCGGGCCTCACCACGGCTCTCGAGATCAGCCTGCTCATCGCGAGCAGCAGTGAGCGCAACGGTCCGGGCATCAGCGCCGGGATTCTAGCCAGCGCCGGGTCCGGCTTCACGAGCCGCGAGCAGCACCTCGTGGTACTGATCGACGACGCGGTCAAGCGTGAAGCGCTCCAGGAAGCGGGCGCGTCCAGCCTCCCCCAGGCGCCGCCGCAGACCAGGGTCGGCGGCCAACCTGAGCAGGCCGTCCAGCACGGCGGCCGGCTCGTGCGCGACCAGAAGGCCGCTGACGCCGTCTTCGACCACGCACCGAGTGGCCGGCCCGTCGCCCGCCAGCACGGCGCGGCCTTGCCGCCAGGCCTCCACCACGGTGATCCCGAAGGACTCATAGCGCGAGGGCGAGGCAAAGATGTCGCAGGCTGCCAGGATGGCCGCCTTGTCGGCCTCGTCCACGTCATCGAGGACTTCAACGCAGCCCCGGGCCTCGGCTGGGAGTGCCTGCACACGCCGGCCCAACTCCACGGAGTAGGGCGTCCGGGAGCCGGCGATCACGAGTCGGGCGTCGGGGTACTGAGCCAGCAAAAGCGGCAGCACCTCCAGGAGCAGGTCGATGCCCTTGTGGCTGCCCTGCTGGCCGACGTAGGCGATCAGCAGCTGCTCGGGGCTCAGGCCGTGGCGGGCGCGGAAACCGGGCCCGGCCAGGGGCGGCGCGCTCGCCGCGATGCCCAGCGGGATCACTCTCACACGCTCGGCCGGGGCGCCTTGACCCAGCAGCCAAGCGCGCTCCGCCTCCGTGTGCGCCAGCGTCGCATAGGCCCTGCGCGTCAGCCGGATCAGGTGCGGCCGCTCATATCCCCAGCGGTCCTCGGGGTGAATGGACCCGATCAGCACGACCGGCGGCCGAGGCTCGGCCCGGCGGAACGGATATGTCATGTGGTTGAGAGGGAAGGACGCGGCGCTGATCACGTCCGCCTCGGCGCCCCGGAGGGCGCGCAGCAGCTCGGGCGCGATCGGCCCCTGGTACCAGGTGCGGAGCCGGTCGTTGCCGGGCAGTCGGAGCTCCCACGCCAGCTTCTGCGCCACACGCAGCCAGGGCGCCCACCGGGTCACCACGGGGAACCGGCGAACGCGCACGCCGTGCTGTTCCTCGAAGTGGTGGATGGGCACTGTCGGCAACCGCGGATCCCGAAAGTTGGCGTTGGTGAAGGCGTTGGTCGTGAGCACCGTCACGTCCACCCCATGCCGCGCGGCGAGGCCCTCGCAGAGGTCGCGCACCGCGAACTCCACACCGCCCACGGCGGGCGGATAACCGTGGACCAGCTGCACCAGGCGCAGCGGCCGTGTCAGCCGGCCGCCTCCAGCTGCTCCAGCAAGGGCGCCAGCGCCGCCAGCAGGTTGCGTTTGAACGCCGACCGAGACCAGCGAGCGCTGGAAGCCGTCGCCGCCTGCGCCAGCCGCTGCCGGGCCCCGGGATCCGCCGCCAGCTCCCGGGTGATCCGCTGGAGGCCTTCCAGGTCGGTCCAGGTGCGGCCGTCGACACCGTCCCGAACCACCTCGAGCTGCCCGCCGCGGGCGATCACGACCGGCACCGCACCGCGAGCCATCGCCTCCGCCGTGGCCATCCCGAAGTGCTCCAACGCCTCCGGATGGGCCTCTTCGTCGACCCCGTAACCGGCGGCGTGCCAGTACAGCGAGGCCGCTTCGTAGAGCCTGTCGAGCTCGGCGTGCGGCAGGTTTTCGTGAATCCGGATGGGCCGCCCGCGCGCCAGGGCGCGGATGCGGTCGAGGTAGTCGCGGCTGGCCCGATCGTGATGCACGGTGCCCGCGAGGTGCAGTTCCCACTCGCTCAGCCCCGCCGCGCAGAGCTCGACGAAGGCCCGCGCGAGCAGGTCGTGGCGCTTGTTGTGGCCTCCGGCCACGAACCGCCCCACCGAGAGGATGATCGGGCGCTTGGTGGCGAGGTCCGGCGCCGCGGCCGGCAGGTCGATGGGGGGATTGACGACCGCCGCCTCCCGTCCCCACCTTTTTCGGGTCCAGCCGCGAACGTACTCCGACTGGCAGATCACGAGCTGGAACTGCTCCAGCGCCCGACGCTCCGCCTCCGATTCCAGCGGATACGGAAACTGGCAGAGCACCGCCGAGGCGCGGGCGGCGGAGCTCACCTGGATCACGTAGGCCATGGCCAGGAACAGGTCGTACCTGGCGGTGAAGCCGTGAGCCTGGCGCGCGACCGCACGGTTGCGTAGCGGCCGCAGGATGCGGGCGCGGGCGGCCGCCCGCCGGATCGCGCCGGGCCGCGGATTGGTGGCCACCAGGCCGATGCCCGAAAGATCCAGGTTGAGGGTCTTCTCGTAGAGCGCGCGATCGGCGGGGCGCGGGCTCACGATGTCGACGGCGTGCTCGGGGAATCCGTCCCGCACCGCCTCGGCCGCCACGCCCAGATACTTCTCGCCGCCACCGAGCGCCGATCCGAAGTAGGGCGAGTACAGGCCGATCTTCAGCGGGCGTCCCACCTGGCACGGGGAAACATCCAGCCCTCGATCTCGGCGTCCGAGACCTGCCGCCGGGACCGGATCAGCCGCCGCTTGGCCAACATCTCGGGCAGGTGGCGGGCGAAAGACAGCGCCACCGGGCCGTGGGCGCGGGCGCGGCGCGGGCCCCGGTTGGGCGCCGGGTCCGCGCTGGCGGCGCTGCGGGTCGCCCGGCCCAGCAAGGAGGAGAAGGAGCGCGCCACCAGCGCGGGCGCGCCGTTCTTCAGCACGGTGAAGAGCCGGTTGCGGTCCACCAGGAACGTGAATCGAGAGGACCACTCGCCGCTGGTGCCGGCGTGCTCGTGCTCGACCACGGCCCCCGGCTCATAGAGGACGCGCCAGCCGGCCAGCCGGAGCCGCCAGCTGAGGTCGAGGTCCTCGTAGTACATCCAGAAGGTCTGGTCGAAAAGCCCGGCTTCGGTCAGCGCCATCCGCCGGAGCAGCATGGCCGCCCCGCACGCGCCGAACACCTCCTCGGCGCGGTCGAACTGGCCCCGGTCCTCCTCGCCGGTGCCGCGGTCACCGCCGCTGCCGTCCGAGAGGAGAAGCAGCCCTGCGTTCTGGATCACGCTCGGCCGGTCCGCGAAGACCAGCTTGGCGGTGACGGCCGCCGCCCGCGGTGAGCTCTCGGCCGCGGCCAGCAACGCGCCGAGGGCGCCCGGCCGCGGGCGGGTGTCCGTGTTGAGCAGGATCAGGAACGGAGCCTTCGATTCGCGGATGGCGAGGTTGTTGGCGGCGGCAAAACCCAGGTTGACGCTGGAGGCGATCAACCGCAGCCAGCCGCGCTGCTCGCGCAGCCACTGCAGTGAGTAGTCCGTAGACGCGTTGTCTACGACCACGACCTCGGCACCGGCGTCAACCGCCTGCGGCCGCAGGGCTTCCAGGCAGGCCTGCAGGCGGCCATGCCCGTTGTAGTTGACGAGCACCACGGTGGCCTGCGGGCGGCCGATCTCAGGCTCCTGCCCGCGACAGCTGGGGCGCCAGGTCGTGGTCCCAGACCATGACCACGTAGGGGCCCACGGTGTCCACCTCGGACGCAGGTCCGAAGGTGGCGACCGCCGCGGCCTGGTCGACGCCGAAATCGTCGCCGGCCGCGGGAAAGACCACAAAGCGCGCGGCCCGGTGCGGATCCGGCCGGTACCAGCGAGAGCTGGACAGGTAGGCGTGCGGCCGCAGGCGGCCGCCGGCGCCCTCCACGTTGCGGACCTCCACCCGGCCGCCGGTTTCCACCGTGACCACCGACGCGTCCCAATAGGGCCCATAGCCCCGGCTCAAGCCTCGATCCTGGAGCCAGGCCTCCAGCTGGGCGTGGTCGGGCACGGCCGGCCGAGCGGCCGCCGTGGCCAGGAACGCGCCCCCTCTGACCACGGTGAGCAGCACGACCGCCACCAGGGCCAGGTAGCGCAGCCGGCCCGGGAGCGAGTAGAGGTGACGGCCGGCCAGGATGGCCACGTAACAGACGGCGGGCAGCAGGTAGCGGCCCGACCAGATGTCCTGCGGCCGGTCCGTCAAGACGAAGGACCCGAAGCTGCCGGCGACGCCGGCCAGGAGCGCCGCGTCGAGCCAGGCGCCGAACGGATCGTTCCGCCAACTGGCCAGGCGGATGGCTGCAACTCCGAAGCCGGCCACGCAGGCGGCACCCACCAGGAGTGCGGCGGGATAGGCGGCAAGGGCTCCCCAGGGGTGGTCGCCGCCCAGGTAGGAGACGATGATCGTCCAGGTCAGGCCCAGGTTGCGCAGCCAGTGGTGCGGCCCGACCAGCTTGACGGTGAAGGCGATGTAGCTGAAACCGCCCGGGCGGGCCGTGGGGGTGCGCACAAGCAGCCCCGTAACCGTGCCCACGGTCGCGCCCACGGCCGTCCCGATGAAACCAGGCCTTCGCACAAGGATGGCCGCCAGGATCGCCACCCCCGCCAGCGGCGCCGCCAGGGCGGCGACGGCGAGCCCATCTCCCACCACGGCGAGGGCCACCAGCACTGCGCCCGCGGCCGCCGCCCACCAGCGGCCTCGAAGGCCGGCCGCGAATGCCAGCAGGGCGGCCAGGCTGAAGGCGGCCGTGGGCATGTGCGCTCCCGGCTGCGTTCCCAGGTAGGCCAGGTATGGCGTCGGAAGCCCCAGCAGCAACGTCGTGGGCAGAGCTGCCCGCCAGCCTCGACCCAGCGTCGCCAGCCAGGCCGCGAGGCCGGCGGCGGCCGCATAGAAGAGAGCCGGAGGCACGTACATCAGCCAGGCCCCCGGCCCGCCGACCGCGATAGCCAGCGCGTAGGCGGGAGCCTCCGTGGTCCAGGCGGGATAGGCGGTGAGGGTCCAGCCCGAGAGTTTCCAGTTACCGGACAGCAGGTCCTGGCCCAACAGCGGAGCCCAGGCTGTATCCGACGACCTCGGGTACACGTACGCGGTCCGGAACAGCAGACCGAGATAGATGCCCAGACCAAGCAGGGCGGGCAGCGCCCACCAGCGGGCGGCGACCCGGGCCGCGGCCAGGCGGACTCCGGGAATCCAGCGCTGGCGCCCTTCCAGCTTCAAGCAGGCTGATTTTAGAGAGGCTTCAGATCGTTCCCGGTCTGGATAAAGGCGCTTTGGCCAGCGGCTGATAGTTCCTGCGGTAGTAGTCCCAGTACGCGCCTGACTTGAGCGGCCGCCACCAGTCCTGGTGGTCGCGGTACCAGCGGACGGTTCGCTCCAGGCCCTCCGCCAGCACGACCTGGGACTCCCAGCCCAGGGCATCCCGGATCTTGCTGACGTCCAGCGCGTAGCGATAGTCGTGGCCCTTGCGGTCGGCCACGAACTGGATCAAGGAGCGCGGCTTGCCCATCAGCTCGAGCACGGCTTGCGCGACCTCGAGCCCGCTGGTTTCCACCCCGGTGCCGATGTTGTAGACCTCGCCCACCGGCGCCTCGTGCAGCACCAGGTCCAAGGCCCGGCAGTGGTCCTCCACGTACATGTGGTCCCGCACCGCGCTGCCATCGTTGTAGAGCGGCAGGGGGAGGTCGTCGAGCGCGTTGGTGACCAGCACCGAGATCAGCTTCTCCGGGTAGCAGTAGGGCCCGTAGTTGTTGGAGCCGCGCGTGACCAGCAGCGGCAGCCCGTGGGTGATCGCGTAGGCCCGGGCCAGGTGCTCACCGCCGGCCTTGCTGGCCGAATAGGGCGAACGTGGGCGGAAGGCGTCATCCTCGCGCGAGCGCCCCTCCGAGACATCGCCGTAGACCTCGTCGGTGCTGACCAGGTGGAAAGCCTGGTGGCGGTGGCGCAGCGCCGCATCGCAGAGCACGGCCACTCCGTGGACGTCCGTTTCCACGAAGGCAAAGGGATCCATGATCGAGCGGTCGACGTGCGTCTCGGCCGCGAAATTGATGATGCCGTCGACCTGGCCGGCCAGCTCGTCGACCAGGGCCCGGTCGCAGATGTCCCCCTGCACGAAGCGGTAGCCGGGGGTGCCCTCGAACTCTGCCAGGTTGGCCGGGTTGCCGGCGTACGTCAGCTTGTCCAGCACCCAGACCTCGGTCTGGGGTCGCGTGCGGCTGAGGAGGCGTACGAAGTTGGATCCGATAAAGCCAGCGCCCCCGGCCACCAGCAAGCGCCGGAACTGCCTGCTCATGTGATCTCCGGGAACGCAGTCCAATCGAAGCCGATGGTGGGGTCGTCGTGAGGCAGGCGCCCCTCGTCGCCCGGGTCGTAGACGTTGGAGGTCACGTACAGCAGGTGCGTCAGCTCCAGCGCGCGGCAGCCGTGGGCAACCCCGGGCGGGATCTTGACGCAGGTGGCGCCGTAGCGGTCGCCCATGAAGAAGGTCACCGTCTCACCTTTGGTCTCCGACCCCTCGCGCAGGTCGTGCAGAGCGACCTTGAGCGCGCCGATGCAGTACCACCAGTCGATCTGTTTTTGATGGAGGTGCCAGGCCTTGGCGGTGCCCGGATACATGAGCGAATGACTGAGCTGCCCGAAGTGCCCGAAGAACTGGTCGGTCTCCCGGATGATCTCGCGGAAGAACCCGCGCTCATCGGGATAGGTCGTGAGCTGCTTGATCTCGACGCCGCTCAGCATCGGATCAGTCCTTGTTGGCGCCGTGCGCCCGTACGAAGTCGTTGACCGAGTGATAGGCCTCGATCGACTCCCCGGCGTCACCCCAGAACCCCTCCAGCACCTCGTACTCCATACACCCGGCCTGCACGAAGTGATTGTTCACATCGGTGATCTCCAGCTCGCCGCGTCCTGAGGGCTCCAGGGTCGGGATCACCGAGAACACCTCGGGCGGATAGAAGTAGATACCGGTCACGGCGAACGCGCTGGGGGGCACTTCAGGCTTCTCCACGATGCGGACGACCCGCCGGCCCTCCGGGTCGAACTCGGGGACGCCCAGGTGGCGGAGGTGGGCGGCGTCGTCGACTCGCGAGAGCAGGATGCGGGCTCCGCTTTGCTGCGCGGCGAAGTTCGACACCGCCGGCCGCAGCGAGCGCTCCACGATGTTGTCGCCCAGCATCACCACGACCGGTTCTCCGGCCACGAAGCGCTCGCAGAGGCCCAAGGCCTCGGCGATGCCGCCGGCTTTCTCCTGATAGGCGTACTGCAGCCGCTCGAGGCCGTGCTCGTGGCCGTTCCCCAGCAGGCGCAGGAATTCACCGGCATGGGTGCCTCCGGTGACCAGCATCAGCTCGGTGATGCCGGCCTTGACCAGAGCCTCGATCCCATAGCTGATCATCGGCCGGTCGTAGATCGGGAGCAGGTGCTTGTTGGTGATCCGCGTCAGCGGATGCAGGCGGCTGCCGGTGCCGCCGGCCAGGATCACACCCTTCAACGACGCCGATTCTATGGGGGTCCGGCGGTCGAGGAACGCCAGATGCTGTGGCAAACTGCGCCCGATGCCGCGCACGGAGCCCTGGCCGAGGACGATCCTCCACGTCGACCTCGACGCCTTCTACACCTCGGTCCATCAGCGCGACGAGGAGCGCCTGCGGGGGATCCCTGTGGCGGTGGCGGGCGCCTCCCGCCGGGCCGTGGTCATGGGCGCCTCCTACGAGGCGCGCACCTTCGGGGTGCGCTCGGCCATGCCGCTGCACGAAGCCCTCCAAGTCTGCCCCCAGCTGACCGTCGTCCAACCCGACCACGCCCGCTACCGCGAGGCCAGCCGCCAGGTCCACGCCATCTTCCGGCGCTGGGCGGCGCCCGAGAAGATCGAGGGGGTCGCGCTCGATGAGGCCTACCTCGACGTCACCGCGCGCACCCGCCACGGCACCTCCACGCCCGAGGAGGTCGCGCGGCGCATCAAGTTCACCGTGCACACGGAGGTCGGCCTGACCTGCAGCGTCGGCGCGGCGCCCAGCAAGCTGGTGGCCAAGATCGCCAGCGGCAGCCGCAAGCCGGACGGCCTGGTCATCGTCCCGCCGGGCACCGAGGGCGACTTTCTCGCGCCCCTGCCGATCGGCGTGGTGCCCGGCCTGGGCCCCAAGACCGAGGAGCGGCTGCGCCTGATGGGCGTGCGCACGGTCGGCGACCTGGCCGGCTACGACACCCAGCGCCTGCTCCAGGTCTTCGGGACCAGCGGCGCCCTTCTGCAACGGCTGGCGCAGGGCCGGGACCGCGAGCCCGTGGACGGCACGCGGCCGGCCAAGACGATCAGCGCGGAGACCACCTTCGAGAACGACGTCGCCGACCGGGAGACGCTGGAGACGGCGCTGCGGGAGCTGACCGACCGCGTCACCGAGCGCCTGGTCGCCGAGGGCGTGCGGGCCCGGACGATCTACGTGAAGCTCAAGCTCCCCGACTTTCGCCTGGTGAGCCGCCAGGTGAGCCGGACGAGCCCGACCGACGACGTCGAGACGATCTTCCGCGCCGCCCGCTCCGCGCTCGAGAAGTCGCACCTGGAGTCCCGGCCGGTGCGTCTGCTCGGGGTCGGCCTATCTGGCCTCGTGCATCCCCAGCCCGACCTCCAGATGAGCCTGTTCGAGTAGGCGGCTTCGCCCCGGGGGCGATGCGGGAGCGGTCGATCTCCGGCCGCGGGAGCAGCGCCAGCAGCTCGCCGACCCGGCTCCAGCCGAAGCGCTCCCGGCCCCGGGCCACCAGCTCCCGAAAGACCGCAGCCGTGGCCTGGGCGTCGCCCAGGGCGGCGTGGGCGGGGCTGACGTCCAGCTCCAGGGCCTCCACGACCCGAGCCAGCCCCGGGGTCTGGCCGCCGGGGAGGTCGAGCACGAGGCGGGCCAGCGCCGAGGTGTCGATGATCGGGTGCTCGAGTGGCTCCTGGAGCCCGCGGCCGACCAGGTAGGTGTCGAAGGCGTCGTGGCTGTGCTCGACCAGCACCGAGCCCCGCGCGAAGCGCAAGAACGCGGAGCGGGCGTCACCGAACCCGGGGGCGCCGACCAGCATCGCGCGGTCGATCTGGTGCCGCTCCTGCGCGTAGCGGTTGATGGGCGCGCGCGCCTCGACCAGGGTGTCGAAGAAGGAGAGCGGGCCGTCCAGCCGGAAGCGCTCGGCCCCGATCTCGATGACCAGGAAGGGCCGGTTGCCGGTGGTCTCCACGTCGAGGGCGACAAACTCGGCTTCCTCGAGCGGCGTATCCGGTGTGACCGCGGAGCTCTCGGACAGCAGCTCCGCGAAGAGGGTGCTTTCGCCGGTGCGCGGCTTGAGCCTGACCCTCAGTACGCGTTCTTGTGGCTCCAGACGCGGAAGAGGGTGATCAGGAGGATCTTGAGGTCGAATGCCAGGCTCCAGTTCTCAATGTAATAGAGGTCGTAGATCAGTCTTTCCTCGACCGGCGTCTGCCCGCGGAGGTCGTTGGCCTGGGCCCAGCCGGTCATCCCCGGGCGCACCCGGTGCCGGTCCTGGTAGCGGGCCAGGCGGCCTGCGAACTCCTGCACGAACTTGGGTCGCTCCGCCCGCGGTCCGACCAGCGACATCGAACCCACCAGGACGTCCCAAAGCTGGGGCAGCTCGTCCCAGGAGAGGCGGCGCAGGAAGCGGCCGACGCCGGTGCGGCGAGGGTCTTCCCGGGTGGCCCAGACCGGGCCGCTGGGCGCCTCGGCGTCCATGCGCATGCTCCGGAACTTGTGCATCCGGAAGACCTGGCCGTTGAGCCCCACCCGCTCCTGGCCGTAGATGACGGGTCCCGGCGAGGTGAGCTTGACCAGGAGCGCGATCACGCCCAGCAGCGGTGAAAGCAGCACCAGGCCCAGCCCGGCGATCAGCACGTCGGAGGCCCGCTTCAGGACGCGCTTCCAACCGTCGATGTCGAGGCCGCGCCGGAACTGCAGGAGCGGGATGCCGTCGAGCTGGTCGGCGGTCACCCCGGTGGTCATGATCTCCAGCATCGAGGGCACGATCCGGAACTCCACCGGCTGCCCGTCGCACGCCTCCATCAGATGCAGCAGGCGCTCCTGGCTGACGTCGGTTAGGGCCATGAAGACCGTGTCCACGCGCCGGTTGCGCACCACCCGAGACAGGTCGCTGGATGTCCCCAGCACCTTGATGCCGGCCAGCTCGGTGCCCTCCAGGATGCCGTCGGCCAGGATGCCCACCGGGCGGTAGCCGTAGTCGGGGAACATGCGCATGCGCTGCACCAGGAGGTCGGCGGCCGCCCCCCACCCCACCACCAGCGCCCGGTCGGCCCCGATGCCGCGGGCCCGGCGGGCGGCCTGCAAGCGCCGCAGCAGGTAGCGCGTGGCCGTGAGCAGGATCAGCGTCAGCAGGATCCAGTAGACGAAGACCAGCCGCGAGAACTCGAAGCGGGCGGGCCTGTACAGGCCGATCCCCGCCAGCACGACCACCGCGGCCACCAGCAGAGCCCGCAGGTTGGCCAGGAACTCGTCCACGAACTGCACCCCGCGCCGGTGCCGGTAGGCGCCGGTGGCCCAGAAGACGCCCAGCACCACCAGCACGGCCAGCGGGGTGGCCTCGGCGTAGCGCGCCGCCTCGGGGACTTCGCCGCCGGTGATGGCCAGGTGCCCGGGGTTGATCTTGTAGCGCAGCCAGTAGGCGAGTGCGACCGCGACCGCCGCCGCGGCCGCGTCGGTGAAGATGCGCACCCAGACCAGCGAGTTGCGCGGTGTCACCGAGGGTCCCTCAACGGCCCGCCGCCCGCCGCAGCATCTCCATCTCGCCCTGGTCGAGGGCGCGCAGCAGCAGCGCGGCGCCGCCGTAGAGCAGGCCGCCCAGGACCACCAGCCCGAGCGTGGCCCAGCCGCCGGCGAAGCCTCGGAAGGGCAGGAGCACCGCCCCCATCAGGAGGCCCGCCAACAGCACCCGCCAGGAGAGCCGCGCGACCGGCACCAGGCGCAGGTAGTGGCGGGTCATGAGCAAGCCGGCGGTGAAGAGCACGGCCTCGGTCAGCACTGTGGCCCAGGCCGCGCCCAGGTACCCGTAGGTTGGGATCAGGGCCAGGTTCAAGGCCACGTTCACGACCAGGCTGGCCAGGGCGGCCCAGGTGAAGGCGGCCTGGCGATCGATGGCGTTCAAGGTCCCGATCCAGGTGTTGTTGACGAACATGAAGACGATGCCGAGCGCCAGCACCGCCAGCGCCGGCTCGGCCTGCGGGTAGAGGCGCAGCAGGCGCGTGAGGCCGGGCGCCAGCACCAGCACGCCCACGGTCAGCGGCCAGCCCACCAGGAGCAGCAGCTTGTAGAAGCGGTCGATGGCCAGGGCCAGGCGATCGGGATCCTCCCGGTGGTAGACCGAAAGCAGCGGGAAGATCACGTTCAGCATCGCCATCGGTACGAAGAGCAGCGCCTCAAAGGGCTTGTAGGCGGAGGCATACCACCCCACCTCATCGAATGAACGGAACAGCTGCAGGATGGGTACGTCGATCTTGAAGTAGAGGGTGGTGACCACGAAGGTAAGGGCCAGGGGCAGGCTCGCCACCAGCCAGGTCGCCACCAGCCGGGGCTCGAAGCGCGGCCGGAGCACGGCCATCCGGCGCACCACCAGGACCGTGAGGATGAAGGCGCAGGCGAAGGCGTAGCTGAGCGCGTAGGCCCAGACGAAGTAGGCCACGCCCTGCCGGCCGAAAATGCCCAGCAGCGTCAGCCCCAGCAGCACGGCGGCCTCGAGCACCGTCTCGACGGCGTCGAAGCCCACCCGCTGCAGCGCATAGAAGGTCTGGCGCAGGAGCTGCGAGAGCGAGGCCAGGATCATGAGCAGGAAGCCGGGCAGGAGCAGGCTCTGCAGGCCCGGGATGCGCAGGGCCAGCGCCAGCACCGCCAGCCCGAGCAGTGACATCAGCAGCCGCGTGGTGACCAGGTTGCTCAGGTAGCGGGCGATCTCGCCCGGATGCCGCGCCGCCTCCCGCACGTAGAGGGTGTTGAAGCCGAGATCCACGAGAACGGTGATCACCGAGGTGTAGGTCACCAGGGTCTGGAAGCGCCCGAACCCGGCCGGGCCCAGGTGGTTCAGGGTGGCCAGGACGGTCACCAGCGCGATGGCCCGGGAGAGGATGCGGGCGGCCAGCACCAGCGCCGTGTTGCGGACGGCGCGCGAGCCGACTCCGGCGGTCGCGGGGCGGAGCGCCGCCTCCTCGGCCGCAGGGTCCTCAGTCAAGTGGTGGAATCCTAGCCCGTGCTAGATTTCGGGCCATAGCCACCCACGCCGAAGAACCCGCAGCGCAGCCGGCGTCCGGCCGTCCCATCACCCGCCGCAACTTCATCGTCTGGTACCTGGCGGGGCTGCTCACGGCCACGGTGGTGGCGGGCATCGCCCCCATCCTGGTCTACATCTGGCCGCCCCAGGGCAACACCAAGGCCGTCGACCTCAAGGTCAACCTGCCCAAGCC
>DASUVY010000072.1:0-20479 GCA_036378695.1 Candidatus Dormiibacterota bacterium
GATTGGCTAATTACCACGGCCCGGTGTGCCGGTTCTGCCGGCGCGAGGGCGCCAAGCTTTACCTGAAGGGCGAGCGCTGCTACACGCCCAAGTGCGCCATCGAGCGCCGCGCGGTGCCGCCCGGCATCCACGGGCAGGCGCGCCGGCGCAAGACGTCCGACTACGGCCTGCAGCTGCGGGCCAAGCAGAAGGCGCGGCGCACCTACGGACTGCTCGAGAAGCAGTTCCGCAACTACTTCGACGCCTCGGTGCGCGAGGGCGGTGTGACAGGTCTCAACCTGCTGCGCCACCTGGAGCTGAGGCTCGACAACGTGGTCTACCGGCTGGGCATGGGCTCGTCGCGCAAGCAGGCGCGACAGCTCGTCACGCACCGCCACTTCCAGGTCAACGGGCGGCTCGTCAACGTGCCCTCGTACCGGCTCAAGCCGGGCGACGAGGTGCGGCTGCGCGAGAGCAACGGCGCCGTGGAAATGGCGCTCGAGGCCTCCAACGTGCGCACGGTGCCGTCCTGGCTGGCCTTCAACGACGAACAGAAATCAGCCAAGGTGCTGGCCCTGCCCGAGCGCGGCGAGATGGAGCAGGGCGTGGAAGAGCACCTGATCGTGGAGTTCTACAGCCGCTAGCGGCTGGAGGGAGAGTTTTCGGTTGGCAATCGACATCCAGGCACCGGTTAACCCGCAGGTTCGCAAGCTCGACGAGGGCGAAGGCGGTGGCGATGATCGCTACGGCCGCTTCGACATCGAGCCGCTCGAGCCCGGCTTCGGGACCACGCTCGGCAACACGCTGCGGCGGGTCCTGCTGTCCTCGCTTTGGGGCGCCGCGGTCACCTCGATCCAGATCGAGGGCGTGGCCCACGAGTTCACCTCGATCCCGCACGTCAAGGAGGACGTGACGGAGCTCATCCTCAACCTGAAGCAGCTCAACCTGAAGAGCTTCACAGAGGACCCCGTCACCCTCATGCTCGACGTCAAGGGTCCGGCGGAGGTGCACGCCTCCGACATCCAGACCAGCTCGGACGTGGAGATCGTCAATCCCGACCTCTACATCTGCACCATCGCGGCCAAGGGCCATCTGCGCATGGAGCTGAACGTCGAGCGGGGCAAGGGGTACGTGCCCGCCGAGCGCAACAAGCGCGAGGGCCAGCCCATTGGCGTGATCCCCATCGACGCCATCTTCTCGCCCGTCCACAAGGCCAACTTCACCGTGGAGAAGACGCGCGTCGGCCAGTCGACCGACTACGACCGGCTGCTGATCGAGGTCACCACGGACGGCACCGTGACGCCGGAGGAGGCGGTCAGCACCGCCGCCCAGCTGTTCACGCAGCACCTCGACCTCTTCGTGCGCTTCGGCGACTCGATCATCACCCAGCAGCCGGGCACGCCCGCCAAGGGCACCGGCAACCGGCTCAACGAGACTCCGATCGAGGAGCTCGACCTCTCGGTGCGCGCCTTCAACTGCCTCAAGGCCAACGACATCACGTCGGTCGGTCAGCTGCAAACCAAGAAGGAAGAGGAGCTTCTGGGACTGCGCAACTTCGGGCGCAAGTCGCTGGACGAGATCAAGGAGAAGCTGGTCGAGAAGGGTTTCGTGCAGCCCGAGGACATGGAGACCGTCTTCCGCTAAACGAATGCGACACCAAAAGAGCGGCCGCCACTTCAACCGCGACACCGATGCACGGAAGGCGCTGATGCGCAACCTGTGCACGTCGCTGCTGCAGACCGGCCGCATCACCACCACCGAAGCCAAGGCCAAGGAGCTGCGGCGCTGGGTCGACCGCCTGATCACCACGGCCAAGGCCGGCGACGTCGCCGCCCGCCGCCAGGTGGCCGCGGAGGTCAGCCAGCCCGAGGTGGTGGAGAGGCTCTTCAGCAACCTGGTCCCCCGGCTCGGCGAGCGGGCGGGGGGCTATACGCGGATCATCCACAAGGGCCCGCGCCACGGCGATGCGGCGCCCATGGTGGTGATCGAGCTCGTCGACTGAATCTGATCGATTATTAACAACTGAATATCAAGGTCGTGCTCGAGTACGACGGCACCAGCTTTGCCGGCTGGCAGAGCCAGACCGGACGCCGGACGGTGCAGGGCGAAGTGCAGCGAGCGCTGCGCGAGCTGACGGGTTCCGAACTGCCGGTGACGGCGGCGGGACGCACCGACGCCGGGGCGCATGCCCTCGGCCAGGTGGTCAATTTCCGCCTCGACCGTTTCCCGGTCGCCCGCCTGGTGGGAGCTTTGAACGCCCGGCTGCCGGAGGACGTGAGCGCGCTGTCGGCGGAAGTCGTCGACGACGCCTTCCACGCCCGCTACTCGGCCCGCTGGCGGCGGTACCGGTACCGGTACCTCGACCGGCGGCCGCGCCCGGCGCTGGAGCGCAACCGCTGCTGGTGGCTGGTGGGGCGGCTGGATGTCCCGGCCATGCAGCGCGCGGCGTCGGCGCTGGTGGGTGAGTACGACTGGACCAGCTTCTGTTCGGCAAGCGAGCCGGCCGGCGAGCGGACGCGCACGATGCGCTCGGCGTCCGTCGAACGGCAGGGCGAGTTCGTCGACCTGGAGCTGGTGGCGGAGGGGTTCCTGCGGGGCCTGGTGCGCGGCATCGCCGGCGCGCTGGCCGAGGTGGGCCTCGGCCGCCGGACCCCGGAATGGGTGAGCGAGGTGCTGAAGGCCCGTGATCGCAGCGTGGCAGCGAAGACCGCGCCGGCCCGGGGGCTGACGTTGATAGAAGTTCTTTATGAGTAACCACCCCACAGGATCTGCGATCCTGCGGGGACCCCGGTTTTTGGAGAGGAAGTGACGAAGCAGAAAACCTGGACGGCCAGGAAGGAAGACCTGAAAGGCGAGTGGTACGTGGTCGACGCCAGTGGCGTGGCCCTCGGCCGCCTCGCCAGCAGCGTCGCGCGCATTCTGAAGGGCAAGCACAAGCCGACCTACACGCCGCACCTCAACACCGGTGACCACGTGATCGTGGTCAATGCCTCGCGCATCCTGCTGACCGGCGGCAAACTGGACGGCAAGACTTACACGCGCTATTCGGGCTACCCGAGCGGGCTGCGCGCGCGCAGCGTCCGCGAGCAGATGGAGCGCGATCCGACCTTCCCGGTCACCAACGCGGTGCGCGGGATGCTGCAGAACAACACGCTGGGGGCCGACATGCTGAAGCGGCTGCGCGTGTACGCCGGCCCGGAGCACGGTCACGCCGCCCAGGCGCCCAAGGCCGTGCGTTTCGACGCCAGGGGGGACATCGAGATTGGCTGACAACACCTCGCGCGGCACCGGCCGCCGCAAAACCGCGATCGCCCGGGTGCGCCTGACGCCAGGCGAGGGCCGGGTGCTGATCAACGAGAAGACGCCGCTTGCCTACCTGGGCCGCCGCATCCTCGAGATGGAGGTCCTGGAGCCGCTCAAGCTCACCGATTCCCTCCGCCGCTTCGACGTCAGCGTCAAGGTCGAGGGTGGCGGCGTGTCGGGCCAGGCCGGCGCCATCGCGCACGGCATCGCCCGCGCCCTGGTCGAGTACGACGCGGACAGCCGCCCGGCGCTGAAGAAGGCCGGCCTCCTGACGCGTGACGCGCGCGAGAAGGAGCGCAAGAAGTACGGGCTGAAGCGAGCCCGCAAGGCGCCTCAGTACACCAAGCGCTGACGACATAGCGCGCGGGCGTTCTGCGGGCTAACCTGCCCCCATGCGCACGATCGCCGACGCGCTTCGCTGGCGCGCCCTCCGCCACCCCGACCTGCCCGCAACCTGGTTCCAGGGCCGCACCCGCACCTTCGTGGAGCTCAACGAGTCGACCACCGAGCTGGCGGCCGGCCTGGTGGAGGCCGGCATCAAGCCCGGCGACCACGTTTGTGTGCTGGACAAGAACAGCGACCTCTACTTCGAGCTCCTGGTCGCCGTCACCAAGTGCGGCGCCATCGCCACTCCGATCAACTGGCGGCTGACGCCGGCCGAGGTCGCTAAGGTCGCCGGCGACGCCCAGCCGGTGCTGATGGTCGCGGGCGAGGAGTTCGCGCCCGCGGCCGCCGAGGCGGGCTTCCCGGCCATGAGCTTCGCCCAGCTGCCGCGCCGGCCAGGCGCCAAAGATCCGCACCTCGACCTGGAGAACCGGGTGGCCTGGCAGCTCTACACGTCGGGCACCACCGGCCTGCCCAAGGGCGCCATGCTCACCAACCTGAACCTGACGGGACTGCTGGGCACTTTGGTCTTCGAGGTGCCCGAGCTGCGCCAGGCCGGGCGCGGCCTGGTGGCGATGCCGCTGTACCACATCGGCGGCTGCGGCTGGGCGCTGGCCGTCATGGCAACGGGCGGCTGCATGGTGTTCACGCGCGAGGTGATCCCGCAGGAACTGCTCCAGGTGATCGCCGAGCAGCGCGTGGAGACGGCGTTCCTGGTGCCCGCGGTGCTGCTCTTCATGACGCAGCTCCCGGATTCGCAGAGCGCCGACTTCTCGAGCCTTCGGAACATCCTCTACGGAGCCTCGCCGATCACGCCGGTGGTGCTGCAGAAGTCGATCGATACCTTCAAGTGCCGCTTCACCCAGGTGTATGGCCTCACCGAGACCACCGGCGCCGTCACCGCGCTGCAGTTCGAGGAGCACAAGGGGGAGCGGCTGCTCTCCTGCGGACGCGCGTCATTCGGTTGCGACATGGCGATCTTCGACCCGGAGGACAAAGAGGTGCCGCGCGGGGAGCTGGGGGAGATCGTCTACCGGGGCCCGGGCATGATGGCCGGCTACTGGAACCGCCCCGATGACACGGCGGCAGTGATCCGCGACGGCTGGTTCCACACCGGCGATGCCGGCACCATGGATGCCGACGGGTTCATCTACATCAAGGACCGGATCAAGGACATGATCGTGTCCGGCGGCGAGAACATCTATCCGGCCGAGCTGGAGGCGGTGCTGGCCGGACACCCCGAAGTGGCCGACGTGGCCGTGATCGGGGTTCCCGACGAGCGCTGGGGCGAGACCGTGAAGGCGGTCGTGGTCCGGAAGCCCGGGACGACGCTCACTGAAAACGACCTGATCGAGTGGTCGCGGGACCTGCTGGCCGGCTTCAAGAGGCCGCGTTCGGTGGATTTCGTGGAGTCGATCCCCCGCAACCCGAGCGGCAAGATCATGAAGCGCCAGCTGCGCGAACCGTACTGGGCAGGAGCCACCCGCCAAGTCAATTAGCGCTCCGCTGCCGGGCCTTCCGGCGCCACTGGTGACCTGTATTAGCGCCGTCAGATTGGCAGATATCCCGGGATATGGGTGGATGGTCGGCCGTACCGATCGCAGATATCCCGGGATATCAGTCGATAGACGTCCTCGTGAACTTGGCCGCGCCTAGACTGAGGGCAGGAAAGGAGCTTTGACGACCGACCTGCTTCCAGCGCTGGCCGGCCGCGACTTCCTCGACATCGCCGACGTCACGGCCGCCGAACTCCGGGGCCTGCTGGCCCTTGCCGCCGACATCAAGGCCGGCCACTGGCGGGCGGGCGCGCGCGCCCCGCTCGAGGGGCGCCATGTCGCTCTCATCTTCCAAAAGCCGTCCATGCGCACCCGGGTCTCCTTCGAGGTCGCGATCGGCCGTCTGGGCGGAAGCCCGGTCACGCTTTCCGACGTCGAGATCGGGCTCGGCCGCCGGGAAAAGGTCTCCGACGTCGGTCACGTCCTGGCCCGATTCACGAGTGGAATCGTGGCGCGGCTCTTCAGCCACGCCGACCTCCGCGAGCTGGCGCGCGCGTCAGACAAGCCGGTCATCAACGCCCTCACCGACCGGTCCCACCCCTGCCAGGTGCTGGCCGACCTCATGACCCTCGAAGAGTTCCTGGGCGGACTGGAGGGCAAGCGCCTGGCCTTCGTCGGCGATGGCAACAACGTGGCCATCTCGCTGATCGAGGCTGCTGCGCTGACCGGTCTGGAGCTGACCGTCATCACCCCGCCGCGCCACTACCCGCCGGATGAAGTGACGCGCAAGGCGCCCACGGTCAAGGTGACCAGCGACCTGGCCGCGTTAGAAGGAGTGGATGCCGTCTACACGGACGTCTGGACCTCGATGGGCCAGGAGGCCGAGACCGAGGACCGGCGCCGGCAGTTCGCCGAGTACCAGGTGAACCCGGACCTGATGGCCCATGCCCCGCGCGCCATCTTCATGCACTGCCTGCCCGCCCATCGGGGCGAGGAGGTCACCGCCGAGGTGATCGACGGCGAGCGGTCGGTGGTCTTCGACCAGGCCGAGAACCGCCTTTACGCCCAGATGGCGCTGCTGGCGTCGATCTTCGGGGAAGGCTGAGTGCTGGCCGTCCTCTCGCAGCTCATCCACCAGCTGGTCTCGATCCTGCAGAAGGTCGGCCCGGTGGAGATCGTGGACGTGCTGCTGGTGGCTTTCATCATGTACCAGCTGCTACGCCTGGTCCGGGGCACCCAGGCCATCCAGCTGATCGTGGGCCTGGTGGTGCTGGTGATGGTCGGCGTGGCCGCCAGCGCCCTCAACCTGATCTTGCTCAAGTGGCTCTTCCAGAACGCCGCCCCGTTCATCGTGATCGCGATCATCGTGCTCTTCCAGCCCGAGCTCCGACGCATCCTGGACCAGGTCGGCCGCCTCGGCCACATCGGCCGGCCGCTGGCGGCCTTCGGCGTCACTGAACAGCTGCGCAGCCGCTCCATCGCCGAGGTGATCCGGGCCGCCGAGCGGCTCTCGGCCCGGCGCACGGGCGCCCTGATCGCCTTCGAGCGTGAGGTGGGACTGGAGGACTACGCGGCGACAGGGGTGCGCATCAACGGCGAGGTCTCCAGCGAGTTCCTGCAGTCCCTGTTCTTTCCGAATTCGCCGCTCCACGACGGCGCCGTGATCATCCGGGGCAACCAGATCCTGGCCGCCGGCTGCCTGCTGCCGCTCCCCGAAGAGGGGACGGTACGCGAGCGCCTGGGCACCCGCCACCGGGCGGCGATCGGGCTCTCCCTGGCCTCGGACGCCCTGATCGTGGTGGTCTCCGAGGAGACCGGCCGGATCTCGGTGGTCGAGAACGGCGCCATCACCCGCAACCTGGACGCCGACGGTCTGCGCCGGCGGCTGATGGGCTCCATCGAACCAGTCAAACCGACCAACGGTCGGACCCGCCGGCTCGCCTTACTACCCTGGCTCAACAAATGACCTGGCTCATAGCGAACTGGCGCCTGAAGCTGCTGGCCCTGGTCCTTTCCCTGGGCCTTCTGGCCGCGGTGGCCTTCAGCGAGAACCCTGTCTCGGTCACCTCGGTCCCCGCCGTGGTCGATTACGACAACAAGGATCCCTCAATCGTGATCCTCAACCCGGTGCTGAAGACCAACGTCAACGTGTTCGGCGTCAGCAGCGCCGTCGACCCGCTCAAGGCGCCGGCCAACTTTCCCAACGGCGTCCGCTTCCATGTCGATCTGAGAGGCGTGACCCAGCCGGTCGCCCAGCGCACCTACTTCGCCACGCCCAAGACGATGCCGCCCGGCGTGAGCTGGAACGGCGACGCGGTACCCATCACCGTCGGCATCGACGTGGCCGACGCCAAGACCTACCCCATCGAGGTGCGGACGCCCTGGGTGTCGCCCGGCTTCAAGGTTCTGGGTCCCAACGACGCCCAGGGCAAACCGATCACCTATGCCGAATGCGGCAACTCCGGCCAGGCCTGCCAGGTCAAGGTCACAGGGGCCCGTTCCCTGCTCCAGAACCTCAAGGCCTTCGTCCAGATCGGCGCCCAGGACCACCCCCTCGCCGGCACCAACGTCGACAGCCCCACCCAGCCTGTCAAGTTCGAGCAGAGCGGGCATCCGGTCGACCTCTCCAACTTCAAGTCGTTCCCGCCGCCGGCGGTCGACCCCAGCATCGTCAACGTCCACGTGACGCTGCAGCAGGAGCAGGTGACCCGCCAGGCGGCGATCAAGGCCAACCTGACCGGGCGGCCGGCCTGCGGCTACCAGATCAGCTCAATCAGCTTCACGCCCAGCGCGGTGGCCACCATCACGGGGCCGGCCGACAAGGTCTCGACGGTGGACAACATCACGCTGGGCCAGGCGATCGACGTCAGCAACGCGACCGGCGCCGTGCGCTCCCAGCAGGCGGTTCCCACCGACGGCTTCTCGGCCGATCCGGCGCAGGTCACGGTGGTGGTCAGCATCCAGAAGCAGATCGACTGCTCGGCTCCGACCCCCTCGCCCTCGCCAAGTCACCCGTAACCTAGAGGGCCAGGAGACCCGTTCAAGAAGTTATGTGCGGAATCATCGGCTACCTGGGCGAGCAGCAGGCCACCCCCATCCTCATGGACAGCCTGAAGCGGCTGGAGTACCGCGGCTATGACTCGGCCGGCGTGGCCGTGATCGAGGCGGGCGAGGGCGCCTTGCGCACCAGCGTCACCAAGAGCGAGGCCAAGGTCGACCTCCTGATCGCCAAGCTCAAGGAGAGCATGCCCACCGGCACGCTTGGCATCGGCCACACACGCTGGGCGACGCACGGCAAGCCGACCATCGTCAACGCCCATCCGCACACCGACTGCCACGGCCGCATCTCGGTCGTCCACAACGGCATCATCGAGAACTTCGCCGAGATCAAAGCTGAGCTCGAGGGCCTGGGCCACGAGTTCACCAGCGAGACGGATACCGAGGTCGTCCCGCACCTGATCGAGCAGTACTACAAGGGCGACTTCCTGCTCGCGGTCCGCCAGGCCCTGCAGCGCATCAAGGGCGCGTACGCCCTGGCCATGTTCAGCCTGGACGACCCCGAGCTGCTGGTCGGCGCTCGCCTGAATGCGCCACTGGTGGTCGGGATCGGCGAAGGCGAGTACTTCATCGCCTCCGACATCACCGCCATCATCCCCTACACCAAGAAGGTCCTGATCCTGGGCGAGGGCGAGATGGCCGCGGTGACCCCGCTGGGCCCCGAGGTCTCGACCCTCGACGGCCAGCCGGTGGACGCCAAGATCGTGCATGTCGACTGGGACGTCAGCCAGGCCGAGAAGGGCGGCTTCCCGCACTTCATGCTCAAGGAGATCCACGAGACGCCCGAGGCGGCGGCCAACGCCCATCGCGGGCGCATGACCGACGATGGCCGCGTCAACTTCATCGAGTTCGCCATCTCGGACGAGCACCTGAAGCGCTACCACGACGTGCGCCTGCTGGGCATGGGCACCTCACTGCACGCGGCCATGATGGGCGAGTACGTAATCGAGGACTGGGCAGGGATCCGCGCCCGCGCCGAGGACGCCTCTGAATTCCGCTACCGGCGCCCCACGGTCACCGAGCGGACGCTGACCGTCGTCATCACCCAGTCGGGCGAGACGGCCGACACCATCGTGGGCCTGCACCAGGCCCGCGAGCGCGGCTCGCTCACGCTGGCCATCACCAACGTGGTGGCCTCTACCGCGGCTCGGGATGCCGACGGCGCCATCTACCTGCACAGCGGCCCCGAGATCGGGGTGGCCTCGACCAAGACGCTGGTCGCCCACCTGGTGACCCAGTACCTGCTCGCCCTGCGCCTGGCCACCGCCCACGGGCGCGTGTCACTGGAGCGGCGGGAGGAGCTGGCGCGCGGCCTGCGCGAATTGCCCGACAAGATCCGGCGCGTGCTCGACAGCAGCACCGACATCGCCCGCCTGGCCCACAAATACAGCCGCTTCCGCAACTTCATGTTCGTGGGCCGCGGCATCAACCATGCGGTCGCACTGGAGGGCGCGCTGAAGCTGAAGGAGATCAGCTATCTGCACGCCGAGGGTTCCTCGGGTGGCGAGCTCAAGCACGGGCCGATCGCCCTGCTCGATCCCGACTTCCCGGTGGTGGCCGTCTGCACCGAGAGCGCGACCCGCGAGAAGATGGCCTCGACCGTCCACGAGATCGTGGCGCGCGACGCTCCCGTGCTGGCGCTGGTCAGCGAGGGCGATCACTCGCTCGACGACATCGTCACCGACCAGCTCGTGATCCCGGCCGCCGACGAGGCGACCTCGGCGATCCTGAGCACGGTCGCCCTGCAGCTCTTCGCCTATCACGTGGCGAACGAGCTCGGCCGTGACGTTGACCAGCCGCGCAACCTCGCTAAGTCCGTAACAGTCGAGTAGCTACGCTCTAGCTGCTTCATGCAGCGCATAGGAGTCGACGTCCTCGGCATCGAGCGCATGGCGACGGCCGTGCGCCGTTCCGGCGATCGCTTCCTGCGCAAGTCCTTCACGGCTGCTGAGCTGGCCTACTGCGACGGCTCGGCCGAGCGCCTGGCCGGCCGCTGGGCGGCCAAGGAGGCCGTGATCAAGTGCTTCGACGGCACTGGCATCTGCTTCCCCCGCCGCCGCATCGAGATACTTCCGGCGGCGACCGGCGCGCCCCGGGTCCGGCTGCTCGGCGGCGACGCCAAAGGCGCCGCGGTCCAGGTCAGCATCACCCACCAATCCCAGGTCGCGATCGCCACCGCCCGCCTGGAGATGCCCGACCGGCCGCGGCTGCTGGAGGCGCCGGAAGCCGTCGCCCTGCCGGCCCGGCCCCAGGACGGGCATAAGGGAACCTTCGGCACCGTGGTGGTGCTGGCCGGGTCGCTGGGTCTGACCGGCGCCGCCTACCTGTCCGCCACCGCCGCCGCGCGCACGGGCGCCGGCCTGGTGCGGCTGCTGGTGGCCGACGGGATCTATCCGATCCTGGCCGCCAAGTGCACGGAGGTGATGGCCACCCCCGTGCCAGAGGTGGCGCCCGGCCACATCGGGCACGCCGCCCAGGACATCGTGCTGCGCCACCTCGACGGCGCGTCGGCGGCGGTGATCGGCCCGGGGCTGGGCCGCGACCGGTCGACCTGGAGGCTGGTTTACGAGCTGGTCAGGCGCATCAACGTACCCTCGGTGCTGGACGCCGACGCCCTCAACGCGCTGGCCGACAACCGGCGGCTGCTCAAGAAACTCGGCAAGGGCCGGATCCTGACCCCGCACCCCGGCGAGATGGGCCGTCTCCTGAACAAGTCGGCGGCCGAGGTCAACAAGGACCGTTCCAAGTCGGCCGCCCAGGCGGCCGAGGAGTGGGGGGCGGTGGTGGTCCTCAAGGGCGCCCACACCGTGGTGGCGGCGCCCGGCGGCCGGGTGAGCGTCGACCCCCACCAGGTGCCGGCGCTGGCCAGCGGCGGCACCGGCGACGTGCTCTCCGGAGTGATCGGCGCGCTGCTCGCACAGGGCTGCGAGCCCTT
Source organism: Candidatus Dormiibacterota bacterium (assembly GCA_036378695.1). Lineage (GTDB taxonomy): Bacteria > Chloroflexota > Dormibacteria > Dormibacterales > Dormibacteraceae > CF-28. The sequence continues at coordinate 11,155 of DASUVY010000072.1, forward strand.
CACGGCCGCGGTGGGCGGCGTCTACGTGCACGCTGCCGCCGGGCGCGCCGTCTCGGAGCGCCTCGGGGACTCGGGGCTGCTGGCCTCCGACCTGCTGCCGGAGATACCGTTGGTGATGGACCAGCTCCGCCGGGGCGGCCTCTGACTACACAGCGCTGGGCCGACGTGGACCTCGGCGCCATCCGGCACAACGTCCGCCACCTGCTCTCGCTGCAGCCCGCCGGCACCAGGCTGATCGCGGTCGTCAAGGCCGACGCCTACGGACATGGCGCGGTGCCGGTGGCGCGCGCGGCGCTGGAGGCGGGCGCCTGGGGCCTGGCCGTGTCCACGCCGGACGAGGCTGCCGAGGTCTGCGCCCTGGTCGACGACCCGGCCGAGCGGCTGCTGGTGATGGGCGGGCTGCTGCCCGACGAGGTGCCGCGCGCGGCCGAGCTGGGCTGCGCGCTCACGGTGTACTCGGAGGCGCAGGTGCGGGCCCTCGCGGGCCGGCCCGCGACCGTGCATCTCAAGGTCGACACCGGCTTGGGCCGCCTCGGCTGTGCGTCCGAGGTCGCGCCCGCGCTGGCGGCGCTGATCGCGCGCACGCCGGGTGTGCGCCTGGGCGGCGTTTTCACCCACTTCGCCAGCTCGGACACCGACGAGGCGCTGACGCGAGCGCAGTTCGAGCGCTTTACGGATGCGCTTGAAAGACTCGAGGTGGACCCTGGGCTGCGCCACGCCGGCAACTCAGGTTCAGCCCTGCGCTACCCGGACCTGGCGCTCGACGCGATCCGCATCGGCATCGCGCTCTACGGCTGCGAGGGCGATGGCCTGCGCTCGACCATGGCTGTGCGCGGCCTCGTCACCCACGTCAAGACCGTGCCGGCCGGCGCCACCGTGGGCTACGGCGCCACCTGGCGCGCGCCGAAGGAGACGCGGGTGGCCACGGTGGCGATGGGATACGCGGACGGGGTGCATCGCGTGCGCGGCAACCGGGGCTGGGTGCTGGTGCGAGGGCAGCGGGCGCCGCTGATCGGGCGCGTCAGCATGGACGCGGTCACGCTCGACGTTAGCGGGATCGCCGACGTCGCCGAAGGCGATGTCGCCACGTTCATCGGGGCCGACGGCCCGGAGCGAATCACCGCCGAGCAGGTGGCCGAGTGGTCGGAAACCAACTCCTACGAAGTGCTCACCTCGATCGGCCGCCGGGTGCTCCGCCGCTATTCGGAATGAGGGTCGGAGCGTCCGGGTTGCATCGGATGACGTGACTACACTGGTCGCGATGCCCGATCAGGAGACGGACAGCGCGGCCTTCAGCGAGGAGGCTCTCACACATCTCGACACGCTTTACCGCGGCGCTCTGCGGCTCACCCGCGACCCCGACCGGGCCCAGGACCTGGTCCAGGACACCTACGTGCGCGCCCTGCGCTACCAGCACAGCTACCAGCCGGGCACGAACATGAAGGCGTGGCTGTTCGCGATCATGCGCAACCTCTTCTGGGACCGCTTCAAGGGGGGCCGGCCGGAGGACGTGAGCCTCGACGACCTGGGCGACTTCGCGCTCTACGACACGCTCAAAGACACCTCCGCCATCCCCGAGACCGAGGTCCTGGACCGGATCGCCGCGGACGAGGTGGTGAAGGCGGTCGAGACGCTGCCTCCGCTGCACCGCGAGGTGGTGCTCCTGGTCGACGTGGAGGGCTTCTCCTACAAGGACGCCGCGCAGGTCATCGGGATCCCGATCGGGACTGTGATGTCGCGCCTGCACCGGGCCCGCCAGCAGCTGCAAAAGCAGCTTTATGACTACGCGCTGGAGTCGGGTATCGTGCCCGCGGAGAAGTCGGCGTGAGCAAGATCCAGACGTGGCACGGGAGGCCTGGCTTTGCCAGGCCGGCTGAGTCCGTGATCATGACGTTGGGGACCTGGCGCGGCGGCGAGGGAAAGGGGCACGCGGGGGAAACCGTAGGTTTCAGCCCGCGAAGCGAAGCGCAGCGAGCGCACTCCGGTATCGTGCCCGCGGAGAAATCGGCATGAGCGGTCTCAACATGTCCTGCGAGGAGTGCCAGGAGAAGCTCGAGGAGTACGTCGACCGCGAGCTGACCGACGCCGAGGTCCGGGAGGTCAAGCTGCACCTCGAGTTCTGCCCGCCCTGCGAGGAGCGCTATCGATTCCAGGCCGGGTTCAAGCGCCTGGTCAAGGTCTGCTGCGAGCAGGACAAGGCCCCGGCGGCGCTGCGGGAGAAGCTGCAGAAGATTCTCTTCTAACCCTTCAGGACGGCATAACCGGTGAGTAACTCCGGTTCGTATGTCCTAGCGAGGGTGATCGACCAGGCCAGCCGGGACATCGCTGCCTTCGCCCGGGCCGAAGCGGAACGGCGCTTCGCCTCCCGGCGCCACCTCGACCTCGTGCGCGCCATCGACGCCGTCCTCTTCCAGCTCGAGGACCTCAACCTGCAGGGCGTCGACCGCGTTCCCGCCGTCCTGCGCCGCCGTGCCGGCCAGATCCTGGAGACTCTGCCCGCTCCCGAGACGGAGGAGCAGGCCGAGGCGCTCCGCCTGCGCTTCCGGGTGGTCCCGCTGATGGACGTGATGTTCAACGCCCAGGAGGTGCTGTTCCGTCTCCGCGACCCCGACCGGGTCAGCGATGACGAGGAGCTGGGCGCTTAGGCGCTACGCACAGTCGGAGAAGTCCTGCGTGAACATCTCCTCGTAACCCACCGCTCGGTACACGCCGATCCCGATGCACCGAAAGTCGGGGTTGAGCAGGTTGGCCCGGTGGTCGGGGCTGGCCAGCAGGGACTGGTAGGCCTGGTCCACGTCGGGCGCGAAAGCGATGTTCTCGCCCGCCGTCACGAAGTGGGCGCCATGCGCCCGCATGCGGTCGAAGGGGCTCTTGCCATCGGGCGTCAGGTGGGAGAAGTAATGCCGCTGGTACATGTCGAGGCTGTGCTCGCGCGCCGCCTCCTGCAGGAGCGGATCCAGGCTGAGCGCCTTGAACCCTCCCTCGGCGCGCGTCTTGTTGACCAGCTGCAGCATCCGGTCCTCGGCCTGGAGATCGATCTGAGTGTCTAGCTGGTCAGGGAACTGCAGCCGGTAGAAGGCGTCCTCCCCAGCGTCCGGCGGCACTTTGGGCACCGTCACGAGCGGCTGCGCCTCCCGATTGGCGGGGACCAGCAGCCTGGCCATGGGCGGCTGCAGGAACGACGACTCGTGGGTGATGGTCGACCCCAACGTCGACCCCAGGACCAGAGATCGGTACGACCCGCCCGGCAGCACGACCAGCGCACTCAGCGCCACCGCGGAGACCAACACGGCCACGCCCACCGCCGGCAGCGCGCCCGCCCGCGGCTCGAGGTGCAGCCGGCGCGAGAGCCAGCCCAGGCGCCCGTGCAGCGACGCCTGGACGGCGCCGTGGGTGAGGACGAGCAGGATGAGGAAAACGCCGAAACCCGCCAGGCCCAGCGGCACGCCCAGGAAGCTGTGCATGGCCGCGCTGATCGGTTCGAAGAGAACGAATGCGACGCCCAGGGCCAAGGCGAAGGCGGTCAGCTCGGTGGCGTAGGTCGTGAACCCTCGCCTCGCCCCGTCCACCGCCGCCGCCGCCGCCAGTACGACCAGCGCCAGGTCGACGAGATTGAAATGCAAGAGACGGCGAGTATACGTTGGGTGTCTTTGACGGCCTCCCCGGTTGCAGGGCGCCGCGCGCGGCTGGCCGCTGCCCACCTCTACGCCATCACCGGCGACCAGGATCCCGAGCGCCTGGTCTCGGCCGTCCAGGCCTGCCTGCGCGGCGGCGCCGAGGTGCTGCAGCTGCGCCACAAGTCGCTGCCTCGCGGCCGGCTGCTCGAGCTGGCCGCGCGGCTCCGAGACGTGACGGCCGACGCGGGCGCCCTCCTGATCGTCAACGACCACCTGGACATCGCGCTGCTGGCGGAAGCCGATGGGGTGCACCTCGGAGAGGACGACCTCTCCGTGGCCGAGGCCCGGAGGCTCGCGGGGCCGGGCTTCCTGGTCGGAGCCTCGGCCTCCAACCCGGACGCCGCCCGCGCGGCGGTGAGCGCGGGCGCCGACTACCTGGGGGCGGGACCGGCATTCGCCACCCCCATCAAGGAGGCCAAGCCGGTGATCGGGCCTGCCGGCGTGGCCGCCGTCCAGCAGGCGGTCGACATCCCGGTCTTCGGGATCGGCGGCGTGACGCCGGAGAACGCGCGCGAGCTGGTGGCGGTGGGGGTACGGCGAGCCTGCATGATCCGGGCGCTCTTCGATGCCCAGGATCCGGAGGCAGCTGCGCGCAGCGCCCGGTCGGCCTTGAGCGCGTGACCGTGCTCCGGGAGCTGGGCGAGCTCGGCCTGCTGAGACGCCTGCTGCCCCACCTCTCGCAGCGGGGCGGTGCGGTGCTGATCGGGGCCGGCGAGGACGACACGGCGGCCTGGCGGGAGCGCGACGGCTCGATCACGGTCGCGACCTGCGACACCTTCGTGGAGGGTGTCCATTTCGACCTGGCCTGGATGCCGGCCGAGACCGCCGGTTGGCGGGCCTGCGCGCTGACGCTGGCCGACCTGTCGGCCAAGGCGGCCCGGCCTGCCTACGGGCTGGTGGCGCTGTCGGCGGCACCGGCCACGCCGGTGGACACCGTGGAGGGCATCTACGAGGGACTGGCCGGCTGTGCGCGCGAATACGACCTGCGCCTGGTCGGCGGGGACTCCAGCTCCACGCCGGGACCGCTCACGATCACGGTCTTCGCGCTCGGCCGCGCGAGCTGGGAGCCGCTGCCCCGATCTTCCGCGCAACCGAGCTGGAAGCTGGGCCTGACCGGGCCGCTGGGCGGTGAGGCGCTGGCGTTGGCCGAGCGGCGGCCCACCCGGCCGCGCCCGCGCTTCGGCGAGCTGGCGCCGGGTTGTGCCTGCGGCGACGTCAGCGACGGCCTTCTGCGCGAGCTGGCCAAGTTCCGGGCCGCAGCGGGAGTGGGCGCGCGGATCGACTCCAGGCGGGTGCCGGTGGCGGCCGGTGCCAGCGTCGAGCAGGCGCTGACCGGCGGGGAGGAGGTCGAGCTGCTCTGCGCCTGGCCGGGCGCGCCGCGGGAGGGCCTGACCATGATCGGGAGCCTCACCGCTGACGGCAGGATCCTGGTTGACGACGTCGAGCGCGAGGACGGCTACGACCACTTCGGCTGAGCTGGTCACGCGCTCGCCGGAGGAAACCGAACGCGCGGGCGAGGAGCTGGCGGGCCGGCTCCGGGCGGGCGACCTGCTGCTTCTTGAGGGTCCGCTGGGCGCGGGCAAGACCACCTTTGTGCGCGGCCTGGCCCGCGGGCTGGGCAGCACGGCCGATGTGATGAGCCCGACCTTCCAGCTGGTGCGCGTCTATCCGGGCCGGCTGCAGCTGGCGCACGTCGACCTCTTCCGCCTGGACGCCGGCGCCGGCCTCGACGACCTGGCCCTCGACGAGCTGCTGGACCAGGGCGTGGTCGTGGTGGAGTGGGGTGATCGCCTCCCCGCAGCCGCGGGGCGCCGAATCACACTGGAAGCGGTCGACGAATCGACGCGGCGGCTGCGATGGACCTGGTGATCGACACTTCGTCGGCCCAGGCGGCGGTGGCCGTCCTGGACGGCGGAGTTCTGGCCGAGGAGGTGCGGCCCGCGGGCAGAGAGCTCGACCTGGCGGCGTGGGTGCGCAGCCTGGTCGACCCGCAGACGGTCGAGCGGGTCGTGGTCGCCCTTGGCCCGGGCTCCTACACCGGACTGCGCACCGGGGCCGCCTACGCCCTGGGCCTGGCGCTGGGGCGCCGGGTGCCGCTGCTTGGACTGGGGTCGCTGGAGCTGCAGCAGGCCCGTGCGCCAGACGCGGAGGTCACCGGCGTCGGCGAAGCCGGGCGGGGTCGCGTCTACTACCGCAGCCCGGCCGGGGAGGAGGGGATCGCCGAGGCGGGCGCGGTGCCCGGCGCAGGCTTCGCGGTGGGCTGGCTGCGCGCGCAGACGGCCGCGGCCTTGCGCCTGCCGATCATGCCCGACGCCCGGCTGCGCTCGTTCGGCGAGGCGGCTTCAGCGATCTCGGGGAGGGCGAAAAACCTTGGCTATGATAGGTTCGGCCTGCGCTACGTCCATACGTTTGGGGCGGTTGAATAAATGGTTCAAATTCGCGAGCAGCTGACGATCGAGCCCATGCGCGAAGCCGACGTGCCGGCCGTGCAGCTGATCGAGCGCGACATCTTCTCCACGCCCTGGCCTCGCAACGCCTACTACCGCGAGCTGGCGTCGCGCAACAGCGCTCACTACATCGTCTTGCGGCGCGATGAAGAGATCGTCGGCTACGCCGGCATGTGGCGGATGTACGACGAGGCCCACGTCACCACCATCGGCGTGCGTCATGACGTCCAGCACAGCGGCTACGGCCGCGTGCTCTTCGCGGCGCTGGTCCAGGCCGCCTACGACATGGGCGCCAAGTGGGTCACGCTCGAGGTGCGCACCTCCAACGAGAACGCCATGCGCATGTACGAGGCCTTCGGCTTCAAGGTCATCGGGCGCCGCAAGGGTTACTACACCGACAACGGCGAGGACGCCATCGTGATGTGGTCCGACTCCATCTACTCGCCGCGCTTCCGCAAGGCGTTCGAGGAGAACCTCGCCCGCATCCAGACCGAGGTCCAGGGCCTCCGGCGCGAGCTCAGCCCCAATACGTAGGGGCGGGGTCTTGACCCGCTCGGGAGGGGCAAGCCCCTCCCCTACGGGGCTCACCCTCGGCATCGAATCCAGCTGCGACGAGTCGTCCGTCGCGCTGCTGCGCGGCCGCGAGGTTCTGGTCAACCTGATCGCCTCCCAGGAGGAACTGCACGCCGGCTTCGGCGGAGTCGTGCCCGAGGTGGCGGCCCGCGCGCACCTGGAGCAGCTACCGCGCCTGGTCGACGCCGCGCTGGAGCGCACCGGCACCCGGCCAGAAGATGTGGACCTGCTGGCGGTGACGCGGGGGCCGGGGCTGGTCGGCTGCCTGCTGGTTGGCACCGGCCTGGCTGCCGGCCTGGCCGCGGCCTGGGACAAGCCGCTGGTCGGCGTCAACCACCTCTGGGGCCACGTCTACGCGGCCCTGCTCGCGCAGCCGGGCCTGGAGCCGCCGCTGCTGGCGCTGGTCGTCAGCGGCGCCCATTCCGACCTGGTGTGGATGCCGCGCCACGGCGAGTTCGAGGTCCTGGGCCGCACCCGGGACGACGCCGCCGGCGAAGCCTTCGACAAAGCCGCTCGCATGCTGGGCCTCGGCTACCCCGGCGGCCCGGCGCTGGACCGCCTGGCGCGCAGCGGCCTGGCCTCCCGGCAAGCCCTGCCGGTCCCCGCGCTGCCCGGCCTCGAATACAGCTTCAGCGGCCTCAAGACAGCGCTGCTCTACCGGCTCCGCGACCTGGGAGAGCCCACCAACGAGCAGCGCGCCGACCTGGCCGCGGCGTTCGAGCGCTCGGTCGTGGAGTCGCTGCTGGCCAAGCTTGACCGGGCCATTGCCCAGCGAGCGCCGCGCGAGGTGGTGATCGCGGGCGGTGTGGCCGCCAACACGCTGCTGCGCGCACGCGCCGCCGAGGTGATCGGGGAGCGAGCCCGCCTCACCATCCCGCCCCTGCAGCTATGCACGGACAACGCGGCCATGATCGCGGCGGCCGCCGCCCTCAGCTCTAGCCGGCAGCCAGCCACCGCCGAACCCTCCCTCGGCTGGTAGCAGCGGCCGGCAGGTGTTGAAATCCGGCGCTCCGGGTATTCATAATTAGCACTCGAATCCACTGAGTGCTAAGCACTCGGGTGTGCCGAGTGCTGGATCAATTTGACAGCTGAGGAGGGCTAGTCCATGAATTTGAGGCCGCTGGGCGACCGCGTGGTCGTGAAGCCGGTAGAGCGAGAAGAGAAGACCAAGAGCGGGATCGTCCTGCCGGACACCGCCAAGGAGAAGCCCCAGGAGGGCATCGTCGAGGCCGTCGGCACCGGCCGCATCCTCGACAACGGCACCAAGGTGCCGATGGAGCTCAAGGTCGGCGACAAGGTGCTCTACGCCAAGTACGCCGGGAACGAGTTCAAGCTGGAGGACGTCGAGTACCTGATCATCTCCGAGAAGGACGTCCTCGCCGTGGTCGCCGGCAACGGCGCCAAGTCCAAGAAATAAGAAGCGAGGAGGTAGCGCATGGCGAAAGCCGTACATTTCGACGTCGAAGCCCGCCAGGGCTTGAAGCGCGGCATCGACACCGTCGCGCAGTCCGTGCGCATCACGCTGGGTCCCAAGGGCCGGAACGTGGTGCTGGAGAAGAAGTTCGGGGCGCCGACCGTCACCAACGACGGCGTCACCATCGTCCGCGAGATCGAGCTCAAGGACCCCTGGGAGAACACCGGCGCGCAGCTGCTGCGCGAGGTGGCGACCAAGACCAACGACGTGGCCGGTGACGGCACCACCACGGCGACGATCCTGGCCCAGACCATGATCAACGAGGGCTTCCGCAACGTCACTGCGGGCGCCAACCCGATGATCCTCAAGAGCGGCATCGAGAAGGCCGTGGAGACCGTGGTCGCCCAGATCAAGAAGGTCGCGGTCCCGGTCAAGGGCCACGAGGATGTCGCGCACATCGCGGCCATCTCGTCCCAGGACGAGAAGATCGGCGAGCTGATCGCCGAGGCCATGGACAAGGTGGGGAAGGACGGCGTCATCACGGTCGAGGACAGCCAGACCCTCAACACCGAGCTGGAGACGGTCGAGGGCATGCAGTTCGACCGCGGCTACATCAACCCCTACATGGTCACCAACCCGGACCGCATGGAGGCGGTCCTGGAGGAGCCCTACATCCTGGTCACCGATCGCAAGATCTCGGCCATCCAGGACCTGCTCCCGGTGCTCGAGAAGGTGGTCCAGCAGGGCCGTCCGCTGCTGGTGGTGGCCGAGGACGTCGAGGGTGAGGCCCTCGCGACCCTGGTCGTCAACAAGCTGCGCGGTACCTTCACCGCCGTCGCCGTCAAGGCGCCGGGCTTCGGCGACCGCCGCAAGGCGATGCTCGAGGACATGGCGATCCTGAGCGGTGGCCAGGTCATCAGCGAGGACCTCGGCCTCAAGCTCGACCAGACTCGGATCGAGCAGCTGGGCAAGGCCCGCCGCGTCAGCGTCACCAAGGACGACACCACGATCGTGGAGGGCGCGGGCAAGACCGAAGCCATCCAGGCCCGGATCAAGTCGATCAAGGCCCAGATCGAGGAGACGACCTCCGACTTCGACCGCGAGAAGCTGCAGGAGCGGCTCGCCAAGCTGGCCGGCGGCGTGGCCGTCATCAAGGTCGGCGCGGCCACCGAGGTCGAGCAGAAGGAGAAGAAGCACCGCATCGAGGACGCGCT
>DASUVY010000073.1:0-71698 GCA_036378695.1 Candidatus Dormiibacterota bacterium
GCGCGCGATCGCCTCGCGCATGCTGACGACCTTGCTCAGCGGCCGATCAGACCCAGGTAGTTGCGAACGTTGCCCTCGATCTCCTTGATCGAGTCGCCGCCGAACTTCTCCAGGAACGCCTCCGCCAGCACCAGCGCCATCATGGCCTCGCCGATCACGCCCGCCGCGGGCACCACGCAGACATCGCTGCGCTCGTAGTGCGCCTGGACTTTCTCCTTGGTCTTGAGATCGACGCTGGGCATCGGGTTCTTCATGGTCGAGATGGGCTTGATCGCCACCCGCAGGTCGATGGGCTCGCCGTTGGTGGTGCCGCCGGTGAGCCCGCCGGCGCGGTTGGTGAGATGGTGGAAGCGGCCTCCCGAGAAGTCGATCTCGTCATGGAACTGGGAGCCCGGCCTGGCCGCGCCTTCGAAGCCGGCGCCGAACTCCACGCCCTTGACCGCGTTGATGGAGAGGATGGCCGCCGCCAAGCGGGCGTCCAGCTTGCGGTCCCAGTGCACGTGGCTGCCCAGTCCGGGCATCACGCCGCGTCCGATCACCCGGAAGGTGCCGCCCAGGGTGTCGCCGCGCTCCCCGGCTTCGTCGATGGCGGCCACCATCTGCCGGGAAACTTCGGGGTCGGGGTGCCGGACCGGCGAGGCCTCTATCTCCTCTTTGCGTACGGCGTCGGGGTCGACCGCCTCATAGCCGCCGTCCACCGGCCCGATGCTCTGGGTGAAGCTGAGGATCTCGATTCCGAAGTGATCGAGCAGGCGCCGGGCGACGCCCCCGGCGGCCACCCGGGTCGCGGTCTCCCGGGCGCTGGAGCGCTCCAGCACGTTGCGGACGTCGTCGTGCTGGTACTTGAGGGCGCCGGCCAGGTCGGCGTGACCCGGCCGCAGGCGGGTCACCGGCTTCGGGGCGAAGCCCTCCTTGGCCGGGGTCATCTCCGCCAGCCAGTTCTGGTGGTCCTTGTTCTCCAGGACCAGCGCCACCGGGCTGCCCAGCGTGAAGCCGCCGCGCACGCCGGCCACGATCCGCGCCTGGTCGGTCTCGATCTGCTGGCGGCCACCCCGCCCGTGGCCGCCCTGGCGGCGCGCGAGGTCGCGCCGTAGGTCCTCGGCGGAGACTTCCAGGCCGGCCGGCAGGCCCTCGATGATGACCGTGAGCTGAGGCCCGTGCGACTCGCCGGCCGTCAGCCAGCGGAACATCCGCCCAAGGATAATCGGGTCGTGGCCGGCCTCCTGAACGAGCTCGATCGCCCGGTCGACCGCCGGGTGCTCGAGCTTCGGGTCAACGGTGAGGACCACCAGCTGCTGCTGCCCGTGCACAAGACTCTGCTCGAGGTGCTGCGCGAGGACCTCGGCCTCACCGGCACCAAGCACGGGTGCGAGCTGGGCGAGTGCGGCACCTGCACGGTGCTGGTCGCGGGCGAGCCGCAGCTGAGCTGCCTGGTGCTGCCAGTCCAGCTGGGCGGCCGCGAGGTGACGACCGTCGAGGGACTTGCTTCCGGCTCCGAGCTGACGCCGCTGCAGCGCGCCTTCGCCGACCTGGGCGCGGCCCAGTGCGGCTACTGCACGCCGGGGATGCTGCTCAGCGCGACCGCGCTCCTGCGCGCGAACCCGCATCCGACGCGCAGCGAGATTCGCGAAGCGCTGGCCGGCAACCTCTGCCGCTGCACCGGCTACTCCAAGATCGTCGAAGCGGTCGAGCTGGCGGCGCGGGGGGCGGCGAGAGATTCGTCGATCCCGGCGGCCGAGCCGAAGGAGGCGACGAGCACGTGAAGGAGCGCATCGAGTGATGCGCGACCGAACGCGCGCAGGAGCCGACGCAGCGGATCGGCCGACTGGGCGACGAAGATCCGTCGACCTCCGCGCTGACAGCTCCCAAGAAATGCGCGACGACCTGAAAGTCGTCGGGCAGCCGCTGCCCAAGCCCGACGCCGCCGCCAAGGTGATCGGCGCCGCCGTCTACGCAGACGACATCGTCATCCCGCGCATGCTGCACTGCCGGCTGCTGCGCAGCCCGCACCCGCACGCACGGATCCTCTCCGTCGACGCCTCGGCCGCGCGGCGCATCCCGGGCGTCAAGGGCGTTCTCACCGGCCAGGACCTGCCGATCCGCTTCGGCATCCTCCCCGTATCGCAGGACGAGCGGGCGCTGGAGTCGGAGAAGGTGCGCTACGTCGGCGACCCGGTCGCGGCCGTGGCGGCCGTCGACGTGGAGCCGGCCGCCGCCGCATTGGCGGCGATCAAGGTCGAGTACGAGGTGCTGGATCCGGTGCTCTCGATCGAGGACGCGCTGCGCGACCCTCGGGACGAGCGCATCCATGCCAGCCGCTCATTACCCGCCAATGTCCACCGCCTCCAGTCGTACGAGTTCGGGGACCTGGTGGCCGGATGGGCGCGCGCCGCGCACACGCGCGAGGACGTCTTCTTCTTCCAGGGCAACACGCACCTCCCGATGGAGCAGCACTCGGCGGTGGCGCAGTGGGTCGACGGTCGCCTCACCGTCTGGTCGTCCACGCAGGTCGTGCACTACGTCCACCGCGCGCTGGCCAAGGTGCTGGAGCTCCCGATGTCGCAGATTCGGGTCATCGGCGCCGCGCACGGCGGCGGATTCGGCGGCAAGACCGATCCCTTCGCCCACGAGATCGTGGTCGCCAAGCTGGCGATGGTCACCGGCCGGCCGGTCAAGTGCACGCTGACGCGCGAGGAGGTCTTCTACGCGCACCGCGGGCGCCACCCGGTGCTGATGTGGGTGAAGACGGGCGTCGACGAAAAAGGGCGCATCACCGCCATGCACTTCCGCAGCGCGCTCGACGGCGGCGCGTATGGGTCGTACGGCGCGGCCTCGGTGTTCTACACGGGGACGCTGCAGACCGTCACCTACGACATCCCCGCGTACAAGTTCGAGGGCTGCCGCGTGTTCACCAACAAGCCCCCCTGCGGCCCCAAGCGCGGCCACGGCACACCGCAGCCGCGCTTCGCGCTCGAGCTGCATCTGGAGAAGCTGGCCGAGCAGGTCGGGATGGAGCCGGTCGAGTTCAAGAGGCGCAACTTCGTGAAGCCGTTCACGCGCGCCGTCAACTGGCTGCGCGTCACCTCCTGCGGCCTCGAGGAGTGCAGCGAGAAGGTGCTCGCCGCCTCGGGCTACATGACGCGCGGGCGGCGGCCGGGACATGGCCAGGGCTTTGCGATCAGCGCGTACATGTCCGGCGCCGGGACGGCCATCTACTGGAACGACATGCCCCACTCCGAGGTGCAGCTCAAGGTCGACCGCACCGGCGTCACCGCGTTCTGCGGGGCCATGGACATCGGGCAGGGCTCGGACGCGGTGATCGCGCAGATCGTGGCCGAGGAGCTCGGCATCAGCGCGTTCGATGTGCGCCTGGTCACCGCGGACACCGACAGCACCCCCATCGATCTCGGCAGCTACTCGTCGCGCGTCACCTTCATGGCCGGCAACGCGGCGCTGGAGGCGGCGCGCAAGATGCGCGCGCTGCTGGACCAGGCCGTCGAGGGTCGCCCCGACGTGCCCTTCCTGGAGGCCTGCGAGCTGGCGGAGACCAGGTGGGGCGCGCTGAGCACCGCGGGCTCCTACACGCCGCCGCGCATCGGGGGGCCTTTCAAGGGTTCGGGCGTCGGTCCGTCTCCCGCCTACTCCTACAGCGCGGCGGTGGTCGACGTCGACGCCGATCCGCGGACAGGGATAGTGCGCGTCAACAAGGTATGGATCGCCCACGACATCGGCCGCGCCATCAACCCGCTGCTGGTGATCGGGCAGGTCGAGGGCAGCGTCTACATGGCGCTGGGCGAGGCGCTGATGGAGGAGCAGACCTTCCGCAAGCAGCTCGGGCTGCACAAGTGGCCCTCGATGCTGGAGTACAAGTCGCCGACCTTCCTGGACACGCCCGAGATCGAGACCTTCCTGGTCGAGACCGTCGACCCCGAGGGACCCTATGGCGCGAAGGAGGCGGGCCAGGGTCCGCTGCTCCCGGTGATCCCGGCTCTCAACCTGGCGGTGCACGACGCGCTCGGGGTCTGGATCGACGAGACGCCGGTGACCCCCGAGAAGGTGCTGAAGGCGCTGAAGGACGGCCGCGTCGGACCCAAGGCGTTCCCTGTGGTGCCATGGCCCGACCCCATCCTGGTCGAGCCACCGGCGCGCGACGACCTGCGTGTAGGCGCCGAGCTGGAGGCCGCCTTCGCCGGCAGCGATGCTTAGGCTGCCGCGGCTGCGCTTCCTGGAGCCTGACTCGGCCCGCTCGGCGGCGCGCATGGCGGCTGACGGTGGACCCACGACGATGCTGGTCGCGGGCGGCACCGACATCTATCCCAACCTCAAGCGCCGCCAGTTCGGGACCGACACGCTGGTCGGATTGACGCAGCTGCGCGAGCTACACGAGGTGCGCGGCGATGCGTCATCGGGATTCGAGATCGGCGCCTGCGTCACACTGAGCGCCGCTTCCCGGCACCCCGAGCTGGACGCGGGCTATGCGGAGGCCGCGGGGCTGGTGTCCTCGCCGCCACTGCGCAACGCGGGCACCATCGGCGGCAACCTGTGCGTCGACACCCGCTGCAACTACTACAACCAGACCCAGGAGTGGCGGCAGGCGGCCGGCTACTGCCTGAAGAAGGACGGCGATATCTGCCTGGTGGCGCCCAGCAGCCCGCGCTGCTGGGCGGTGACATCGTCCGACACCGCGCCGATGGCGATCGCGCTAGGCGCCACCGTGGTGCTGGCGGGGACCGACGCCGAGCGTGAGCTGCCGGTCTCCGCGCTGTACCGGGACGACGGCATCGATTACCTGGCCAAGCAGCCCTGGGAGGTGGTCACGGCGCTGCGCCTGCCACCGGTGGATGGTGTGCGCACGGCCTACGTCAAGCTGCGCCGGCGCGGCTCCATCGACTTCCCGATCGCGAGCTGCGCGGTGGCCATGCGCCTGGACGGTGACCTGGTGGAATCCGCCCGGGTGGTGCTGGGCGCGGTGGCTTCGCACCCGGTCGAAGCCCAGGCCGCCGACGAGCTGCTGACCGGGGCTCGTCTGAATGACGAGGTGGTCGTGGCGGCGGCGGAAGCCGCGGCCAAGCCCGCCAGGCCGCTCGACAACGCCGACCTCGACTATTTCTGGAGGAAGAAGATGGTGCGGGTGGTGGTCGAGGAAGCGCTGCGCAAGGCGGCGGCCCGGTGAGCGTCGTCGCCGTGCAAGGCGATGCCCTGCTCGACCCGGCCAGCGGCGACACCGCGCGCGGCGGCGTGACGGTCCTGATCGGGGACGGGCGAATCACAAAACGCGGCGCGCGCAACCAGATCACCGCGCCCAGGGACGCCACCACCATCGACGCCGAAGGGCTCACTCTGCTCCCCGGGCTCATCGACTGCCACGTCCACCTCGGCAGCCCGGGCACCGGGCTCAACCTGGGCGAGCGGCTGGCCACGCCGTCCAGCCTCGACATCCTCACCTGCGTCGAGTCCTGCCGGAAGACGCTGGCGGCCGGCTTCACGACCATCCGCGACGCGGGAGGCACTCCGCAAGGCGTGCGCATGGCTGTCGAACGCGGGCTCTTCCCGGGGCCCCGGATGGTGCTCGCGATCCAGATCCTGAGCCAGACCGGCGGCCACGCCGACAGCCACTTCCCGTGCGGCGCCTCGGTGGCCCTCATGAACGTGCCCGAGATCCCGCCCAGCGTGGTCGACGGCGTCGAGCCCATGCGCAAGCGCGTGCGCGAGCTGATCCGGGCGGGCGCCGACTGGATCAAGCTCTGCACGTCCGGCGGGGTGATCTCGCCGGGCGACGCGCCGCACCATGCCACCTTCACGCTGGAGGAGATCCGGGCCGCGGTCGAGGAGGCGGCCACCCAGGGCCGGCAGGTCATGGCCCACGCCCAGGCCAACGCCGGCATCAAGAACGCCCTGAAGGGGGGCGTCAAGACCATCGAGCACGGGATCTGGCTGGACGACGACGCCATCGAGATGATGCTCGACGGCGACCGCCGGCTGGTGCCGACGCTGGTCGCCCCGCAATGGGTGATCCGCCACGCCGAAAAGGGCCGCATGCCGGCCTACGCGGCAGAGAAGGCGCGACCGGTCATGGCGGACCACAGCGAGAGCATCCGCAAGGCCATCGAGGCGCGCGTCAAAGTCGCCTTCGGCACCGACAGCGGTGTGGGACCGCACGGCACCAACGCCGAGGAGCTCCTGCTCCTCCACCAGCTGGGCATGGAGCCGCTCGACTGCATACGTTCCGCAACGCTGGTGGCCGCCGACACCATCGGCCTCGGCGGCCGGGCCGGCTGTCTCGACGAGGGGGCCTTCGGAGACCTGATCGGCGTCGCCGGCGATCCCCTGGAGGACCTGGCCCAGCTGGCGCGGCCGGAGAACGTCCGCCTGGTCGTCAAGGGCGGTGAGACCGTGAAAGCCGCGTGAGCGCCACCGCCGTTTTCGGCGACGCCCTGCTCGACCCGGAGAGCGGGGAAACGATACGGAGCGCGGTGGTCGTCGTCGAGGACGGCCGCGTCACCGCCGCGGGCGCGCGCGAGGGGATCCGGGTGCCAGCCGGCGCCGAGGGGGTCGACGCGGAGGGATTGACTCTCCTCCCCGGCCTCATCGACTGCCATGTGCACCTGCGCTCCAAGGGCACCGGCCGCGACCTCACCGAGTGGCTGGCCACGCCGCCCAGCCTCTGGGTGCTGCAGACCGTGCCGGCCGCGCGCAAGACTCTGGAGGCCGGGTTCACCACCGTGCGCGACGCCGGGGGCGCACCCAACGGCGTCCGCCTGGCCATCGAGCGCGGCATCATGCCAGGTCCGCGCACGCTGCTCGCCGTGACCGCTCTGAGCCAGACCGGCGGCCACACCGACCAGCACTTCGCCTGCGGCGCCGACATCGGCATCAAGCTGCCCGACGTCCCGGACACCGTCGTGGACGGCGTCGAGCCCATGCGCCAGCGCGTGCGCGAGGTGATCCGGGCGGGCGCCGACTGGATCAAGCTCTGCACCTCAGGCGGCGTGCTTTCGCCCAACGATTCGCCACGGCACGCGACGCTCACCGTGGACGAGATCCGGGCCGCCTGCGAGGAGGCCGCCGCCCAGGGCCGCCAGGTCATGGCGCACGCGCAGGCGACGCAGGGCATCAAGAACGCATTGATCGGTGGCGTGGCCACCATCGAGCACGGCATCTGGCTGGACGACGACTGCTGCGAGCTGATGCTGGACGGCCAGCGCGCACTGATCGCGACCCTGGTGGCGCCGCTGTGGGTGCTGCGTCACGCGGAGGCCGGGCGCATGCCGGAGTGGGCGACCACCAAGGCGCGCGCCGCCGTGGAGGATCACAAGCGGTCCTTCCAGCGGGCGCTGGAGGCCGGCGTCACCATCGCTTTCGGAACCGACACCGGGGTCGGCCCGCATGGCTCGATGGGCGAGGAGTTCCTGCTCATGCAGGAGCTGGGCATGGACTCCCTGCGCTGCCTGCAATCGGCGACGACGGTCGCCGCCCGGACCATCGGCTACCCGGGCGTGGGCACCCTGAAGACCGGCGCCTGGGGCGACCTCATCGGCGTACCCGGTGACCCGCTCGCGAACCTGGAGCTGGTCGCCAAGGCGGAGAACGTGAAGCTCGTGATCAAGAGCGGGGAGGTCGTCAAGGCCGCCTGAGCAGTGCGCGAGCCGGGCTGCCGTCGGATCCCACCAGCTTCAAGGGCAGGCAGACGAGCTCGTAGTCGCCCGGCTCGACCGCGTCCAGCAGCAAGCCCTCCAGCACGACCACCCCCGCGCCCAGCAGGATCATGTGGACGGGATGCTCGGCGGGTGGCTCGGGCCCGTCGACGCTCTGGTCGGCCACCCCAACCAGACGCGTGCCGCGGCGCACCAGCTCTGAGGCGACCTCCGGACTGATCGCACCGCGGTAGAGGACGCGCTCGGCTTCGACCACGCCCGAGTCGGCGACCACGCAGGGACCGACCAGCGCGTCCAGGGGAAGGCTCTCGACGGCGGGCGCGCCGTCTATGAAGTGCACGGGCGCGTCGAAGTGGGTTCCCGTGTGCACCGAGCAGCTGAGCACGGTGGCGTTGCAGATGTCGCCCGCCTCCAGCGCCAGGAACCGGCGCAGCTCAAAGGCGGGATCGCCGGGCCAGACCTCGATGCCGACGTGCAGCGGTTTGGTTACGTCGATCCAGGGCCCCGGCACGCCGGCTAGCGTAGGCTTGCCGCCGATGGCGCGCGCCATTTGGGCCGGGGCGATCAGCCTGGGCATGGTCTCCATTCCGGTGCGGCTGTTTCCGGCCACCCGCAAGCGCGACCTGCGCTTCCGCGAGCTCGACCGCGTCACCGGCCGGCGGGTCCGGCACGAGCGGGTGCGGCAGGACTTTCAATTCGACTCTCCTCCGGCCGGCCCAGCTCCAACCTCCCCCCGCACGCGGGTGGGGGATCTTTTCGTTGAGCCGCCGCTGGCGCGCGAGGTGGCCGCGGAGGACGTCGTCAAGGGGTACGAGGTCAGCCCGGGACGCTTCGTGACCGTCGAGCGGGACGAGCTCATGGAGCTGGAGCCCGAGCGCAGCCGGACGATCGACGTGGAGCTCTTCGTGGAGTCGGCGACGGTCGACCCGATCTACTTCGACGCGGCCTACCACGCCGTGCCCGACCTCGACCACACGCGCCCGTTCGCCGTCCTCCAGGACGCCATGCGCCGCGAGCAGCACACCGCCGTCGGCTGGGTGGTGCTGCGCACCCGGCGGCACCTGGCCGCGCTGCGTCCTTACGGGGATGGCCTGGTGCTCTCGACGCTCTACTTCGCCGACGAGGTGCTCCCCGCGCCCGGGCCCAGCCCGCTGGCGGGCGCCGAGATCACCGACCGCGAGCGGGAGATGGCGCGCCTGCTGGTGCGGACGCTGGGCGGACCCTTCGACCCCGCTCAATTCCGCGACGAATACCGCGAGCGCGTGCTGCAGTTGATCGAGGAGCGCAGCCCCACGGCCGTCGAGGTGGCCGAGGCCGCGCCGGCGCCGACGTCTTCCTCGGTGGAAGACCTGCTCGGCGCTCTCAAGGCGAGCATCGACGCCGCCAAGGCGCGCAAGTCAGAGAAGGGCCGGGCTCGCGGGGCCTGACCGGGCTCCTCCTCAGCCCATGGGCGCCGTCAGCTCGACCTGGATGTTGTCCGGGTCCCTAAACG
The DNA here is from genome assembly GCA_036378695.1 of Candidatus Dormiibacterota bacterium. Taxonomy (GTDB): domain Bacteria; phylum Chloroflexota; class Dormibacteria; order Dormibacterales; family Dormibacteraceae; genus CF-28. The sequence continues at coordinate 9,148 of DASUVY010000073.1, forward strand.
GCAGGATGTAGATCCCGAACCCGGGCAGCGGCGTGATCGGCCCGTGCTCGACGCCGCGCTCGTCGAACAGCTTCACCGCGTCGTCCAGCTCGTCTTTGCTGGCGACGTTGAAGCTGAGATGGTCGAGCCCCACCCGGTTCTCATCGAAGCGGTCGCCCTGCGGCGCCACCGGACGCAGTCCCATCAGCAGCCCGCCGCGCACCATGACGCAGCCGCCGAAAAGGACCTTGGCGGCCTCGGCCGCCGACGGGTCGTCGTCGGGCGGTGAGTCCACGGCGACGTCGAATCCGAGCAGTCCCGTGTAGAACTCGCGGCTGCGCTTGACGTCCGTCACCGTCAGCCGCAGATGATGGATGCCCCCGGTCTCGATCTTTCTCATGGCGGTGTGAGGTATACACCCGGGATGCGTTCGAGACCAGGATCGCGATTGCGGTGCACGAGGACCTGGCGCAGTGGCAGGCGCTGAATGTCACCGCATTACCGGTGGAAGTCCCGAGCCTGGCGCCCGGTTGTCCAGGACGAGATGTGGTTGAGTTTGCAAGCGTTGAGAAACCTGGTCTCCCCTCAGCCCGATCAGCCCACGCACGCGGAGCTCGAGCACGCGCACTGGGACCGAGAGACCCGCACCTGGCGACCGCACGAGCAGGCGGACCCAGAGGACGCCGCCGCCTGAAGGACTGGCGAGCCGCCGGACGCTACGTGGAGGCCTGCAACTGCGAGGCGGTCTGCCCCTGCCGCAGAGTGGGCGGTCGCCCCGGCGGCCGGGCCCAGTTCCAACTCTGCCAGTTCGCGCTCGCGTGGACCGTCGACGGGGGACGGTTCGACGATGTCGACCTGGCCGGCCTGCGGACGGTGATGGCCGGGTACTGGGACGAGGACAAACCCGGGCCCAACTGGAAGGTGCAGCTTTACGTGGACGAGCGCGCGGACTCCGCTCAGCAGCAGGCGCTGGCCGAGATCTTTCTGGGCCGCGCCGGCGGCACCCCGGCCCGCAACTACGGGGTCGCGATCAGCGAGGTTTACGGCGTCACGCCGGCGGCCATCGAGATTTCGCACGACACCAAAGCGCAGCGCTTCCGGGCGGGTGACGCCGTGCTGGTCGCCGCCCGCGAACCGTTCCGGACGCAAGAGGCTGTCACCTGCGGCATTCCGGGACACGACCGTCCTGGCCAAGAGCTCCTCCAGGAGACGCTCAGGGTCTCGGACGGCGCGCTCGACTTCGAGTTCCACGGCCGCTGCGGGTTCGCATCCACGTTTGACTACAGAAGCTGAGGCTCTTCCTCTAAGCTAGTACATACGTATGAATGAGTCGGGGCCAAGCGCCCTACTCACAGCCGATGAGGAGCACCTCAGCGCGCGTGAGCTGATCGTGCGCGCGGCGGCCGAATCGCTGCTCGAGAACGGCTACGCCGGCACCTCGGTGCGAGCCATCGCGTCCCGTGCCAACGTCGCCATCGGCAACCTGCAGTACTACTTCCCGACCAAGTCCGAGCTCCTGGTCGAGGCCTGGCGCTACCTCACCGCCCGCTCGGTCGAGGAGCTGCGTACCGCGCTCAACCAGCTCACCGACCCGCTCGAGGTCCTCTCGGCCGGAGTGGAGTCGATCTGGGACTCGCTGCGCCGGCTGGGCGACGTCCAGCTGGCCGCCTTCGACCTGCTCGTCCAGGCGCCGAAGCAAGAGCGCCTGCAGGCCTACCTGCCCGAGCTCTTCACGCGCTACCGCGAGGTCATCCAGGAGCAGCTCGACCGCATGGAGGCGGCCGGGCTGGTCCGCTTCAAGGTGGAGCGCGAGGTCCTGGTGCCGCTGGTCCTCAACACCGTCCTCGGCTTCGGCCTGTACTACGTGGTGACGCGCGACGACGAGTCCTGCCTGCGTGCGCTCTCGGCCTTCCAGCGCATCTCACCCACTCTCGTGGAACCCGTCAGTTGACCACCCCACAAAATCTGCGATTTTGCGGGGACCCCGGATGAAGCCCGCCGTGGATATCGCCGAGCGGGACCTCGAGAGCCTGGACGCGCTCTGGTCGGGGGGCCTGGGCGAGGCCTGGGAGGCTTACCGCGACCACCACGCCGACGGCCGGGTGGCGCTCGCCGCCGCCCTGGTCGAGACGGGCGTGCAGCTGCAGGGTCTCGGTGCGCGGACGGTCCCCGCCGGCGAGCTCCTGATCGGCGACCTGTGCCTGGCCCGCGCCTCCCGGCTGCTGGCCGACGCCGGTGACACTGACCTGCAGGTGGCCTTCGCGCGTGCCGTCGAGCGGGTGGCGGCCCAGGCCGCGGCGAAGGAGCCGGTGAGCCCCATCCGCGAGCTCCTCCACTCGGCCCTGGCGCGGTGATCACCGGCCGCCGGCTCGAGCTCGCCACCACCCGGGACACCGAGTTCCTCGACGTCACGGGCCGGCTCCAGGCCGAGGTGGAGGCGGCCGGCCTCTGCAACGGCCGCCTCTTCGTGCAGTCGCTGCACACCACGCTCGGCTTGCTCGTGAATGAGAACGAGCCGCTGCTCCTGGGCGACTTCGAGGCTCTGCTGGAGAAGGTCGCCCCCAACGGCGGGGTCTACCTGCATGACGACTTCGCGCGCCGCGTCGAGGTGCCCGACGACGAGCCCGCCAACGGGCACGCCCACTGCCGGCAGTTCTTCTTGAGCCCGGCGCTGACGTTGCTGGTCGAGGACGGCCGCCTGCTGCTCGGCCGCTGGCAGTCCGTCTTCGCGGTCGAGCTGGACGGCCCTCGCCAGCGCGCGCTGGCCCTGCAGCTGGACGGCGACTTCGCGGCCCCGCGGGCGCGCCAGGAAGTGGTGGAGCTGGAGCTCGGACGCCAGCTGGCGGTCGACCCCGCGGCGGTCCAGGTGCCCATGCGGCGGCTCGTCGAGGCCGGCGGCAAGCGCGTGCGCCCGCTGCTGGTCACTCTGGGCAGCCGCCTGGGCCCCACCTCCGACCCCCTCCGCACCGGCACCCTGGCCGCGGCGGTCGAGCTGATCCACGCCGCCACGCTGGTCCACGACGACTACGTCGACGACTCGGACACCCGCCGCGGCAAGCCCACGGTGGCCGCCCTGGAAGGCCCCGAGCGCGCGATCGCGGTCGGCGACTACTACTTCGCCAAGGCCACGCGCGTGATCGCTGAGCTGGGCGACGCCGCCGTCACCTCGACCATCGCGGAGGCCATGGAGGCGATCTGCCGCGCCCAGATGGACGACGTGGCGCTACGCGGCAGCTACCCGGGCGACCACGCCTCTTACCTGCAGGTGGTGCGCGGCAAGACCGCCGCCCTGATGGCCGCGGCCTGCGTCGCCGGCGCCCAGCTGGCCGGCGCCCAGCCCGAGCTGGTGGACCGCCTCCGCCGCTATGGCGAGCTGCTGGGGACGGCATTCCAGATGGCCGACGACGTGGTCGACTACAGCGAGGCCTCCGGCAAGCCGGCAGGCCAGGACATCCGCCAGCGCACGCTGTCCCTGCCCCTCATCTACGCGCACGAGGACCACGAGGTCGGGCCCCAGATCCGCGAGCTCCTGCGCGGCGAGCTGGGCGACGCCGACGTGCGCAGGGTGGCCGAGCTGGTCAAGGCTTCGGGGGCCCTCGAACGGGTCGGCGAGGAGGCGCGCGGGCTGGTCCGGGCAGCGGTCCGCGAGCTGGAAGGCGTCGAGCTGAACGGCGCGGGGGCCGGCTTCTCCGAGCTGGCGCACGCCGCCGTCGACCGCGTCTCCTAGGGCCGGGGCTCGCCCCGCCCTCTCCTACTTCGGATTGGGGGCCGGCGCCTTTCTGGCCCTCTACCTGCCGCAGCCGCTGCTGCCCGAGCTGGACCGCGACTTCCACAGCCCGCCTGCCCTGACCGGCCTGGTCATGACCGCGGCCCTGCTGGGCTTCGCGCTGGCGGGCCTTCTGCGCGAGGGGGATCCGCACCGCACGCTCCGGCGCGCCATGTGGCTGACCGTGGTCGCCTCGGCGGTGGCCGCGCTGAGCCCCGCACTGTGGGTGCTGCTGGCCGCCCGCGCCGGCCAGGGTGTCGGCGTGGGACTCATGGTGGCGGGCGGTCTGGCCGAGGTTCCGCGGCGGCTGCCGCCCGGCGCGGCCGGCCGCGTGACCGGCGCCATGATCTCGGGCACGGCGCTGGGCGGGCTTTTGGGCCGGGCGGCCGGCTACGCGGGGCTGTTCCTGACCTGGCGGGGCGCGTTCGCGCTGGGCGGGGCCGGCGTGCTGATCGTGGTCGGGCTCAGCCTGGCCAGGCTGTCTGCGCAAACGGAGGGTGATCTGCCGGGCCCGCCGGCGCCTGAGGGGCGGGCACCGCTCTCGATCACGCTGGCGGGACTCTTCATCCTGTTCGTCAGCATCGGCATGTTCGACGCCGTGCCCTACCGCGTGTCGGGGCCGCCGTTCAACCTGCCACCGGTGCTGGGCGACCTCGTTTACCTGGTCTTCCTGTCGGCCACCTTCTTCGGAGTGATCGCGGGCCGGCTGGTCGACCGCTTCGGGGCGCGCCGTGTGATTGTCGCCACTGCCGCCCTGGAGATGGCCCTGCTGCTGGCCGGGCTCGCCGGGTCGATCTGGCTTCTGGTGCTGGCGGCCGCGGGTGGGATCTGCGGCACCGTCGGCCTGCACGTCGCGCACAGCGGGTGGGCCAGCTCCTTCGGCCGGGCCGCGGTGGGCCGCTACCTGGCGGCCTACTACGTGGGCGGCGCGCTGGCCGCGCCGGTCACGGCCTTCGCCTACGGACGCCTGGGCTGGCCGGGCGTGATCTGGTCGCTGGTAGCGGTGACGGCGGTGGTCCTAGTCCTCGCGCTGGCCCGTCAGGATCCCGACCGTGCCCAGCGTGAGCAGGCGGAGGCGGGGCTCGCCCCAACCGGCGCTCCGGGCTAGGGCCAGCAGCTCCTCCGGCGTCCGGTAGGAGTCGATGGTCTCGCTAAGGTAGCGGTAGGCGCGTGGCTGCCCTGAGATCAGCCCGCCGATGCGGGGCAACCCGTGCGCCAGGTAGGCCCGGTAGAGCCGCCCGGGAAGGGTCGGCCGGGGCCGGATGAACTCCAGCACCACCGCGCGGCCACCCGCTCGCAGCACGCGCCGCATCTCCGCCAGGCCGCGCCGCGGGTCGGCCAGGTTGCGCAGCCCGAAGGCGATGGTCACCGCGTCAAATGACGCGTCGGCGAAAGGCAGCGTCAGCGCGTCACCGCGCACGTACCGGGGCCCAGGGACATGCGCCGCGGCGACCTCCAGCATGCCCGCGCTGAAGTCGAGGCCGACCACGCGGCCGCCCAGCTTCAACAGCTCCTGCGCGAGCTTGCCCGAGCCGCAGGCCACGTCGAGGGCGGCGCTGCCGGGTCGGAGGCCGGTGGCGCGCGCGGTGGCCCGGCGCCAGCGGGCGTCGGAGCCGCCCGAGAGGAGCGTGTTGAGGAGGTCGTAGCGCCCGGCCAGGCGGTCGAACATCGACCGCACCTCGGACGGGTTGCGCTCCATTAACGCGCGTGCCAGGCGGCCAGCAGCTCATGCTCGCGTTCAGGCGCCATGCCTCCGCGCTGGCGTAGCCGGCCGCCGGCGTCCAGCTGCGGCGGCTCGGGCTGGCGGGCCCGCTCCCAGGCCAGCGTCTCGGCCACGGTCTGGGCCAGAGGCCGAAATCGCAGGCCGGCCGCCACCGCGCGTTGGATGGGCGCGTTGTGCAGATCGCCGGCGCCGGCCGGCAGCCAGAGCGGCATCTCCATCCAGGGCCCCACCTGGTGCTCGAGCAGGAACTCCTCGGAAACCCAGGTCAGGCCGGCGCCGCTGCGGCTCACGGAGACGCAGGTCTCGAGTACCTGGCCCATCGTCGTCGGCGGTTCCGGACCGGTCACGTTGTAGGTGCCGGTACCACCCCGGGCGGCCATCTCCAGCGCCCATTCCGCGATGTCGCGGGCGTGGATGAACTGCACCCGCGCCTCGGGGCGGCCGGGCGCCAGCACCTCGCCGCCCTGGGCGATGCGCGCCGGCCAGTAGGTGAATCGGTTGGTGGGGTCGTGAGGGCCGACGATCAGCCCGGCTCGGATGGTCAGAACCCGGTCTGGCAGCAGCTCTTCGGCGACCAGTTCGCAGAGCGCCTTCAGCCCCCCGTAGTGGGCGCTCACCTCCTCGGTGGCAGGATCCTCGAGCTGGATGAGCGGCGCCGTCTCCGACTTGTCGGCCTGCTCCAGCGGATAGACCGAGATCGAGGACACCAGCGCGTAATGCCCGATGCGGCCGTCCAGCGCATCGAGCATGGTGCGCACGTGCCGGGGCACGAAGGCCGAGGGGTCGAAGACGGCGTCCCACTCACGTCCGCCCAGCACGGAAAGATCTGCGTTGCGGTCCCCCTGCAGGCGCTCGACCTCGGGGAAGAGCTCGGGATGGGTCTGGCCGCGGTTGAAGAGCGTGACCTGGTGGCCGCGCTCCAGCGCAGCTTCGACGTAATGGCGGCCCAAAAAGGCGGTTCCGCCCAGGACGAGTAGCTTCAGGCCCGCTCCCAGACGCTGGCGATGCCCTGGCCGACGCCGATGCACATGGTGGCCACGCCGTAGCGCGCCCCACGGCGCCCCATCTCGCGCACCAGCGTCGAGACGAGCCGGGAGCCGCTCGACCCCAACGGGTGGCCGAGGGCGATGGCGCCGCCGTTGACGTTGGCCTTCTCCTCGGGGATGCCGAGCAGGCGCAGGCAGGCCACAGACTGGGCCGCGAAGGCCTCGTTGATCTCGAAGAGGTCGACGTCGTCCACGGTGAGCCCGGCCTGGTCGAGCGCCCGGGCCGTGGCCGGCACGGGCCCGATGCCCATGTAGTCGGGATGCACGCCGGCGGCGCCCGCCGCCACGAAGCGGGCCAGCGGCTCCAACCCCCGCCGCCTGGCCTCGGGCGCTGACATCACAACCACCGCCGAGGCGCCGTCGTTGAGCGGCGACGCGTTCCCGGCGGTCACCGTCCCCTCCTTCTGGAACACCGGCCGCAGGCCGGCCAGCACCTCGGGCGTGCTGTCCGGGCGCGGCCCTTCGTCCTCGGTCAGGCTCAGCAGGTCGCCCTTCTTCTGGGCGACCGTGACCGGCGTGATCTCCTCGGCCAGCCGGCCCTCCTTCTGGGCGGCGATCGCCAGGCGGTGGGACCGAGCTGCGAACTCGTCCTGCTCCTCCCGGCCGACCTCGTACTTGGCCGCCACCCGCTCGGCCGTCTCCCCCATCTGCAGCGTCCCGTAGAGGTCGGCCATCCGCGGGTTGACCAGCCGCCAGCCGAGCGCGGTGTCGAACACGGTCTGGGGTCCGCGCGGGAAGGCGCTGTCGGCCTTGGGCATGACCCACGGCGCCCGCGTCATCGACTCCACACCGCCGGCCACCATCACCCGCGCGGCGCCGGTCTGGATCTCGCGGCAGGCGCTGACCACCGCCTGCATGCCCGAGCCGCACAGCCGGTTGACCGTCTGGCCGGGGACGTCGACCGGGAAGCCGGCCAGCAGCAGGCCCATGCGCGCCACGTTGCGGTTGTCCTCGCCGGCCTGGTTGGCACAGCCCATGACCACGTCGTCGACCTCGGACGGCTCGACGCCGGCCCGGCGCACGGCCTCGGCCAGCACGGTGGCCGCGAGGTCGTCGGGACGGACGTCCTTGAGCTGGCCCCCGTACTTGCCCATTGGCGTGCGGGCGGTGGCCACGATCACCGCCTCCTGCAGCTCGGTCATTCGCCTTTGAACTCCGGCTTGCGCCTCTCGAGGAAGGCGGTCACGCCTTCCTTGAAATCCTGGCCCTGCATCTGCACGCCCTGGAGCATGAACTCGAAGTCCAGAGCCTCATCGAAGGTCGAGTTGGCCGAGAAGTTGACCGAGCGCTTGGCCGCCGCCAGCGCCATGGCCGGGCCGCGCGCCAGGGCCTGGGCGAGGTCGCGCACGGTCTCCTCAAGGCTCTCGGCCGGCACCACCCGGTTGTAGAGGCCCAGCCGCTCGGCCTCGGCGGCGGGCAGCGGGTCGCCCGTGTACATGATCTCGAAGGCCTTGGCGGTCCCGATGAAGCGGGGCAGGAACCAGGTGGCGCCGCCGTCGGGCGTGAGGCCGATCTTGACGAAGGCCTCGACCAGCGCCGCGTCGGGCGTCGCGAAGCGGAGGTCGCAGGCCATGGCGATGGAGGCGCCAATCCCGGCGGCCACGCCGTTGAGCGAGGCGATCACGGGCTTGGGCAGGTTGCGCAGGCCGGTCAGGATCCGCTCGTACTCGCCCCGGATGGCGTCCACGGCGCCTTCTCGGCTCGCGAACTCGCGGACGTCGGCGCCCGAGCAGAAGGCCTTGCCGGTGCCCGTCACGACCACCACCCGGACCTCCGGGTTGCGCTCGGCGTCGCGCACTGCAGCCACGAGCGCGGCGCGCAGCTCGCCGTTGACCGCGTTCATGGACTCCGGCCGGTTGAGCCGGATCCACTGCACGCCGCTCTCCAAAGTGACGTCGAGAACGCTCATCGGCCCTTGAACTCCGCCGGCCGTTTCTCCAGGAAGGCCTTCATACCTTCCTTCTGGTCCTCGGTCGCGAACAGGAAGTAGAAGTTCTTGCGCTCCACAGCGAGTCCTTCGGAGAGCGGCGTCTCCAGGGCCTGGTTGACCGACTCCTTGGCCAGGCGGGCGGCGATGGGCGCCCGGGTCGCGATCTGGCGGGCGACCTGCTTGGCGACGTCGATGGTCACTTCTGCGGGCACCACTCTGTTGACCATGCCCAGCTGGTATGCGCGCCAGGCGGTGATCGGCTGCCCGGTGAGGTTCACCTCCATCGCGATGTACTTGCCGGCGGTGCGCGTCCAGCGCTGGGTGCCGCCGGCGCCGGCGATGATGCCCAGGTTGATCTCGGGCTGGCCGAAGCGAGCGGAGTCGCCGGCGATGATCAGGTCGCACATCAGCGCCATCTCGCAGCCGCCGCCCAGGGCGTAGCCGTTGACGGCGGCGATCAGCGGCTTGGTGAAACCGGTCACCTTGGCCCAGCGCCCGGTCTGGTCGCGGCGCAGCTGCTCGATAGGGCCGCGCTCGGCCATGTCGCCGATGTCGGCGCCCGCGGCGAAGACCTTGGGACCGCCCGTGAGCACGACGGCGCGGATGGAGTCGTCCTGGTCCAGCTGCCCAAGCGCCACCGTCACCTCGTCGACCAGGGCCGGCGAGAGGGCGTTGAGCACCTTCGGCCGGTCGAGCGTGACGACCGCTATCGGGGGCTCCGTCTGGACTCGAATGAACTCGAAATCCATGCGGGTATCATCCGGCAATGGCTGCCGTGGCGTGCTGGGCGGGCCGCGCCGAGATATGCGGCGTCCAGGTGGCTCAGATGCAAGGAGGTGACGAGCACCGGAGGGAACGCATCGGCGATGCGTGACCGAGGAGCGCAGGAGCCGACGCCGCAGATGGGTCGCATGGGCGACGCAGATCCGGTGATTCCCGCCCGGCACGACACGAAGAGGTTGATCGACAGCTATGGGCGGGTCGCGGACGACCTCCGGATCTCGGTCACCGACCGCTGCAACTTCCGCTGCGTCTACTGCATGCCCTACGAGGGTCTGAAGTGGCTCAAGCGCGACGAGATCCTGCGCTTCGAGGAGATCCGGCGCCTGGCCCGCATCTTCGTCGAGCGCTACGGCGTGCGCACGATCCGGATCACCGGCGGTGAGCCGCTGGTGCGGGCCAACATCGAGGAGTTGGTGGGCATGGTCGCCTCCCTGCGGCCCGACCTCGACATCACCATGACCACCAACGGCGTGCTGCTGGCAAGCAAGGCGCAGCGGCTGGCCGAGGCCGGGCTCAAGCGCATCAACATCTCGCTGGACACCCTGCACATCGATCGCTTCCAGGAGATCGCGCGCGTGGACGCCTTCGCCAAGACCATGGCCGGCATCGAGGCAGCCGAGGCGGCGGGCCTGCGGCCGATCAAGCTGAACATGGTCGTCATGAAGGGCGTCAACGACGACGAGGTCGTCGACTTCGCCCGCCTGGCCCGGGAGAAGGGCTACGAGGTACGGTTCATAGAGTTCATGCCGCTCGATGGCGACGGCATCTGGCGGCCGGAGCTGGTCGTCCCCAGCCTGCGCATCCAGGAATCCATCGAGGACCAGTTCCCCCTGGTCGCCGCCCCCGAGGACCGGCCCGGTCCCGCGGTCAAGTTCAAGTTCGCGGACGGCGCATCGGGCGGCATCGGGTTCATCTCCTCGGTCAGCCAGGCCTTCTGCGACACCTGCAACCGCATCCGCCTGACCGCCGAGGGCGGCCTGCGCACCTGCCTGTTCTCGCTGCGGGAGACACCGCTGCGCGACCTCATGCGCTCGGGCGCCTCCGACGACCACATCGGGCGCGTGATCGAGGCGGCGATCTGGGCCAAGGAAGAGGGCGGCGCTCTCCAGATCGGCACCGAGGGCTACGTGAAGCCCGAAAAGTCGATGTCTCAGATTGGGGGGTAGGCCCGGACTCCTCCCCACATCGTGGGGAGGTGGTGCCCGCCAGGGCGCCGGAGGGGGTCGATCGGTCCCCTCCGCCTCGCTACGCTCGGCACCTCCCCATAAATGGGGAGGAGTCTCACACCGTGTTCTCGCGCTGGCAGGGTTCCTGGCGCTGGCAGGCTGCTCGGCCGGCGGGAACGGCACCTCCGCCACGACGCCCACGCCGATCGCCAGCTCCCCTGCGGCAACGCCCAGCGCCTCCGCCACACCGGTCGGCTGCAAGCTGCCCGTGGCCTCCGGAGACGCCCCCACCGATGGCAACCCCAGCCACGGCCAGGCGGGCAGCGGCGGGTTCCTGCAGATGCCCGGCGCCGCCTTCACGAAGGATCCCCAGAGCCTGGCCGCCTATGACAGCGCTGCCAAGAAGTGGCTGCCCGTCCCCCGGGCCTGGATCTCACCCGACGGGACCCACTACGCGTGGCCTGAGAACCAGGCCGCCTCCGGCCCGGTGACCGGGATCATCCACATCGTCGAGATCGCCACCGGAGTGGACAAGCCGGTCACAGTGCCCGCGCCCTCGATGCCGGTCAGCTATGAGGCAGGCGCGGTCTTCGTCACCCGGGTCGTGCCCAACTCCGATGCCCCGCCCCAGGGCCTGAGCCGGATCGACCCCGCCACGGGCGCCTTCAAGCAGGTCGTGGCCGACGGCAACTGGACGGTGCTGGGCGGTGGCTTCGCTTTCGGGGGCGATGTCGACTCCACGGTGGCGCCGCCGCCGGCCAACGGACCCGGCGCTTTCTACAACCGCGTGCGCAAGCTCGACCTCAACACCGGCGCCATCAGCACGGTGCAGACCTTTCCGGGGGGCAGCGTGCGCGTCTTCGGTGCCCTGGGCCCCACCCCCATCCTGGGCGTGCAGACGGCGGGCGGGCATTTCCAGGTCCTGGTGCCCGCGGTCATCTACGACCAGCCGCTCGGGGCGTCAGACCCCACCGACCCGGTCGTGGTGGACGGCACCACGGTCTGGTTCAGCGGCCACCAGGCGATCTACAAGTGGGAGGGCAGCGGCCAGCTCTCGGCGCCGATCTCGGTGGCGATTCCGCTGGCCATCCCGGCCGGGGCCTGCAGGTGATCCAGAGCGAAGGCCAGCAGGCCCGGCCGCCGCTCAGCGTCAGCGAGCTGGCCTTCGAGATCCGGCGCCGGCTGCAGCCGCTGGCGGCGGTGCTCGTCAAGGGCGAGGTGAGCGGCATGAAGGCGCTGCGCAACGGGCACTACGGATTCACCATCCGCGATCGCGGGGCGGTGGTCGAGGCCTTCCTTTTCGCCGGGGACGCCCGGCGCCTGCCCATGCTGCCCGAGGATGGGCAGGAGTTCATCTTCCGGGGCAAGGTCGACTTCTGGCCCCAGGGCGGCAAGCTGCGCCTGATCGTCGACTGGGTCGAGTTCGACGACGTGGGCAAGCTGCGTGCCCAGCTCGAGCGGCTCAAGCAGCGGCTGGAGGCCGAGGGCGCCTTCGAACCCGCACGCAAGCGGCGCCTGCCGTTCCTGCCCCGGCGCGTGGCGCTCATCACCTCGCCCACCGGGGCCGTGATCCATGACCTCCAGGAGACGATCCGCGACCGCTACCCGAACATGGACATCTCCGTCTATCCCGCGCTCGTACAGGGGACGGCGTCGCCGGGCAGCGTGGTGGTGGCGCTGCAGCGCTGCAACCGCGACGCGCAGGCGGACGTGGTAGTGATCGCCCGCGGCGGCGGCAGCTTCGAGGAGCTGTACGCCTTCAACACCGAGCCGGTGGCGAGGGCGATCCTGGCCTCCCGGATCCCCGTGGTCACGGCCCTCGGCCACACTTCGGACCGCACCCTCGCCGACATGGTGGCCGACGCCGAATGCCGGACGCCGACCGAGGCCGGGGCGCGAGTGGTGCCGCGCAAGGCGGACCTCCAGCGCCAGCTCGCAGAGCGCGATGCGCGCCTGGCGCGCGCTTTGGGCGCACGCCTCGAGCGCGAAGCCGACCGCCTGGCTGCCCGGGCCGAACGGCTGCGGCGGGTGCCCCATGGCCTGCTGGAGCGCAGGGTTGAGCGGCTGCGCCGGTTCGTGGCCGAGCTGGGCCGCTTGCGCCCGGCCGACCAGCTGTCGCGCCGCCGGCGGGACCTGGCCGAGCGAGAGCTCCGGCTGTCCAGCGCCGCCCAGCGCGCCCTGCGCTCGGCCGCCGAAGCGCTGGTCGCTCGTGAGCGCCGCCTGACCGCGCTGAGCCCGGATGGCGTTCTGGCCCGCGGCTACGCGATCGCGCTCGACGAGGAGTCGGGGCGGGTCCTGCGCGCGGCCGGCGACACGGCCGCCGGGCGCCGGGTGCGCGTGCGCCTGGGGCGCGGGGCGCTGCGCACCCGAGTGGACGACGTTCTGCAGTGAGCGACCTCACCTACGAGCAGGCGCTGGAGAAGCTCGATCAGAAGCTGCGCGAGCTGGAGGAGGGCCGCCTCTCGCTGGAGGACTCGCTCAAGGCCGTCGACGAAGCTCGCACGTACCTGAAGCTCTGCCAGGAGCGGCTGGAGGCGGCCCAGGCCCGGATCGAGGTGCGCGGCGAGCCCGCGGCGCCGGTGGCCGCCGAGTCCGAGGCGCCGTTCTGACAGAGCTGCATCCCGGCGAAGATGTCATGGGCCGCGACGGCCATGTGCTGGGGGCCATCGATCGCCTGGTGGTCGACGAAGCGGCCCACCGCGTCACCCACGTCGTGGTCGACGGGCACCTGGTTGGCGTCCGCCGCCTGGCGCCTGTCGAGGGCGGCCTGCGCGCGGACCTCACCCGCGACGAGCTGCGCAAGCTGCCGTCGGCCGAGCACGACCACCTGGGCGCCCCCGGCGAGCACTGGTCGGCCCCCTTCGGCTGGACGCTCTCCAACTTCCTGAACGTGACCGGCGCCCTGATCGGGCAAGCGCCTTACGAGCCGCCGGTGCACATCGACCCCAACCTGGAGCAGGAGGACGAGATCACCCAGGGCAGCCCGGTCTGGAGCGGCAACCGCCGACTGGGCGAGGTCGAGCGCGTGTTCACGAGCGAGGACGGCTCTATCCGCGAGCTGGTGATCAGGCGCTCGCGGCCACTGGCCGGCCACGCGCGGCTGCCCGGCTCCCGAATCACCGAGGTGGTGGGCAACAACGTGCACACCGACGTGGCGCCCGACGAGGAGCTGGAGCCCGCCTCCTCCTAGGCTCTGGCGCCGACCGGCTGCGCCGGCTCGGCCGTGCGCGCGGCCAGGCCCAGCTGCTCGTTGGCCATGCGCAGGCGCTGGCTCAAGTACTTGATGACCTCCAGCATCACCTCGGGGTGCTCGTGCACGATCGCGTTGAAGCGGTCCTTGCGCAGCACCCGCAATGTGCTGTCGGCGGCGGCCATGGCCCCCGCCGAGCGGGGCAGGTCCTCGAACACGGCCATCTCGCCGAAGTAGCCGCTGGCCTCGATGCGGCCCAGCGTGACCTCGCGGCCGGGCTGGTCGCGGTGGATGCGGATCTCCCCGTCAAGCACAATGAACAGCTCCGAGCCCAGGTCCCCGTTCTCGAAGATGTGCTCGCCCTTCAAGTAATGGCGGGTCACCATCAGGCGGTCGATGCTCGACAGCTGCTCCAGCGAGAGCTGCGCGAACAGGGGCACCTTCTTGAGCGCGATGAGGTCTTTCAAATCTTCTTCAACCTCCCCTCGCTCGACCGCGCTCGCGGCCAGCCGCACCCAGTGGTCGGGATGCTCCTTCAAGTCCTCCAACTCCTGGGAGGATGGAAGCCGCCCGCCGCCCTCGTCGTAGGCCTCGGCATCCAACAGCCGCACCAGGGGCCCGGCCAACCAGCCGGGGCCGAAGTTTAGCAGCGTCTCCAGCGCTTCGATCCTCGCTTGCGCAGCTTCTGATTTCAGCCCGCGCTCGACTGTGGTGAAGCCTCGCTTGGAGTGCAGCGCGCGCATAGCGCCCAACGAGACCTCGATCGTCTGCCGCACGTAGTCGTCGAGGGCGTGGCGCAGGACCATGAAGCGCGCGTCTTCGCCTCCGCCCGCCAGGCGGGCCATGCCCCGCAGTCGCGCCGCCAGCCGCGCGGCTCCCTCGGCGCGCTCGAACCGGCCTTCCAGGTGGTCCTGGGCCTGCTGCACCAGCCGCGGGATGCCGCAGCGCACCAGCGCCTCCATCGTGGCCACCGCGGTCTCGGTCGCGCTCTTCTCGAGGTGCGGCAGCGCGCGCTCCAGCGCGTTGGGCGCCTGCACCGCCATCGCCTGCGCCGCCAGCCGGCGGGTCGAGCGGTCGCCGGTCGTGAGGGCGTTGATCAGCGCTTCCTCGAAGAGCTCGGCGCGGCCTGGGGGCGGCGCCCAGCGGATGCACTGTTCCAGGGCCTCCCGCCGCACCTCCAGGTTGCGATCCCCGATCAGGTGGACCAGCGGATCGGCGGCGCCGGGCAGCGCGCCCTTGAGCTTGGCGAAGCTGCGCACCGCCTCCAGGCGCACCCGCGGCGAGGGGTCTTCCATGGCCGTCAGCACCAGCTTCTCGTCGACCACGAAGGCGGCGGCCCAGACCCCGGCGGCGCGCGTCTCCGGAACCTTGGAGCGGTCGAGCTTCCCCAGCAGGGCCACGCTGCGCGGCCAGGGCGGGTGCAGCTTGAAGCCGGCCACCGCGGCCGCGGCCACCACCCAGGGATCCCGGTCTTGCTCGGCCGCCTCGCACATCTCGCGCGTGATGGCGCCCGGACGCGCCATCTGGAAGGCCATCCGGCGGAGCATGGGGTCCGGGGAGGTGGCCAGCTGCGGGACCAGGGCCCGGAAGGACTCCGGCGCCAGGCGGCCCAGTCCGGCGGCAGCGAACTGGCGGACCTGGGCATCGGGGTCGGCCAGGTGCGAGCGCAGCTCGCGGATCTGGGCGGGATTGGGGCGGCCGATGGCCTGGACCAGGTCGTTCAGAGAGATGGCGTGCGTGCGCAGGCGGTCGTAGACCGCGTTCACGTAGTGGCCGCGCATCCACCAGGCCGCGGCCAGGAAGCAGAGCCCCAGCGGTGCCCCGGCCACCGCCAGCAGAACCACCAGGTCCGCCTGCGGCGCGATCACGCCCAGCGCGCCGCAGAACAGGCCGGCCAGGATCGCGGCCCCCGGCAGCGTGAAGTCGTCCAGCAGCAGCTTCAGCTTGGGCGCGACTTGCGCCGGCAGCGCGCTGCCCAGGATCTGCTGCGCCGGGTCGTCCACGCCGGTCTGGAGGCCGTTGCGGATCACGAACAGGAAGATGGCGGCGTTGAGGCCCGGCGCCAAGGCCACTGCCACGAAGCCAGCCACCGCGGCCGCCGGCAGGGCCAGGATCACGTTCTTGACGCCGGCCCGGTTGAGCAGCAGCGGCGTCACCCAGAGCGCCAGCACCAGCTGTACGAAGTAGCTGATCAGCCAGGCGTTGCCGATCAGGACGCTCAGGTCGTTGAGCCGGCGGTGGGTGACGTTGACGAAGACCACCGCCACCAGGTAGTCCGAGACGCGCATGGTGACCACCAGCAGCCCGGCCATCACCACGAAGGCCAGCACCAACGAGCTCTTGCGCAGATAGCGGAGGGCGTCGACCAGCGCAAAGAGACGGCCGCTGTGGCGCCGGCGCTGGGTTTCGACGAGGAACTCGTCGGCCTCGTCCTCGACGGCGGGCCGGTAGAGGCGGCGCTCGCTGATGTAGACGATCAGGCCCGCCATGCCCGCGCCCAGGCTCCAGAAGAACATCAGGGACTCGGTGCCCGCCACCGGGGAGACCAGGCTGGTGGTGACCCCGGCCAGGATGTAGCCCACGCTGGAGCCGGCCGCGATCACCGGGAAGATGCGCTTGCCCTCGAGCAGGTTGAAGTGCTGGGAGACGAAGCTCCAGAAGAGCAGCATCACAAGCTCGAAGGCGACCGAGTAGCCGATGTAGAGGGCGAAGGCCACGCCGAACTGGGTCTCGTAGGCCCGGTAGATCAGATAGAAGGTGACGGGGATCACGGCGTTGGCCAGCAGCTGGTAGCGGAAGGCACGCCCGACGCCGAACCGCCGCACCAGCGCGCCCTGGAGGGCGACCGCGGGCCAGACCGTGAGGGCCAGGAGGATGAAGAAGAGCGGGTACGCCTCGGGGCCGGACTGGACCAGGAAGATGGCCTGGGTGGCGTTGAAGGCGCAGTACATCCCCCAGCCCAGGACGACGGCCAGCGAGGTCATCCGGCCCACCCGCGCCATCTCGCTGCGGCGCACCCGGAAGAGGCGGGCGACGAAGAGAAGCAGGGATTGCCGGGAGATCACCGCCGCCATGGGCGCGGGGATTATAGGAATGCGATCGGCGGACTCCTCCCCATTCATGGGGAGGTGCCGAGCGCAGCGAGGCGGTGGGGGTCGCTTGTCCCCCTCCGGCGCCCTGGCGGGCGCCACCTCCCCGCGCCGCGGGGAGGGGTCTCAGCTCAGCCTAGGTCTGCTGGACCTGCGAGATGCGCTCCAGAGCCGCGATCCGCTCCTGGATGGGCGGGTGCGTATCCCACAGGTGGTTGAACCAGTGGTCGTGGTGCTCGAGCGGGTTGTCGATGTACATGGCCGCGGTCGCGTGGTTGTAGGTCTGCAGCGGCTGGTCGTTGGCGGCCAGCTTCCGCAAGGCGGAGATCAGGCCCGCGGGATTGCGCGTCAGCGCCACCCCCTCGGCATCCGCCAGCGACTCTCGCTCGCGCGACAGCGCCAGCTGCATGAGCGGACCCACGATCCAGGCGATCAGCGAGAAGATGACGCCCAGCGCGAGCGCGGCGAGCGCCACCTGCGCCGAGTCGCGCCCGCGCATCGTGAAGGCGCCGCGGAAAGCGAAGCTGGCGATCAACGCCGCCAGCCCGACCAGCGTGCTGACGATCAGCAGCAGGCGCACGTCGTAGTCGCGGATGTGGCTCATCTCGTGCGCGATCACCCCCTCGAGCTCCTCACGATTCATCATCTGGAGCAGCCCCGTGGTGGCGGTGACCGCCGCGTGTTGGGGATCCCGCCCGGTCGCGAAGGCGTTGGGGGAGGCGTCGTCGATCACGTAGACGGCCGGCTTGGGCAGGCCGTCACCGATGGCCAGCGCCTCCACGATGTTGTGCAATTGCGCGAACTGCTGGGGGTCCGCCGGCTGCGCGCCCGAGATTGCCAGCACGGTCCCCGCGCCGAAGTAGTAGGAGAACAGCGCCGCGCCGGCCGCGACGAGGCTGAGGATCACCGCGCCCGCAATGGCGCCGGCCCAGCCGCGTCCCCAGATCCCGCCGACCAGCAGGCCGACCGCCACCCAGACCAGCAGGAAAGCAACCACCACGATCACGCTCAGGCGCCGGTTGTGAGCTATGCGGTGGTACATGGGCTAAGGCGAAACCGTCGGGTCTTTCGTCACGGAAGCTCGAGCCGCCAGCACCGCCCAGCGCGCCCAGATGGAGGCCCATACGAGGCCGTTGGCAAAGGCGGGGTACTCCTCCGCGTAGTGCTTGTGATGGAACGTCCACATCGCCGAATGGAACTCATAGAGCATGCGCCGGGTGGCCTGCCGGGTGGAGGCGCCCTTCAGGTGCACGGCCGTGGCAGCAGGCAGGTAGTAGATCTTCCAGCCGCCCAGCTTGAGCCGGTAGCAGAGGTCCAGGTCCTCGCCGTACATGAAGTAGTCGGGGTCGAAGAAGCCCACGCGGTCGACGGCCGCGCGCCGGAGCATCAGGCAGGCGCCGGTACCCGCGTCGATCTCGTGGACCTCGCTCTCGGGCAGGAAGCCCATGTTGTAGCGGTTGAAGCGCCGGCTGCGCGGGAAGACGCGGCTGAGCCCGCTAAGTCGGTAGAAGGCGGTCGCCGGGGTCGGAAAGCCCCGCCGCGCGGCCAGGTCCGCCTGGCCTTCCGGCCGCAGCAGCCGAGGACCCACGGCGCCCACGTCCGGGCGCACGAGCAGGAAGTCCGCCAGCTTGCCCACGCAGCCCTCGCCCACGGTCACATCGGGATTGAGCAGCAGGACGAAGCGGCCTTCGCACTCCTGAAGGCCGATGTTGTTGGCCTTGCCGTACCCGACGTTGCGGGCCTGGCGGATGACCTTGACGTCGGGGAAGCGCTCGGCCACAGCATCGGCGGAGCCGTCGCGGCTGGCGTTGTCGACAACGACTGCCTCCACCGGTACATCGGAGCTGGCGAAGAACGCCTGCAGGCTGTCGAGGAGGAGGTCCTTGACGTTGTAGCTGACGATCAGCGCCGAGACCAGCGGCTTGGCGGGCATGCGGCTATCCAGGATAGGTCGGGCTGGGTGGCACCTAAGATTTGGCCCAGGTGACCGCGCCAGCCGAACCCTCTCCGCCCACGATCACGGCGCCACCCCGTTCCTCCCGCTTCCGGGCGTTGCGCGAGAGCCGCCTGGTGCGCCAGAACCTGGTCCTCTTCGTGGGCGGCCTGGTCGCCGGCTTCGGGGGCTTCGTCTACCACGCGATCGCCGGACGCATCCTGGGCCCGGCGCTCTACGGCGAGGTGGCGTCGCTGGTCGCCCTGTACACGGTCGGCGGCGTCGTCAACCTGATCCTGATCCTGGTGCTGGCGCGCTACACCGCGACCCTGGAGGCGCGCGGCGACACCTCAGGCGAGCGCTACGTGATCCTGCGCACCCTCCAGGTGCTGGCGATCCCGGCGCTGGTTTTCCTGGTGCTGGCGGCGGTGCTCTCGATCCCCGCGGCGGCCTTCCTCAACCTGCGCAGCCCGGTGCCGCTGCTCTGGCTGGGCGCGGCGACCGCGGTCTTCTGGTTCACGGCGGTGCCCCGCGGGGTCCTGCAGGGCACCCAGCGCTTCACGGCGCTCAGCGCCAACCTCTCGCTAGAGCTGATCGTGCGCACCGGCCTGCTCTTCGTCCTGCTCAAGATCAGCCTGGCGGTCGTCGGCGCCATGATCGCGCTGCTGGGCGGAGTGCTGTTCGCCTTCGGCATCGGCATGTACGGGCTGCGCGACGTGCTGCGCGTGCACGGTTCGCGCGTGCCGCTGCGCTCGATGGCGAGCTTCGCGCTGACCGCCAGCGCGGGCACCCTCGGCGTGATCCTGCTCTTCAACCTGGACGTGGTGCTGGCCAAGCACTACCTGCCCGAGCACGACGCGGGCATCTACGGCGGCCTGAACAAGATCGGGACGATCGTGTACTACCTGACGCTGTCGGTCAGCCAGGTGCTGTTCCCGCGGGTGGTCGAGGCCGTGCACCGCAACGCGCACCCCGGGCGCATCCTCCTGATGTCGGCGGGCATCATGGCGGCGCTGGGCGCCTGCGCGCTGCTGGTCTTCGGAGCAGTGCCGGGACTGGTGGTCAACGTGCTCTTCACGTCGACCTTCCACGACGCCGCGCCCTACGTGTTCCGGATCGGCGTGATCGGCCTGGGCATCAGCCTCGTGAACCTGCTCGTGCAGTTCCTGATGGCCGTCCACGACCGGCTGTTCGTGCCCATCCTGGCCGGGAGCGTGGTGCTGCTGGGGCTGCTGATCGTGGTCTTCCACCAGACGGTGGGCGAGGTCGTGAACAGCGTGCTGGCGGCCGTGCTGCTGCTGCTGGTCACCCTGACCGCGCGGGTGCTGCTGCTGATGCCGGCGCTGACGCCCGATATGGTCCAAGAGGAGGCGCCCGCCTAGAAAGTTTTGAGGCTCCCCGGAGGGAGCCTCAAAAGATGCTCGGCAACGACCTACTCTCCCAACGGATCACTCCGTCAGTACCATCGGCGCTGGAGGGCTTAACTGCCGTGTTCGGAATGGGAACGGGTGTTTCCCCTCCGCCATTGCCACCGAACAGGCGAAATTATACCCAGGCTTAGCGGGTGCGCCGGCGCCGGGCGCGGAGGCTCTTCATCTTGCGAGCCTCGGCCGGGGGGACATAGTGGGTGCGGCGGCGCATCTCCCGCACCAGTCCCTGCTCCTGGACCTTGCGGCGGAACTCGCGCAGAGCCTGCTCGAATTCCTCCGGATCCTTGACCACGACCTTCAAAGCGTCGCCAAGGATACGTGAACCGGGAAAATCCCGTTCGTGACGATCATTCATTCCCGGCACGGCGACCTCACGCCGGAGCAGGTCGCCGACGCCCTTCCCGGCACCGGAGAGGTGATGCGCGCGGTCGGCCACTGCCACGCCATGGCCTGGCACGCGGCCCGCGGCGGCAACTGGGACCTGGCGGCCTACTTCCTGCGCCGCGTGCGCTCGCTGCTGCGCGGCCTGGCCGTCACGCGCCCCAAGTACGCCGCTCATATCGCCGATTTCGACCGCGACCAGCTGGAGCGCGCCTACCAGGCGCTGATATCCCGGGATATCAGCGCATTCCAGGCGGCCTACGACACGACGGTCGAGCGCGCCAACGAGTACCACGTGGAAACCGGCCACCCCTACATCCGGTGGTCGCCGCCGGCCGAGCCGCCGGACGCCGGCCTCGACCTCAGCCAGACATGAGCCTGGGCATCGCTTTCTTCATCCCCGCGGCGGTCGCCGCGTTGATCACCTGGACGAGCGTGCTGGCCGGCCTGCGCGCCATCGAGTTCATCGCAAAGCCCGCCACGATGATCCTGCTTGCGATCGCGGCGGCGCTGCTCAAGCCGGCGGGCGAGCCGGTCCACTGGCTGATCGTCAGCGGGCTCCTGCTGGGAGGGCTGGGAGACGTCCTGCTGATGGGCGGTGTCAGCGTGCGCGCCCTGGCCCCCTTCCTGGCCGGGCACCTGGCCTATATCCTGGCCTTCACCGCCCAGCGCCAGAACCTGCCGGTGCTGATCGCGGCCGGGCTGGTGGGGCTGGCCGCGATCCTGGTCTACCAGCGCTGGCTGGTGGCCGGCCTGCGCGCCTCCGGCGACGAGAAGCTGGTGCGCCCGGTGCTGCTCTACATGATCGTGATCGTGGCGATGACGGCCACCGCCTGCGCCACACTCAACCCCCTGGCGGCCGCCGGGGCCATCCTCTTCCTGGCCTCAGACGGCCTCTTCGCGTGGTACCACTTCGTCGGACCCCTGCGCTGGGGTCGCCCGGTGAACATCGTTCTCTACCAGTGCGGGCAGGCCCTTATCGCAGCCTCGCTGGCGCTGGTCTCAACGTAGAATCGCGCCTACCCGTCTCATTTTTCGTTCCTGGAGGTATTCGGACAAGCTCATGGGCAAGAACAAGAAGGCGCCCCAGAAGTCGCTGAAAGAGAAGCGCGCGGAGAAGCAGGCCAAGGCCGCCGAGCGGGCTCCTAAGTCAGCTCTTTCGAAGACGGCGCGGGCGAGCGGCGCGGGCCGCTGACGCCCGGGCGGCGCTCGGCCTGCGGGCCGGGCGCCGCCGGCTTTTGGGCCGCTCCTTGCGCGCCCGCTCCCGCAACTCCTGTTGGCCGGCTTCGATCCCGGCCACCAGCACGTCCAGGTCCCTCACGGTGTCGTAGTCGCCGGTGACGCCGAAGTTGAGCACCCCGCAGTAGGAGAAGATCGCGATCGCGATCCGGATGTTGCCGCCGATGGGCACGTACGGATAGGCCTCCAGCATGCGGCGGCCGACCGCGTACAGCGGAACCTGCGGCCCGGGCACGTTGGTGGTGACGGTGTTGACGCTGCGCTGCGGCCAGATCGTGCCCAGGCGTGCACCCAGCGCCAGCAGCATGGGCGGCGCAAAGCCGCTCATCCGCGCCAGGACGTCGCCGGCGACGGCCTGGCTGGTGCTCTTCAGCCCCTCCATCTGCTCGCTCACGCGGTGCAGGCGGGCCACCGGGTCCGCCTCCTCCACGGGCAGGTCCGCGAAGATGCCGGAGACGCGGTTGTTGTAGGTCCCGCGCTCATGTGGCGCCCGCACCGACACCGGCACCAGCGTGCGCACCATGCGGCCCTGGAGCGCCATCTGGCGTCCGCGCAGCAGGTCTCTGAAGCCGCGCGTGATGACCGCCAGCACCACGTCGTTGACGGTGCCGCCGAAGGCCTCGCGGATCTCTTTGATCTCGGCCAGCGAGCCCCGCGCCCAGCTCCAGCGGCGGTGAGGTCCGATCGGCCCGTTGAGCCCGGGGGCAGCGGGCCGCGCCAGCCGCAGAGCCTGGCTGACCGTGCCGGCCAGGATCTCCTGCGCAAAGCTGATGGTGGCCAGCGGCGTGCGCGCGACCGCGGGCAGCCCGCGCACGTGCGTCAAGGGGTCCATGACGCTGCTCACGGCGGTGTCCGCCAGCAGCTGCAGCGCGTTGGGCTCCGGCTCCGCGCGCCATTCCATCTCGACGGGTGACGCGCCGTCCGGACTGGCGTCCAGCAGCACGGCCAGCAGGTCGGTGCCGGAGACGCCGTCGACCATCGCGTGGTGGGTCTTGGCGATCAGCGCCCAGCGGTCCTGGCGCAGGCCCTCCACCATCCACAGCTCCCAGAGCGGCCGGGCGCGATCCAGGTGCTGCGCCAGCACGCGGCCGGCCAGGTTGCGCAGCTCCTCCTCGCCCCCCGGCGCCGGCACGCCGGTGCGCCGGATGTGGTACAGGATCGTGAAGTGCGGGTCGTCGACCCACACCGGGCGCCCCAGCTGGAAGGGCACCTCGCGCACCTTCTGGCGGTAGCGCGGGACCAGCGGCAGCTTGCCGGCGACCAGCCGGACGAGGTCGCCATAGGCCGGCGGCGGTCCCTCGAAGACCACCACGCTCCCGATGTGCATCGGGTTGTTGGCGTCCTCGATGTGGATGAACGACGCGTCGAGCGGGCTCATGCGATCCACGAGCCCAGTCTGACTCAACAGGCCGTTGAAAAAGGGCTGCCGGCCTTCGGCCGCGTCGGCGCTTCGGCGCACATGCGGCCCATCTTCGGGCTTAGTTCCTGCGCTCCTCGCTCACGGATCGTTCGGATGCGCTCGCTGCGGTGCTCGGAACTGCGCCCGAATCTGGACCACCTGGATCACCGAATCGCTCGACGACCCTTTCTCAACACCCTGCTAGGCCGGGTGGTCCGTGCGTTCCTTGGGAAGCCGCCGCTCCCAGTAGGCCAGGCGGGCGCGCAGCGCGCGGTTCCGGCGGCGCAGCGACGCCTCCAGGGCGCGATTGGGACGTCCGCCGACGTGCACGCTGGCGGTGGCGAAGTGGCGCTCCATGGCCGTGATCATCTCGCGGTAGGTCGCCACCCACTGAGGCGCGCGGCGAGGTCGGGCGGAGGTTTCTAGGCTCTGCACGAGTCGGTTAAGAACGATACGACCTAATGCTCATGCGCGTGGTGATCGTGGTGATCGTGATGGCCGGAGCCGGCCGGCGCGTTCATGTGGCGGAGCATCGCCGGCCCACCCGTGCGCAGGAAGCGCCAGCCCAGCACGGCCATCACCAGCAGCGCCGCGATGTTCAGCCAGGCGTTCCAGTCCCAGCTCGGCTGCGCCTGCAGGACGGCCACGGCGTGGTGGGCGGGCACCAGCCCCAGGGCCTGGAAGAGCAGCCCGATCACCAGCCCGCTGAGCACCATGGCGACATATGACGCGGCCAGCAGGTAGAGGCTGACGCGCGTCCCGTAGTACTTCCGGTAGATGTCGAGGATGGGCAGGATGATGAGGTCGCCGAAGATGAAGCTGACCACGCCGCCGAAGCTGATGCCGCCGTTCCAGAGCACTGCCGCCAGGGGCACGTTGCCAACCGAGCAGACGAAGCTCAGCATGGCGATGACGGGTCCGATCAGCGATCCCCACACGTTGGCCGCCGCCGGCTGACCGCTGAAGAAGAGCGCCCGCCAGAAAGAGTCGGGCACCCAGGCCGCCAGCGCCCCCGCCAGCAAGAACCCGATCAGGAGGTCCTGCCAGAGGCTGGCCGCGTCCATGTAGAAGTAGTGGCTGACCGCGGTCCAGGTGTCGTGGCCCGACATGTCCATCTCGCCGTGGCCTTCCATGCGGCCGGCCAGGCCCTGCTCCGCCTGCTGTCGGGCGGCGTCCACCAGGCGGCGGCGCAGGGTGTATTTGAAGATCACGGCCAGGATGGCGATCATCAGCAGCCCCCCGGCGAACTCGGCGGCCAGGAACTGCCAGCCCAGCAGCACCAGCAGCACCAGCCCCAGCTCGAAGACCAGGTTCGTGCTGGCGAACTCGAACAAGATGGCGTTGGTGAACGTCGAGCCCTTGCGGAAGAGCCCGCGCGCCACCGCCACCGCGGCATAGGAGCAGCTGGAGCTGGCCGCACCGAGCACGGTGGCCAGCCCGGCGCCCCGCAGGCCATCCCTCCCCAGCGCCGCCACCACCGCCCCTCTGGACACCCGCGCCTGGACCAGGGCCGAGATCAGGAAACCCAGGACCAGAGGCCAGAGGACCTCCCAGAACATGAAGAACGCCGTCTCCAGCGCCTTGAGCAGGAACACCGCACCGGACTCTACCCGGCCCGGAGACTCAGGCCAGGGCGGGCAGCAGCTCGCGCACGCGGGGCGCCTGGGACTTGGCAGTCCGGGTCCGCATCAGGGCCACCGCCTGGGCGCGCAGGGCGGCGGATGCGGTGGCGGCGGTGCGGCCGGGCGCATCCGACCAGGCGGCCAGCTCGATCACCGCGCGGCGGGCGTCCATGACGGCCGGCCGCAGGCGGCGCCGCGCGCCGGGTTCGGCGGCGGGCACCGGGAGCTGGTCGAGGATCCCGCTGGCCAGGATCACCTCGCCGACCTCACGCAGGGTGGGGTTGCTAACCGGGTTCACGAACCACATCCGGCCCAGCGCGGCCGGGTCGCGGTCCAGCGCGATGGCCAGGGCCGCGTCCATGCACACGGCGCCGCCCGGTGACCCCCAGCTTCCCGATCTGAGGCCGTGGGCGTCGAGGTAGTCGGCAGCGCGGTTGAGGACGGCGGCCAGGGCGAGGTATTGCATCGGCGCGACAAGGTCGCAGCCGCCTGGCCACTTCCGCCGACCGCCAGGTAAAGGATTCGTAACCGACGCTCGCTGCTCGGCCGTAGCCCCTGCCTGATGGTTATGCTCACGTTCGCCGCGGTGTGCGGCTGGTGGGGCTGCTTTGGTTATTGACGAGGTTGGGAGGGGAGCGGAGACACGGCGCTCGCCCGCGGCGAAGCGCGCGGCCGGCCGGGTTAAGCCGGCCGTTCTCCCACGCCCGCTTGTGGAGATGTCTGGCGTGCGCAAGACCTTCGGCAAGCGCGTCGTCCTCGACCAGCTCTCCTTCGCGGCCTCGCTGGGCGATGTGGTGGCCGTGGTCGGTGATTCGGGCGCCGGCAAGACCACTCTCCTGCGGCTGATCCACGGCCAGCTGCGCCCGGACCGGGGCCAGGTCTGGGTGGACGGGCATCCGCTGCACCGCCGCTTCCTGCGCGGGGTCGAGCACATGCGCCGCGATGCCGGTTTCATATTCCAGGACCATCGCCTGCTACCCCGGCTGAACGCCCTCGAGAACGTGGTGGTCGCGCTGCAGATGGCCAGGCCCGACGTGCCCTACGGCGTGATCCGGCGAGCCGCCAACGAGGCCCTGGAGCAGGTCGGGCTGGGCGAGGATCGAGCCAAGTTCCCGGCCGAGCTGTCCCTCGGTGAACGGCAGCGGGTGGCGGTTGCGCGCACGCTGGCCCTGCGCCCGCGCCTGCTACTGGCCGACGAGCCCACTGCCTCCTTGGACGAGACCAACGCCGGCCGCGTGCTGGAGCTGCTCCGCCACGCCGCCTGCGAGGGTGCGCTGGTGGTGGTGGCCACGCATCACCTCGATTTCGGAGCGGCCCAGGTGTTGAGCCTGCCCCGGCTGCCGGTGCCGGCTAAGCAGCCGCGGCGGCTGCCGCGGCCGCGGACCCGGCGCAAGTGAACGCGATGCGGGCGCCCCGCCCGCTCTGGCGGCGAGTCCTGGCCTACGTCGGCAACGCCTGGCGGCTGGTAGTGCTCTCGGGGGTCCGATCCTGGCGCCGCGACCTGTCCGCGACCACGCCTGCCCTGGGCTCGATGACCCTGCTCCTGCTGATGACTGGGATCTTCGGGCTGGTCGGGGTGGCGCTCGCCCACGCCGCGATCGACCAGGCGGCCAGCGCCTCCGTGCTGGAGGTCTACCTGGCGTCGGGCGCGTCCTCGGACGACATAGCCGCCCTCCAGGCGCGGCTCGCCGGTGATGCCCGGGTGGCCTCTGTGCGCCAGGTCACGCCCGAGGAGGCCCTGGCCGACGCCCGCAGCCGGCCTGGACTTGGAGACCTGGCCGACCTGGCCAGCGCCAATCCCTTCTCGGGGGCGCTCGAGGTGCACGTGCGCCTGGTCTCCAACGTGGGCGCGGTGGCCGCCTCGGTCGCCGGCGACCCCGCGGTCGATCCCGACCAGCCCACCTCCTATGACCCTGAGGCTTACCGCGGGCTGCGCGACCTGGTGATCGGGATCGGCGTGGTGGGCCTGGTGCTGGTCCTGCTGCTGGCCTTCGTCTCCTACGCGGTCTGCGCCAACGCCATCCGCGGGCTGGCCCTGGCCCGGCGCGAGGAGATCGCGCTGGTCCGCCTGCTCTCGGCGCGCAAGTGGATGATCCGCGGGCCCTTTGTGGTCGAAGGCCTGACCACGGGCGCGTTCGCCGGCCTGGCGGCGGCCGCGCTGGTGGCCGCCGTCTGGTGGCTGCTCTCCTACGCCGGCTCCGCCGTCTTCACGTCGGTCCTGCCGGGCGTCGGCCTGCGCGCGGTGGAACTTGACGCCGCCGCGCTGATCAGCGCCGGCATGGCATTGGGCGCGGTGGCGGCGGCCTTCGGCGTGCGCCGGCTGGCCGCATGAGAAGGCTGGCGCCGGCGGCGCTGGCCCTGGCGGCCGTTCTGCTGTCGACCGGCCTGGCCTGGGCGGACACCGCCACCTCCGCGCGGACGTCGCCCTCGCCGGCCACCGGTACGCGCCAGGCCAGCGGCCCGCGGGTCTCCCCCACCCCCGACCCGGCCGTCACCGCGCTGCACAACCGGATCGGCGCCGACCTGACCAACGCGGTGGCCCAGCAGCAGAAGCTCTCGGACGCGGTGGCCGCCAACACCGCCAGGGAGGGCCAGCTGAACGACCAGATCAACGCCGCCCAGGTCCGCATCGACCAGCTCCAGTCGGAGATCGACCAGCTCTCGCGGCAGATCGACGACACGCAGGCGCGGATCGACGTCGAGAAGGGCGAGATCGGCGCCCTGGCGCGGGCCCTGGAGCGGCGGCCCAGCTCGCTGCCGCTGCTCTTCGCCCGCTCCCGGAACCTCGGCGACGTCCTGCGCACCGGCACCGAGCTGATCGTCGCCGGGCGGCGGGCGCACGCCATGCAGACCCAGCTCGAGGCCGATCTGGCCAGACTGCAAGCTGAGCGCGACGCGCGCCAGGCCGACGAGGACGCGGAGACCGCATTGCAGAGCTCGCTGCAGGCCCAGCTCGACTCGCTGACGGCCGAGCTGTCGCAGCAGGACGAGGTGTCCTCTGCCTTAGACGACCTGCTCGTGCAGTTCCGATCTGCGCTCAGCAACGAACAGGGGCTGTCCTCCGCCGACCTGGCGACCCTGACCGACATGCTCGAGCAGCAGCAGGAGAGCCTGAACCTGGCTTCGGTCACCCAGGCCTGGAGCGCGGCCAACGCGGGCGCGGGCCGGGTGCAGCTGTTGAAGGCCGGCCTTCCCTCCGGCGGCCCGACGGCCCACCTGGCAACTCCCATCGGGGGCGCGGTGCTGACGCAGCCCTTCGGGCCGACCGACCTCTGGTTCGAGCCACCCCTCGGCCAGTACGCGCACTTTCACACCGGCGTCGACCTGGCCGCCCCCGACGGTACCCCGGTCGTGGCCGCGGCCGACGGCATCGTCGTCGCGGTCGGGAGCACCGTGGGCGGCTATGGGAACTACGTCATCCTCGCCCACGGCGGCGGCCTGCAGACGCTGTATGGCCACCTCGACCGCTCGACGGTGGCGCTCGGCCAGTACGTGACTGTTGGGACGCCCATCGGCTACGAGGGCTCGACCGGGTTCTCGACCGGCCCCCACCTGCACTTCGAGGTGCGGTTGAACGAGGCCGTGGTCGATCCCGCGCTCTACATCACGCTGCCCGCCGCGGCCTGACTGCTGGCTTCAGGCCGCCAGCTGGGCGGAAAACTCTCGGTAGCCGGTCGGTGGCTGCGGCCCCCGGCTGAGCGGCGGGTCGTCGAAATAGACAGCTATAGAGAGTTTGCCCTGTTCCCAGACGGTCATCCGCGGGAAGTCGACCCGAGACCAGCCCCGCGACTGGAGCTCGCCGTCATACCAGCCAACGACTTGCATCTCGGGATCGGAGGTCGCCTGCACTTCCACGACGTGGGCCTGTTGCGGGGGCCCCCACCCGTTCGGCACCTCGTCAACGCCGTCGCGGCTGATGAACACCCCGCTCGGGTACGAGAGTAGCTTCGCCTCCGGCCGCGCCCAAAGCTCGGCCTGTGTAAGCCTGTGGTGGAACAGGTCAACGGGACTGCCAAACCCAAACCTGGAATAGACCAGCACCAAGCCCGACAACACCAGGATGACCGCGACGACTGCGACCAGGGCTCGGTCCGGCATGCCCGAATTAACGGGTGCACTCCGCCAAAGCTGGCGGCGCCCCTCTAGGCCTTCGCCGTGAGGTCCGCCGAGACGCGGGCGAGCGCGCGGTCCAGGACCTCGACCGTCCGGTCGACCTCCTCCTCGCTGATCACCAGCGGCGGCGACATGGCGATCACGTCTCCGCCGAGCGCGCGCACGATCACACCCTCCTCGAGCGCGGCCAGGAAGACCCGCCGGGCCACGCCCAGCCCGGGGTCGAACAGCTCCTTGGTGTCGCGATCGCGCACCAGCTCCAGCCCGCCCAGCAGGCCCAGCCCGCGCACGTCGCCCACCAGCTCGTGGCGGCGCAGCGTCTCCAGCCCCGCGCGCAGGCGCTTGCCTCGGACCGCGGCGCGCTCGACCAGGCCTTCCTCTTCGATGATGCGCAGGTTGTGCAGGGCCACGGCGCAGGCCGTGGGATGGCCGCTGTAAGTGAAGCCGTGAGGCAGCGCGCCCTTCAGGGAGCGCAGCACGTCATGCACAGCCCGCGTCAGCATCACGCCCGACAGCGGCAGGTAGCCGCTGGTCACGCCCTTGGCGAAGATCATCAGGTCGGGATCGACGCCGCAGTGCTGCATACCGAACCACTTGCCCGTGCGGCCGAAGCCGGTGATCACCTCGTCAGCGATGAGCAGTATCCCGTAGCGGTCGCAGATCTCGCGGACGCGCGGGAAGTAGTCGGCCGGCGGCACGATGAGCCCGCCGGCGCCCTGCACCGGCTCGGCCACCACCCCGGCCACGGTTTCCGGGCCGGCCTCCAGGATCACGCGCTCAAGGGCGCCCGCGTAGGCCTCGCCGGCCTCCATCCCGGACGCCGGGTCGTGCCGGTACGGATCCGGCGCGGGCGCGTGCAGGAAGCCGGGCGCCAGCGGCTCCATGTTCTTCCAGAAGACGGGCAGCCCGGTGGCGTGGGTGGCGGCCCAGGTCAGCCCGTGGTAGTCGCGCAGCCGGGAGATCACGTTGACGCGGCCCGGCTCGCCCTTCAGCTTCCAGTACAGGCGCGCGAGCTTGTAGGCGGTGTCGTTGGCCTCCGCCCCGCCCGAGGCGAAGAAGGTGACCTCCAGGTCGCCCGGCGCCAGCTCCGCCAGCTTGGCGGCCAGCCGGATGCCGGGCGCGTGGCCGAAGGCGTTGTAGGCGGAGTGGAAGGCGAGGTCGCGCATCTGCGCGGCCGCGGTCTCGGCCAGCTCGGCCCGGCCATAGCCCACGTTCACGTTCCAGAGGCCGGCCATGCCGTCGAGGTATTCCTTGCCGGTGGCGTCGACCAGGGTGGCGCCGGAACCTTTCTCGAAGATCAGCTGGGGCGCCGTGCCCGGGGCGCCGTCCAGGTCGCCTTGCGGGTGCAGCCAGTGGGTGCGGTCCAGTTCTGAAAGCTCGCTGATCTCGGTTTCGGTGCGCATTTGTGACAGAGGTTAGCGCGGGGATACTCTCTCGCCAGCGAAGGCTGCGGTTTCACCAGGAGGGCTGTGATGGTCAAGAAGATCCTGCTCGCGGAGAGCGAGATCCCGGAGCGCTGGTACAACATCCTTCCGGACCTCCCGGCTCCGCCCGCGCCCTACCTGCACCCGGCCACCCTGCAGCCGATGGGACCCGCCGACCTGGCGCCCATCTTTCCCCAGGCGATCATCGCCCAGGAGGTCTCGGCCGAGCCCTGGATCGAGATCCCCGAACCCGTGCGCGAGGTCTACAAGATCTGGCGGCCGAGCCCGCTCTACCGCGCCGAGCGGCTGGAGAAGGCCCTCGACACCACGGCCCACATCTACTTCAAGTACGAGGGCGTCTCCCCCGCCGGCTCCCACAAGCCCAACACCGCCGTGCCGCAGGCCTACTACAACGCGCAGGAGGGCGTGAAGCGCCTGACCACCGAGACAGGCGCCGGCCAGTGGGGCTCGGCGCTGGCCTTCGCCGGCGCGCTCTTCGGCCTCGAGGTCACCGTCTACATGGTCAAGGTCTCCTTCGAGCAGAAGCCCTACCGCCGAGCCATGATGGAGGCCTGGGGGGCCACCGTCCACGCCTCGCCCACCAATCTCACCAACGCCGGCCGGGGCATCCTGCAGCAGGACCCTGACTCGCCGGGCAGCCTGGGCATCGCCATCTCGGAGGCCGTCGAGGACGCTGCCACGCACGATGACGCCAAGTACTCGCTCGGCTCGGTGGTGAACCACGTCCTCCTGCACCAGACGGTGATCGGCCTGGAGGCCAAGAAGCAGATGGAGATGGCCGGGGAGTACCCCGACGTGGTCATCGGCTGCGTCGGCGGCGGCTCCAACTTCGCCGGTCTCACGTATCCCTTCATCGGCGACCGCCTCAAGGGCGAGCAGCCGCGAACCCGCTTCATCGCTGCCGAGCCGGCCGCCTGCCCGACCCTGACCCGCGGCGTCTACGCCTACGACTTCGGGGACGCGGTGGGCATGGGGCCGGTGGTCAAGATGTTCACCCTCGGCCACAGCTTCGTCCCCGACCGCATCCACTCCGGGGGCCTCCGCTACCACGGCGACGCGCCCTCGCTCTGCCTGCTGGTCGACAAGGGCGTTGTCGAGGCTCGTGCCTACAAGCAGAACGAGTGCTTCGCGGAAGCGGTCCGTTTCGCGCGCTCGGAGGGCTTCCTGCCGGCGCCCGAGTCGGCGCACGCCATCCGCGCGGTCGCCCAGGAGGCCGCGGCGGCCCGTGAGGCCGGCGACCATCGCGTGATCCTGTTCGGGCTGTCCGGCCACGGCCATTTCGACATGTCCGCCTACGACGCCTACTTCGCGGGCAAGCTGGAGGACGTCGAGCTCTCGCAGTCACGCATCGATGCGGCCATCGAGGAGCTGCCCCGCATCCCCGAGCGGGCGGGCGCCTGATGCAGACGCTCACCCCGGGCTCCATCCTGGGCAACGCGGTCAAGCGCCGCGAGGACGTGCGCCTGATCACGGGCGCCGGCCACTACGTCGACGACCGGCCACCGGCAGGCACCCTGCACGTGGCCTTCGTCCGCTCGCCGCTGGCCCACGCGACGATCCGCAACCTGGACACAACGGCCGCGGCCGCCGCGCCGGGCGTGGTCGCCGTACTCACGGCCGCCGACCTCCACCTCCCGGACCGGGTGGGTTTCGAGATGGTCCCGGCACCCTTCGCACGACCGCGGCTAGCTCGCGACCGGGTGCGCTTCGCGGGCGAGCAGGTGGCCGCCGTGGTGGCGGAAACCCGCGAGGCGGCGGTCGACGCCGCCCAGCTCGTCGACCTGGACCTGGAGCCGCTCGCGGTGCTGAAGGACCCCCACGCCTCGCTTCACTCACCGCCGGTGCAGCTCTTCGCGGGGCATCCCACCAACGTCGCCGGCCATTTCGCGTCCGGCACCGACGAGGACCCCCTGGAGGGGGCCGAGGTGACCGTCAAGGGGCGCTTCGTCAACCAGAAGCTGGCGCCGGTGCCGATGGAGCCGGAGGCCATCCTGGTGGTGCCCGAGGATGGCCGCCTGCAGATTTGGGCGACCAGCCAGCAGCCGTTCGCGCTGCGGGGCGAGATCGCGGCCTCGCTCGGCCTCGATGCCAACGCGGTGCGCGTGGTGGTTCCCGACATGGGCGGCGGCTTCGGCGCCAAGGCCGGCGCGCGGCCCGAACTCGTGGTGGTGGCTGCCGTCGCCCACCGCCTGCAGCGACCCGTGCAGTGGGTGGAGACCCGCACCGAGAACCTGATGACGATGACCCACGGCCGCGGCCAGGTCCAGGAAATCACCCTGGGCGCCAAGCGCGACGGGACGCTGGTCGGACTGCGCGCCAAGGTGCTGGCGGACGTGGGCGCCTACCCGGGCATCGCCATGCTCCTGCCCTTCCTCACCGGCCAGATGTCGTCGGGCGTCTACGCCATCCCGCGCATCCGCTACGAGGCGGACTGCGTGGCCACCAACACCACGCCGCTCGGCGCCTACCGAGGGGCCGGCCGGCCGGAGGCGGCGGCCATGATCGAGCGCGCCGTGGACCTGCTGGCGGCCGAGCTCGAGATGGACCCCGCCGAGCTGCGCCGGAAGAACCTGATCCCGCCCGACCGCTTCCCGCACACCACGGCCGGGGGCGCCACCTACGACTCGGGCGACTACGGGCGCGCGCTCGACGTATTGCTGGAGCTGGCGGATTACCAGGCTCTGCGCGCGGAGCAGGCTCGGCGCCGCGAGAGCGGCGACCGCCGCCAGCTGGGAATCGGACTCTCCATTTACGTCGAAGTCACGGCCGCCGGCATCGGGCCGGAATGGGGCGCGGTCGCCGTCGAGAGCGACGGCACAGTCCTGGTGCGCTGCGGCACGACCTCCTTCGGCCAGGGCCACGAGACGACGCTGGCCCAGATCGCCGCCGACCAGCTGGGCGTGCCCCTGGAGTCCGTTCGGGTGGTCCACTCCGACACCGACCTGGTCGAGCGCGGCATCGGCACCGTGGGCTCGCGCTCCATGCAGCACGGCGGCTCGGCCGTCCACGAGGCCGCGCACGAGGTCAAGGAAAAGGCGCGCGAGCTGGCCGCCCACCTCCTGGAGGCCAATCCCCAAGACATCGTCTTCCGCGAGGGCAGCGTGGGCGTAGCGGGGGTGCCCGACCGCGCACTGAGCTGGGCGGTGCTGGCGGCAGCCGCCGCCGATCGCGGCCGGCTGCCCGAGGGCATGGACCCCGGGCTGGCCGCGGAGGTCGACTTCAACGGCGAGGGCAGCTTCCCGTTCGGCGCCCACTGCGCGGTGGCCGAAGTCGACCTGGACACCGGCGAGGCGCGCCTGCGGAGCTTTTTCGCGGTGGACGACTGCGGTCGCATCGTCAACCCGCTGCTGGCGGAGGGCCAGGTGCTCGGGGGCATCGGTCAGGGGGTCGGCCAGGCGCTCTTCGAGGAGGTGCTGCACGACGCCCAGGGCAACCCGCTGACGGCGTCCCTCCTCGACTACACGATTCCCTCCATCGGCGAGATCCCGATGGTGGAGACCGCGACCACGGTCACGCCCAGCCCTCACAACCCCCTCGGCGCCAAGGGCATCGGCGAGTCGGGGACCATCGGGTCCACGCCGGCGGTGCAGAACGCGGTGATCGACGCCGTCGCCCACATCGGCGTGCGCCACATCGACATGCCGCTGACGCCTGAGCGGGTGTGGAACGCGATCCGGGAGGCGTCCGGCTCGGCCTGCTGAATCGGGCCCGGACCAGCGAAGAGATCAGGGCCGCGCTGGAGGGCGTCCCCCGCGACGCCCGCCTGCGCGCGACCCTGGTCGAGCGCTACGACGCGCTGGCGGCCGCGCCGCGGCGCGACCCCGCGGCCAGGCTGCGCGCCGAGCTGCTGAACGCCCTACGGCCGCTGGTGACGGTCGAAGACCGGGAGCGTGTGGAGGCAGCGCTGACCACGTACGAGTTCGGTCCGCTGGGCGAGAACTGCTCGGGACTGCGGGCGGCCGCGCTGCTCTGCCTGGCCGAGCTCGACCCTGATGCGGCGGAGCTGCACAGCGTCCACCTGCTGGGCGATGGCGACCGGCGCACCGAGAAGATGTCCGGCCAGCCGGCACTGACCGCCACCGAATTCCTGGTCTCCCGCGGCCAGCTGGCGCCGGTCTACCTTTATGCGCTCGCGGCCTATCCAGGCTCGGAGGACGCAAGTCGTGAGCCGCTGGCCGCCGCCCTGCGCAATCTGGCGCCGCTCCCGGCGGCGCTAGCGCTCGACCTGGCTCGGCGCCACGCCACGAACGCCTCGCCGGCGGTCCTGGTCGGCCTCTTCGACCTGCTGATCGGCCACGACCAGCCGGAGGCCTTCTCGGAGTTCGTGCGCGGCTGGGCGCGGGAAACCGACCAGCTCGACGTCCTGGACTTTGCCCTGGCCGAGGCTCGTGCCCGGCATCGAACGCCGCTGGTGGAGGCGTTGGAGACCGGAGTGGAGGAGCGGTTACGCGGCGCGCTTGTCGGCGACGGTGACGAGGAGGTCCCAGGTGTTGCGGACGGCGATGGCGAGGAGGACAAGCACCACACCCAGGAGCGCACCTAGACCGTCCTGGTAGTCGCCCCGCGCGAAGAGCGCGGCCACCGCGCCGAGTCCCAGGTAGCAAAGCACGCTCAGTCCGAAGCGCGCGACGAATACCCGCAGGCCGATCGTGCGCAGCCGCCGCCGTCGAAAGCCGTCGAACCCCACGCGCAGCGTGATCGCGAAGCTCACCACGAAGGCTGAAAACAGCGCGTAAGTGATGC
Source organism: Candidatus Dormiibacterota bacterium (assembly GCA_036378695.1). Classification (GTDB taxonomy): domain Bacteria; phylum Chloroflexota; class Dormibacteria; order Dormibacterales; family Dormibacteraceae; genus CF-28. The sequence goes on from DASUVY010000073.1 coordinate 44,125, forward strand.
TGACGGCGGGGACCGGCGCCAGGACCATGAGCGAGACCAGGAGCACATCCACGAAGTCGGTCAGGGTGACGCGGGCCAGGCCGCGCACGTCCGGGTGCGCCACCACCACGCGGATGTGCAGCGAGAGGCCGACGAAGAGCAGGCCGACCAGTGTGGCCGCGGCGGCGCCGGCGGTGACGTAGAAGTCATGCCACGCCTGCGCAGCCTGGGCGTACGTCAAGTGACGAGCTGGAGCCGGCGGAGGCCGCCCAGGTCGAGCCAGGTCCGGCCGGGAGCCCTGACGATCGTGATCAGCACCTGGGCGCAGGCCGGGCAGCGGACCACGATCCCGGGCGCGTTCGCGTAGACGTCGACCGCGCCCATCGGAGCCACGTTGCCGCAGCCCGCGCAGGTGCCCTCGACCGCCGTCATCTCCACCGCGAAGATCTCGGCCAGGACGCCGGCGATGGCGTTGCCGTCCAGCTTGAGCTCGCTCTGCTTCACGACTGCCCTCCCCCGGTGGCGCCGAAGCGCTCCGTGCGAATCGACTGCGGCGGGTGACCGCTCTCCACCAACCCGGCCGCGGCCGCCTCCACGAAGGAGGTCGGGCCGCAGATGAAGACGGCGCAGCCCGAGCTCGCCGGCCAGGCCACCTCATCCAGCAGTCGGCGGTCGAGGCGGCGGCTGTAGCCCTGCCAGCCCGAAGGCTGGCTGCGCGTGAGCGTGTGCACGACCTCGAGCCCGTCCTCCGCCGCGGCCAGTCCCTCCAGCTCCTGCCGATAGATCACGTCCTCGTACGACCGCGAGGAGTAGAGCAGGCGCATCGGCGTGCGCGCCCCGGCCGCGCGCCGGTGGCGGATCATCGCCATCAAGGGCACCACACCAGAGCCGCCGGCGATCAGCAGCACCGGCCGCGCGGGTTCGGCGTCCGCACGCCATACGAAGTAACCCCCGATCGGACCACGCAGCTCGAGCCGGTCGTCGGGCCGGACCTCGCCCACCAGGTAGGGCGAGACCTCGCCGTCGTCCAGGCGCTCCACGGTCAGCGCCACGCGTCCCTCCTCCGGAGCGGAGGCGATGGAGTAGCTGCGCTCCGCCTGGTAGCCGTCCTCCGCCGTCAGCCGGATGTCGACATGCTGGCCGGCCAGGTGGCCCGGCCAGTCCGGCACCTCGAAGACGAGGGTGCTGACGCGCGGCGTCTCCGGGAGGATGTCGGCGACCCGGCCCAGGCGCCAGGCCAGCCGCCCCAGCACGCCGGTCGAGGCGGCGGAGGCCAACCTAGCGCTCGGGGTCCGCGATGCGGCCGAGCAGCTCCATCAGCGTCCGCCGTTCCCGCGCATCCAGATCCCGAACCGTCTCCCGATCCATCTCGATGATCGCTCGCTCGGCGCGAGCGTACAGGGCCCGGCCCCTGGCCGTGAGGTGCAAGGCATATTCCCGGCGGTCCTCCGGGTTGCGGCGGCGCTGGACGTACCCCGACTCCTCCAGGTCATCGATGACGTCGACCATGGTCGCCGGATCCACGCGCAGGCGGCGGCTCAGGCGCTGCTGAGACACCGGACCCTCGCTGGCCAGCGTGGCCAGAGCCGCGAACTTGTTCGCGGTCAGCCCCAGGCGGTCCAGCGCACGGTCGGCCCTGGCTCTCGCGGCCATGTGGGCCTGAGCCAGCATGAATCCGACCCGGGCGGCCAGCGCAGGAGGGTAGGCGGTAGTCATCGCACGGTCAAGCATAGGCCGAGCTAATACTTGGCGGAATTAATCGTTGGCGTTGCCAATTAATCTTCGTATGACACACTTGACCACCGGCACCGCCCTCGTCACCGGGGCCTCTCGGGGCCTCGGTCAGTACATCGCCCGGTCGCTGGCCGGCCGCGGCTACAACCTCGTCCTCACCGGCCGCACCGCCGCCGGGCTGGAGTCCCTGGCGGAAGAGCTGCGCACCTCGGGCAGAGCCGCCCTGGCGGTCGCCGCAGACCTGACCGACGAGGGCGACCAGGACCGCGTCCTGCAGGCGGCGGAGCGCGAGTTCGGCCACGTCGACGTGCTCGTCAACAACGCCGGCGGCGACCCCCAGCGGGAGTTCGAGGCCATGCCCTGGCGGGAGAACGAAGCCATCATCCGCCTCAATCTCCTGGCCCCCATGCAGCTCACGCACAAGCTGCTGCCCCGCCTGCTCGGGCGGCGGCGCGGCCACATCGTGAACATCTCGTCGATCGCTGGTCGGGTCGGGTTCCCATACGCCGAGGCCTACGCGGCGGCTAAGGACGGCCTGATCGCCTTCACCCGGGTGCTGCGCCACGACTACCGGGCTCGCGGCGTGAGCGCCTCGGCCGTCATCCTGGGCGCCATCCGGGACGCGGGCCAGGGCCAGCGCACCAGCGACGAGATGGGACTGCAGATGCCGCGCCTGGGGACGTCGCCCGCGCACGAGGTCGGGGCCGCCGTGCTGACGGCGATCGCGCGGGATCGCGCGGAGATCGTGGTCATGCCCGGACCCGGCCGGGTGCTCAAAGCGGCCCTCGATCTATCCCCGGCCCTGGGCGAAAGAATGAACCGGATGGCGGGCGCCGACGCCACCATGAGGCGCGTTATCGAATTCCGGCGCGCTCAGTCGCCCCAGTAGCGCTGCTCGCGCCAGGGGTCGCCGTACATGTTGTAGCCATTGGACTCCCAGAAGCCGGGCTGGTCCTCGAGGGTCAGGCGGAGTCCGCGCACCCACTTGGCGCTCTTCCAGAGGTAGAGGTGCGGGACCAGCAGACGGGCGGGCCCGCCGTGCTCGGGGTCCAGCGGCTGCCCGTCGTAGCGGTAGGCGATCCAGGCCTTGCCGTCGACCAGGTCCTCGAGGGGCAGGTTGGTGGTGTAGCCGCCGTCGCTGAAGGCGGTCACGTAGTCGGCCGCGCTGTCCACGCCCTCGAGCATGGTCGCCACCGGCACCCCCGTCCAGCGGCTGTCCAGCTTGGTCCATTTGGTGACGCAGTGGATGTCGACCGTGATCTCTTCGGCGGGCAGTGCCTGGAACTCGGCCCAGGTCCAGCGGCGCTCCTCGTCGACTTCGCCGGTGATCGTGAACGTCCACCGGTCGAGCGGCGTGTGCGGCGTCGGCCCAGCTGACAGGACTGGGAAGCCGGTGGTCAGGTACTGGCCGGGCGGCAACCGCGAGCTGTCGGCGGTTGCGGCGCGGCGGCCCTTGAAGCCGCGTGAGATGAAGGCCAATGTCAGCCGAGGGCGGCTTCGATGTCGTCGAGATGCTCGGCCCGGTGGCCCGCGCGCAACGGGTTGAGCGGGCTCTCGGGATCCTCGGGCCACAGTCGGTGCGGGTCAAGGTCCGCAACTCGCCGGTCGGTCTCTTCGGCCAGCCGAACCGCCAGCTCGGCCACCTGTCGCGAAGGCAGAGCCTTCAGCAGCGCGTGTGCAGCGGCGTTGATGGGATCGACGTCGTCCGGCTCGTGGTCGGCCGCCGTGAACGAGTTGCCCGCCTCCAGCTTCTCGGCGAGGGACAGGGCGCGCGCGTCCCAGAAGGCCATGTGGCCGAGCATGTCGGCCACCGTCCACTGATCGGTGACGGGCCGCGTCAGTTGCTCATCGGTGAGCCGTGAAACGAGCGCGCGCATCCGCTCGCGCTCGCGGCTGTTCTGCTCAACGACGCCACTCGCGGCAGCGGGCATGGGGCCATGCTACTGGGTGGCCGCGACCGCAATCCGAGCTCACTCTGGGGCCCGCCGAGTCAAGGCCGAGCTTGACGCCGGCGCCGCGTGGCATCACAGTGTCGGCAACGTCTCAGAGGGGGTGAGAGGGAGGTGGCGGTGATGTCTTCGGCTCCGGTGCGCGCACCGATCAAGGTCGACTCGCTGTTTTCCAAGCTGGCGGTGCACGACGTGCCTCCGCGCTATGTCCTGGGGGCCGCCTTCTGCGGCTACCTGGTCCTGGCCCTGTGCTGGCTCCACGGCAACGTGCCGGCGTACCTGGCCTTCGCGATGGCGCTGGCGCCCTGGGTGCCGATCATCTTTTTCGAGATCAGCTGGACGTACAAGCACTTCGGCTGGCTGGCTGCGTTCTCGGTGATGACCTTCGTCCAGATCATCCACTACACAGAGCACACCATCCAGGTCATCCAGGTCCATTTCTTCGGCATGGCCCCGGGCGCGTCCCTGGCCATCTTCTCCGCCTTCAACGTGGAGTGGGTCCACTTCGCCGGAGACGCGACGCTCTCCGTCGGCACGCTGGTGCTGCTCTGGAAGTTCCCGCGCAACCCGCTGCTCTGGATCGCGCTGCCCTTCCAGCTCTGGCACGTCTCGGAGCACGCGTTCCTCTTCTGGGAGAACAACTTCGAGGGCGTCCATCCCAACCCCTTCAACTCGACCAGTGCCGGCGCCGGCCTTTTCGGCAGCCCGCATGGCCTCATCGGCGGCGGCTTCGGCCTCAGCCGGCCCGACCTGCACTTCATCTACAACACGCTCTACACGATCCCCTTCGCGCTGGCGCTGATCCGGCAGCTGCGGCTCACGTACGACAAGGCGCTGGAGGAGACCTTCCCACTCGCCTCCCACCACGAGTTGCAGATGGCCAGCCGCAAGCTGGAGACGCTGCGCTACGTCGCCGGCGAGACCATCGTGGCCCCGGGCGACGACGCCGACCGGATGTACATCGTCACCGAGGGCATCGTCAGCGTCCTGGATCGCGACCAGAACGGCAACGAGGTCGAGGCGGCGACGCTCCACCATGGGCAGTATTTCGGCGCGACCGGCCTGCTCGTGCCCAACGCCGCGCACCAGAACATCATTCGGGCCAAGAGCGACGTGATGCTGCTGGAGATGGACGAGGCGACCTTCAAGCACCTGATCGAGGTTTCCCACCAGGCCGTGGCGCCCGCCGCGGCCGCGGCGCCGGTGCCGGTGCCGGCGCCGGTGGGCTAGGAGGAGATGAGCTCGATGTTCCTGATCGCCCTGGACTACACCGAATACCCGCACCCGGAAAGGGGCCTGATCTTCGTCGGCGTCTTCATTGGCGTTCAGCTTCTGATCGCGGCCACCATCGCCTGGCGCACCTTCGGGCCGGGGCACGCGGTCGAAAAGTGAGTCCGGGCTAGAGCGGGGTCAGCTCCAAAGGCACTCCGTCGTAGGGGGCGCCGAGCAGGAGGGAAACCGGACCCTCCACGCTGAGGGACGAGAGCCGGAGCCCTCCGGCAAAGGTCCCGTTATGGCTGCCCAGGTCCGCGAAGGTCCACCTCGTGCCGTCCCAGGCGATCTGCGCGTGACGGCGGGAGACCCGGCTGTCGTCGGTGCGCAGGTAGCAGCCGTCCTCGCGGCCCACCTCCAGCGGGTCCGGCTGCTGGTAGACGAACATCCGGCCATCAAAGCGGATGTGCAGCGCCGGTACCCCTGGCGCGGCGGGCGCCTCCGCGACATTCGGAACGTTTGGCGAGCTGGCGGCGATGACAGGCTCCAGCTCCACCTCCACCCCCTCTGAGGGAGATCCGAGCCGCAGGCTGAGCGGTCCCACCAGGTCCAGCGACCCGACCTGGAGGCCGTTCAGGAAGGTCCCATTGGCCGTGGCCAGGTCTTCAACGGTCCAGCGCTCGCCATGAGGCTGGATGCGCAGATGGTGTCGGGAGATCCGGCCGTCCCCGACCTGGATGTCGCTGTCCTCGCCCCGCCCGAGCACGGTCGGCGCCTGGACAAGATGCTCGCGCCCCTCCACGCGTACCCGCAGCATCGCAGTCCCCGTATTTTGCGCTTGCGGGCCAGCCGTGTGAGACAGGCGCGGAGGTGGAGCCTACGCCGAGATTCGAACTCGGGACCTCTTCCTTACCAACGAGGAGTTCTGCCAGCCTCTTCTGAGGCCCTACATGCTGAACTCAATGGGAGCATTTACCTGCTGAGCATGGTCTTGATCAGCTGATCCTAAAGGCATAGTCGAGAGGTCCCTTACCAACGGGGATAATTGGCAGCCAATGTCTCTCATCGAGTTTCTGATGCGGGAGGTCGAGCCCGAGCAGATCCCCGTAGCGGGGCCCATGGCTATCAGTCCCGTTGTGGTGGATGCGAATGCCTTGGCGTCGGACGCGTTCTATGCGGCGCAGCACGACGGCCACAGCGCGCTTCTCGATGCCGCCAATCTCGGCGTTATCCGCCTGTTCGCGCCCGTCCACATATATGACCGGGTGTACTCACTCCTCCCGGAACTCGCATACGGCTCCAGGCTGGCGCTGCTCGAGGAGGCGGTGAGGCTGTGGGAGTCGGAGTACCTACGGCATGTGCGGTTCGTTGACGTCGAGGATGCTGCAGTCGATGACCCGCGCGTCGACACCGTCGCGCTGCGAGACCCTGAAGACGCCCCGGTGGCCAAGCTCGCCGCCTTGATCGGCCCTTGCCGCCTCATGTCGCAGGACAGGGACTTCGTGAGTCTTGGCGGTGGCGCTGGCGCTGACTGGCGACCCGTGGCGGTGGCGGGCCGGCGGGCGATGCTCCCGACGCAGGCGGTCGTAGCAAGCGTCGTCCCCGCTTCGCTGATCCACTCCGGGGCTAGTTCATCCGTAGCGTTCCTTAGGGCCAGGCCGGAATGGCGTTGGCCCGTAGCGGTCGTGGCCATCGCCCTCGTCGGATTCATCGGTTGGAAGATGTGGAAGGCCGACCGCAGCACGTGGAGCGAGTCCGCAAGGAGGCTCGCGGCAGATGTGGCCCAGAAGGCACAGCCACACATCGAGCGGTACCAGCATGCACGGGAGGTCCTACGCCAGGCGACTATCGTGCCGGCCCAGGGCGCCGATCCGCTCAATCACGTTGCCCATCTCCTCGCGAGCTCTCCCCGGCCACTTCACATGACCGATATCAGCCGCGCCTTGACCGCGCGGCTAGATCATGTGCAGCTGACCGCGCCGCGGGTCGGTGCGTTGCTCAGGGGCGCACGGTGCTTCCACCGCAACCGCAACGGTAGTTGGCAGCTCGGCTTCCTTGCGGCCCCTTGGCAACCGAGGCCCGCCGCGGTTGTCGTAATCGAGCAAATCTAAGAGGCTGATCAGGTCACGGGTCGGCTGGATCCAGCCGACGAGCGATCACACGCTGTGAGGGCTGGTCCGATTTGAACATCAGGCGAACTGCCCTTAGCCGACAGCGAGGTACCGGACGTTGATCTCGGGCACACTGATCTTGCCACCCAGAGTGTTGGTATAGCTGTAGGCCCCAACCACCTCCCCACAGATTGTGACCATGGTGTCCTTGAAGACGTTTTGGGCGATCGCGGGATCAACGTCGACGAGTACGTTGTCGTCCCAAAAACCGTACCCCTTGTCGGTCACCGACAGCAGGAAATGCGACGTGGTTGTTGCTGAGTCGTACTGAAAGACCTTCCCTCTGTATGTGACGATGCGACCCTTAAACGAATCAGGGTCCTTGATTAGCTGGACATACGGGATCGAAGCAGCGGAGGACTTGTATTTATCCGGGCTAATGGTGCGGTGGACGGTCACGGTGGCTCCCGCATTTCCGTAGCCGGCCGCTGTCGCCGTGATATCGACGTTGGTGTCTCCAAGCGGAAATGGGCCGAGATGGACATCGAACTGCCCGACAGAGTCGGCCTGGACCAACGCAGTGCCAACGGTCGAGAAGGCATGGATCGCTGCGCCCGGCTGGGAGGTACCAGTGATGTCGACCGAGTCAGTATCTGCAATGCTCCACATGCTCGCGACGGATAGCGCCACAGTTTGGACCTTAGTCGCCGAGCTGGGGCTGGAGGTGCCCGCAGTCGTCACCGTATCGGAGCAGCCAGCGGCCAAGAGGGCGAGCGCAACGATCCCGATCGATGCTCGTTTCATGGTCGCCCTCCCGAAATCCTCATCCCCGCCTCTGTTGGAGCCGGATTCTCTACCGGCTCTAGACGGCCGTCAAGTTCATCCGCTAGATACCGAGGTCCGCGCCCTCAGTCACGCCCCAACTTCTCCCAGGCTCTTAAGGCTGCGCCTTCCAGTTGACTAACAACCGGAGGGCTGTAGTTGGGCGTCAGCACGGGGACCGGCCGGTTGATCGCACTGCTGACTATCCAGACCGCCTCAACTAGCGCGGCCACACCGACAATCCCTGCCGGGATAAGCGAGCCCCGCGATGCCGCAGCGGGAATCAGCAGTAGGAACAGAGCTAGCAGAAAGGCGAACAAGCCGCCGTCGTAGCAAGCGCGTGCGCGGCTCTCGTACTTGTCCAGCAAACCGACGTCTTCGGCCTGACGATTTCGGACCCGCTCACGATGGCCTTCATCGATCGACGCCTCCGGTTGCCAGTCCAAGTATGCCGACGGGGGCACTGCGTACTGGAGACCTGCCATCGAGTATTGCATTGCGAAGACTAGGAGCACAGCGGACAGCGTCAAGAAGGCAAACCCCGCGGGGCCCAGGGGCGGCTGCCGATCCGCGAGCGCAAGGGTGATAACGCCGACTAGGTCGAATCCGATCAGGACCGGGCAGATGATCCCGCCGTAGCCCTGAAGGACCGCGGCGACACCAGGACTGGATGGAATCTTCCAAAGCTGCGAGCGCGGCCTGGGGAGTGATGGCTGGACGCCCACGTGCCGCCGGTGCTGAGCGGTCCGGGTCTTAGCGATTGGGGCAGTCGGCCGTGTGACCACCCACCACGCCGCAGGTTGGGCACGGCCGCCTCGGGGGCCAGCCTCTGGTCTCCTCCGCTTCAGCGATCTTGCGTTGGTCCGACTCGGCGATCTTGCGCTTGCTTTCCGACTCCTCTTCAGGCATACGGAAATGTTCTCACACGATTGGCCACGTCACGAGAAGGATCTGCCAGCCCGCTACCTCGACACCGGGTATCCGTACCTAGTAGCTCACCGCCGAGGCGCGCATAAATAGGGAAAGGTGCGAAAGTCAAATTCAAAGAACGCGCAGGAGGGATTCTAGACGGGACGGACTGACAGTGAAAGCTTTTTGTCACGAGCTCGCGCATCACGCATTGACACGATGGCGAACAGAGGGACCTGAGTGGTGCCGGCCGGGACGCGGAATGTCGTGCGAATCCAATAGATTGCTCCTGGATTCAAAACGATGTCGTGGCGTGATATGGACCAAATGTTGGGCATGCCTGGAGGCTGCGGTAGTGGTGTTGGGACCGGTACTAGTGCGATCGGATACCGCACCTCGAAATTGACGTCGAGCGCTGTGGCTGAGGCTTCATGATCGTTCATCACCACGACGGAGATTTGAACGGGATCCGACAGCTGAGCGCCAGCAGCCCAATGAATGTCGATCTCTGTGCTGTCCGACAGCGTGGCCAGTCGTCGCGCCGTGCCGCCGGGGTCGCGCGGGAATCCTACGCGGACCTTCGGGCGGCGGACCAATTGGAGGATGGCGATAAATACTGCTGGGAGGCCCAGAAGAGTCACGATCCACGACAGACGCTCCGCCCACCACCATCCGTCTACGGAGATCAGCAAACCCACGACGGTGCGGAGGAGTTCCGCGCCATAGTCGAACCACCCGGCCTCAGTCATCGGAGATGACGTTATCTTGCTCACGCTGGAAGCGTGGGAAAGGGACCCCTTTGGTCCTATAGCGGACCAGATTGGTCCGTCCCTGACGTCTGCCACGAAGTGTGAGTGCAGAGGTGTCGGAAGCTCACAAACGCGTCTCGAAGACGCTCTAAGTAGTGATGAGTCTTTTCAGCCGGCCGGAGCCACGCCTTAACCGGCCCCAGCGTCGTGCTGGGAAGGGGCCGCTTGCTCGTCCAATTTCAGGCCGACCAGCATTGAGCCGGACTGGCCACAAGTGGGAGCGCTGTGATTGAGCGCGACTCGGATACGCGCCGAGGTCCTTCAGCTGGAGCTGGGCAAACGCGGCTGGCACTTCGTCGACTTGGCGCGGGCGGCAGGCGTGAGTCCGGCGACACTGAGCGCGGCCAACCGCGGCGCCCGTATTTCGAATCGCACGCTGCGACGGATCGCTGAGGCGCTCAACAGCCAGCCGATTGTGCCCAGGGCCGAGGACCTGATGCTCCTCGCGGAGCCGGATACCGGGCTTAGGCGGCTACGGTGACCTTCAGGAGCTGCGGAGGCTCGGTCTCCTCCGGGATCGGCTCACCGGAGGCGGCGAGGTCCTCCAGGTAGAGGCCGATAGCCTCCTGTGCGTTGGCCACGCATTCCTCGACCGTCTCACCCTGCGTGATGCAGCCAGGGAGCGCCGGCACCGTCACGGTGTAACCACCGTCCAGGTCCGGGTCAACGACGATCGAGTAGGTGTGCATCGCGGTGCCCATTACAGCAGACCTCGGAGCTCCTCGACCCTGATCCCGGCCTGGTCAAGGATCGACAGCAGGGTCTTGGGCTTGAGGATGGCGCCAGCGTGCACGGGGACGGTTACCCGCCCGGGTCGCGACGGATGCCGAAGCAGTACGTGGCTACCCCGCCGGCGCGTCTCGCTCCAGCCAGCCTTGCCCAGGGCGCGGACGGCATCCGCGCCGGTGATGCGAGGTAGACGCGGCAAGCGCTCGCGCTAGCCCTCGTCCTTCAGAGCCGACATCAGGGCAAGGTGAGCGTCGGTGGCCGTCAGGTGCGAGTAGACGTTCTGGATCATGGCCAGCGAGGTGTGGCCGAGGACCTGGGCCACCAGGAGCGGGTTCATGCCGCGGCGAAGCATGTGGGTGGCGGCGCTGTGCCGGAAGACATGCGGGTGGACGCGCTTCTTCAAGGCCGCGCGCTCACCCAGGTCGCGGACGAACTGCTGGACGCCGGACTCTGTCAGCGGCTCGTAGTCCCCGGTGCGCGGGCTCTTGCGCCGGGACAGGAAAAGCCGGTCGCTGACGGCGTCGGCCGGTCGCTGGCGGTCGGCGTAGCGCTGCAGGCGGCGGTACAGCGCCGGGGAGATGGGCACGAGGCGCTCCCGGTCGCCCTTGCCCCGGACCTTGAGGAAGTGGTGGCGGTCCTGCTCGGCGAAGGCGCCCAGGCGCAGCTGGACCAGCTCGCCCACCCGGATCCCGCTGTCGGCCAGGACCCGCACGATCAAGGCGTCCCGTTCCGTTGTGGCGGAATCCTCTAGCCGCTGGATCTCCTCGCGGCTCAAGACCTCGACCAGCTTCTTGGACAGCTGCGGGAGCTGGACCTCGCCTTCGATCTTCTCGCCCTCCGCCTTGGCCCAAGCCACAAACCCCTTGGCGGCCTTGGCGTAGGACCAAGCGCTGTGCTTGCTGAGCTGGCCCCGCTTGCCTCCGTGCTCCAGGAGGTCGGCGACGAAGCGGTCCAGCACACGCGAGGTCAGCTGCTCCGGCTTCTCGATCCCCTGCTCCGCGCACCAGGGCACCAAGACCGAGCGCAGCGGATAGCCGTAGGCGTGGCGGATCGTCTTGGGCGAAAGCCCGGCTGCGCGGCAGTGCGCCAGGTAGTCCTCGACCAAGCGCGCCAGCGCCGAGGGCTGGGTCTTGACCAGGGTTAGGTCGGGCAGTTAAACGTCCACCGTTTTCCTGACAGCACCGCTGAAGTGGACCTCATCCTATTGCAGATTTGCGGTTAAGGTCAACTGGTCCTGAGGAGCTCGAACAATCTAGGAAGCGCTCCTATCAAGTTCGAAGTGAAGAGGTGGAGCCTACGCCGAGATTCGAACTCGGGACCTCTTCCTTACCAAGGAAGTGCTCTGCCGCCTGAGCTACGTAGGCCTGGCCCGAGCGATTCTACCGAGAGCCGTCGCCCGCTTCCCTCGCCCTGCGGAGCCTGAAGGTGGCGACCGCGGCCTCGGAGTAGCGGTCCAGCATCTGGTGGTAGCGCTGCACGTCCTCCTCCAATCCGGGCCACTCCGGATGGCGCAGGCGCATGGCCACCAGCGCATACCGCGCGCCGCGAAAATAGGGAACCAGGTTCTCCAGCGCCATCGGCGGCGCGCCGCGCGGCATTACGCGAACAGCTCCTCGTCGGCCGGCCGGTCGGCGAAGTCCTCGCCCACGTACTGGAACCTCACCGAGCGATCCGGCTCGACCAGGAACAGCGACGGCTTGGCGATGCCCCCCTCCCCCTCGTTCCAGACCCCGTACTCGCGGATCACGCGGCCGTCGGGGTCGGAGAGGATAGGGAACGGCAGCAGCAGCTTGTCAACCATGGCAGCGTTGTTCTCGACCGGGTCGATCACGATCCCGACCGCCTGCAGTCCTGACCGCTCAAACCGCTCCCATTGCCGCGCGTACGAGGCCAACTGCCCGTTGCAGTAGGGTCACCAATCGCCGCGATAGAAGATGAGCAGCACCGGCCCCCGCGCCAGCGCCGCCGACAGGCTCCAGTACTGGCCCGTGTGATCCGGCAGGGTGAAATCAACCGCTTCCACGTCTTCGCTTAGTCTCCAGCAACCGCGCCGACAGCGACTCTTCTTCCCCCGTCGGCTCGGGCTCCGCCTCGGGCGGCGACCCCCGCTCCGGCGGCGCCGTCATCACGCTGCCGGGCACGTCCGCCGGCTTCCGCCGCCGCATCCCGGCCACCCGCCGCCGCAGCCGCTGCAGCTCCTCGGGCGCCGCCAGCTCGATCTCCTCGGGCTTGCGCAGCGCGACCATGGCCCGGACCAGGCCGCCCAGCTGGCGCGGGGTCAGCGTGAGCCGCCGCATGGCGATGTCCAGCGGCCAGAGGCAGGCCACCACGATCAGGAGGAACCAGAAGACCTCCGAGTTGATGGGGATGGGCAGCGAGGGCTGCTTCCAGGCGGCCGCGGCCGAGCCGAGGACGGTCCCTGAGCCCTCGCGCGCCAGCTGCTTGAGAAAGCCGACGTCGGGCACGAACGTCACGTACTCCGGCGAGTAGGGCACCGAAACCGCGGCGTCCGAGGTGGCCACCGCCGCCCCGCCCTTGGCCAGCACCGCGTGCACCAGGTAGGTCCCCACATCGCCGGCCTGCACGTGGCCCTTCCAGGTCCCCGGCCCGGTCGCCACCAGGCCCTGCGTCGACGACTCCAGGTTGGGACTGATCAACCCCACCGAGAGAACCGCCCCCGACGTCTCAGGCCCCCGCACGGTGAGGTCGAAGCCGTCGCCCGAGGGCACCGACTCCACGGTGAGCCGGTCGCCGGTTGCGGTGGGCAGTGTCCAGAGCAGCATGTGGCCGAAGAGCGACTGCGAGACCGGCGAGCGCAGGAGCCCCGCGGTCCAGATCCCGTTGGCGTCCGAGGTCCAGGCCACCGACCTGCCCGAGCCGTAGCTCCAGGCCGCCAGGACCGGGTCCTGCTTGGGCGAGGTGAAGTAGACCTCCGAAGCGGGCTTGGGCGTGGACACCACATAACCGCCCAGCTCCGGGAAAGCGTCCAGCGGCACCCCGTCCAGCAGGTTGCCCGCGGCCGTGACCTTGGGGAAGAACGGCTCCTGCTCGAACCATGGCCGCAGTGAGACCTGCGCCTCCTTCAAGAACAGGTCAGGCACCTGCGAGGGGCTGTTGGACTGGTAGAAGCGGCCGCCGCCCCAGGTCGCCATGTCCTGCATGAAGGCCATGTTGGGCTGCGAGCCGTGCACGTCCACGGCCACCGTCGAGGTGGTCACCTGCTTGGCCCGCAGGCCCTCGATCAGCGCCCGCACCGAGGTCTGGGCCTGGAAATCGGCGTCGCCGTCACCCAGCACCACGATGTGCTTGAGGGGTGCGTCCGTCTTGAGCAGGGCGTCGCCGGCCATCGAGATGAACTGGCCGTAGTCGGGCGGGTCGCCCAGGCCTGAGGCACTCTCCAGCTTCTGGTCGATCGCCTTGCGGTCGGTGACCGGCTGCAGCGGGACCAGGAAGCCGCGCATGCCGTCGGTCACGCCCACCTGGTCGTCGGGCCCGAGCTTGTCGATCACGGCCTCGGCCGCGCCCAGCACCACCTGGTCCGCGCGCGGATCCTCCATGGTTTCCATCACGAGCACCACCGCGACCTTCGGCTTGTCCTTGCGATTGGGCAGGTCCATGCGCACGGGCAGCGCGTCCTCCAGCGGCGTGCCCTGCCAGCCCCCGGGTCCGTAGGAGGTGGGGCCGCCGATCGTTACCAGGCCGTGGCCCAGTTCCTTGACGGAGGCCGCGATGGCGGCCAGGGAGCCGCCCGGGAAGCTGTCGGCTGCGGCGTCCACGATCACGATGCCGTCATAGCGGCCCAGCGTCGTGGTGTCGGCCGGGGCCTGCGCCGACAGCCGGCGCTCGACCTTGACGCCGGTGGTCTCGAGGGCCGCCTGCACGTTGGCGCCTTCGCCGGCCGTGCCTTCCAGCACCAGCACCGTGGGCCGGCCCAGCACGCGCACCGCCGCGGTGCCCAGGTTGTTGTCCGGGTAGGTGTCGGGCTTGACCTGCAGCTCCACTCGGATCGGGTGCAGCCCGACCCCGAGGTTGGGCACATCGAAGGACTGCGACGAGGTTCCCGCGGGCAGCGTCAGCGGACGCGAGCTGACCTCCTGCTCGTCCACAAAGAGCGTCAGGGACCCCGCGGACTCCACGGTCGAGCGCAGGCGCACGTTGACCGTGAGGGTCTGGCCCTCGCGCAGCTCTGAAGGCGCCTCGGTGGCGACGACCAGCGCCTCAGAGGTGGGCGGCGTGCCCACCGCCAGGACGTCGACGCGCACTCCCTCGGCCCGCAGCGCGGCCACCGTGGACGCCGCGTCGCCCAGGTTCTGCAGGCCGTCCGTGACCACCACCAGCTGCCGCGCGTACCCCTCCGGGATCAGTCCCGAGGCCAGCCGCAGCGCGCCCGAGAGATCGGTGAAGTTGGGGTCGGGCTTGGTCTGGAAGGTGTCGAACTGCTCCGGGTGGTCGGACACCGGCATCTCCACCGAGGCGTCGTGGGCGAAGGTCACGACCCCGAAGGCGTCGGCCGAGCCGCGCGCGGCCTCCAACGTGCGCACCGCCTGCTCCTCCAGTGGGGAGTCGGCGCGCAGGCTGCCCGAAAGATCGACCACCGCCACCACCGCCCGCTTCTGGGGCAGCGTGGAGACGCGCACGCCGGCCAGTGCGAAGACCAGCAGCGCCACCAGGAGGGCGCGCAGCAGGAGGGTGAGCCGCGAGCGCCGCCGGGCCAGCGGCGGCGGCCAGGCCCGCCACGCCAGGTACATGGCCGGCAGCACCAGGAGCACCAGCAGGAACGGCGGCCGAAGGACAGACAGCCCGAGTCCCAATGCCGGCATCAGCGGGGCCTCAGGCGCGGAATGCGCAGACCGGTCGGGTTCAAGTAGAGGAACCACTCAACGACCAGCAGGGCCAGGACCGCGCCCACCAGCCAGGGCCAGAGCTCCAGCGTCCCGCGCGGCGCCGGCGCCTGCTGCGCCTTCTCCTCCTCGAAGGGGATGGGGGCCGCGCCCGGCTGAACGCGGGAGAGGCTGGGCTCGTTGAACTCGACCACGAAGCGGCTCAGGCGCGCGCCACCCGGCACCAGCTGGCGCACGGTGTAAACGCCAGGCGTCAGCGTGTCCGTGAAGGGCGCCAGCGGCGGCTTGAGCCGCGCCAGCCGGCCGTCGGGAATCGTCACGTCGACCTCGGTGGCGCCGGGCTCGGCGGCCAGCGTGACCGGCTTACCCAGCGCGAACGCCTGGTTCTCGAAGCCGCTGGGCAGCAGGTAGGAGAGGAGGTTGTCGACCAGGATCGGGAAGGCCGCCCGCAGGGGCAGGTCCGAATGGTGGACGTCGAAGGTCAGCTCGGCGATCCGGGGCTCACCTTCGTGGGCGAGCAGAAGCGGGTCGTCAACGGCCGAGATCACCGTGCGCCAGCCCGCCGGCGCTGTGGCGCGGCCGGCCACCTGCACATGCACGTCGCGGAGGTCGATGTTGTTGAGCAGCGGGTCGCGGGGGTTGGCGGGCAGCACGCCGCCGGGGTCGATGCCGGGGCCGAGCGGCACCGGGCCCTGGCCGGTCGGCGGGTCGATCACCAACGCCGGGTCGGGCAGCGTCCCCCCCGGCGCGAAGCGGTCGAAGACGTACAGGTCGTACCTGCCCGGCTTGTAGTCCTTGGGAGCCACCGTGGTCACGTGCACGCCGGGGCGCAGCGCGAGCGCGCGGGCCAGGAAGCCGTTCTCGTCCGTCACCAGCAGGACCTCGTGGGGCGGCGGCGCGCCGGTCAGCAGCCAGGCCTGGTCGTCCAGGCTGAAGACGTCCGCCGGCGTGATCCTGGCCTCCACGACCTGCGCGCCGGCCGGCATGCGCGTCCAGGTCAGGTCGGTGCTGGCGTTGCCGTCCACGTGGACGGGCAGCACGTCGGCCAGCCGGCCGTCCGCGTACATCTCGATCTTGAGGTCGCGGGCCTGGCGCCCGAAGTTGGCCACACGCAGGAACACGGTCCCCGCGCCGGTCCTGGACAGCGTCTCGATGGCCGCGTTCTGGTCGCTGAAGCCGACCGAGAGGTAGGTCACGGGCGCGGCCACCCGGGGTGGGACCGCGGGCGGGGTGCTGTGGCCGTCGCCGATCAGGACGATGGAGCCGCCCGGACGGCCGCTGAGGATGGCGTTGGCCAGCGAAATGCCCTCGCCCAGGTCGGAGGGCCCGCCGCCCGGGCTGGCGCGGTCGAGCGCCGAGTCGAGCGCGGCCGTGTCCGAGGTGGGCGGCGCCAGCAGCTGGGAGTGCTCGCCCATCAGCACCACCGCCATCTCCTGGCCGGGCGCCAGCGAGCCCGCCAGCTCCCGGGCCCGGGCCACCGCCGCCCCGAAGCGGTCCGGGCCCACGTCCGTGGCCCGCATCGAGGCCGAGGCGTCGATCAGGACCACGGTGGTCTTGCCGACTCCGGCGGCGCCGGTGACGCCGGGCCGCACCAGGGCGGCCGCGATGAGAGCGGCGGCCAGGAGCTGGAGCAGCAGGAGCGCGCTCCAGCGCAGGCGCTGCCAGGGGGCATTGGCCTGGCGGTCGGCCAGGTGGCGGCGCCAGAGCACCAGGGTGGCAACCCGCACCTCGGGCCGCTTCACCTTCAGGAAGTAGAGGAGGACGATCAGCGGCAGCGCCAGCACGGCCAGGATCCCGATTGGCGCCAGCAGGTCCATCAGTGTCCTGTCCCGGAGGTTCGCTGCGCAGATCGCGGCAGGCAGCCGGCCGGCTGCCGGTCCGGGCGTCGAGGCGAAGGAAGGGGTGGAACGAGGAGGAGCGCAGCCAAAGCTGCGTGACGACGAAGGGCCGGGCCCCCTGACGCACGCATCGGCGCCCGGAGCCGATGAGATGCCTGCGAACTTCCGGGACTGGACACTTAGCCCCTCCTCACTACGCCGACACGCAGCCCGGCCAGCATCGTGTTTTCCAGGTCGAGGCCGCTGTCCGAGCTCAGGAAGCGTCCGCCGCTGGCCTCCGATGCGCGCGACAGTCGCTCCCGCAGCGCGGCCAGGGCGCGCTCGTAGTCGGCGGCTACGGCCGGCGTGATCGTGATCTCCCGGTCGCGCCCCGTCTCGGGGTCGACCAGCTTGAGGTCGCCGGTGATCAGCGGGCGCTCCTCGTCGGGCGAAAGCACCTGCCAGAGCACTAGCTCCTGGCGCCGGCCGCCCAGCGCCGCCAGCGCCGGCGCCCAATCCGCGCCGCCTCCCTCGTCGTCCGCGGCCAGGAAGTCGGAGATCACCACCGTCATCCCCGGCCGCAGCCAGCGCTGCCGGACGAGATCGCCGGGGCCGGCCTCGCCGCGCGGGTCCAGGCCGTCCAGGAACTGCCAGATGCGACCCACGCCGTCGCGGCCGCGCATCGGCGTCAGCGAGCGGCCGTCGAAGGTGCCCACCGTCACCCGGTCCATGGCGGCCAGGCCCAGGAAGGCCAGGGCCGCCGCCAGGCGGCGGGCGGACTGCCACTTGGGCGGGGTGCCCAGCGCCATCGATTCGGAGGCGTCCAGGACGACGTTGAGACAGGCCTCCTCCTCGGCCACATAAAGGCGCAGCGTCAGCCGCTCCAGCCGCGCGTAGGCGCGCCAGTCGATCTGCCGGAAGTCGTCACCGGGCACGTAGGGGCGGAAGTCGCTGAACTCCGGTGAGCGCGCCGCTCGGGGCGAGCGGCGTTCGCCCGAGTAGAGGCCGTTTCTCGATCGCCGGTAGGCGAGATCGAGCCGGCCCAGAAGGGTCAGCTCAGCGGCGGTCAGCAACGGCTTCGACCACCGCGGCCACCACCTGGTCGGTGGTGACGCCGGCGGCGTCGGCCTCGAAATTGAGGAATATGCGGTGCCGCAGGCCGGCCGGCGCCACCGCGGCCAGGTCCTCAAGGGCGACGTTGAAGCGGCCGTCGAGGAGCGCCCGAATCCGGCCGCCCAGCACCAGCGTCTGAAGACCGCGGGGCGAAGCGCCCCAGCGCACATACCGCTTGACCTCGGCGGGCGCGGCCTGGTTGTCGGGGTGGGTGGCGAGCACGGTCTTGACCGCGCGCTCCAGCACGTGCTCGGCCACCGGCACCTCGCGGGCCAGCAGCGCCATCTGCGCCAGCTCGGCACCGCTGGCGACGGTGTGCAGCTCGGCCTCCTCGGCGCCGGTGGTGCGGCGGGCGATCTCGGCCAGGTCGGCGGCGTCCGGGAACTGGACCAGGATCTTGAAGAAGAAGCGGTCCAGCTGGGCCTCAGGCAGCGGGTAGGTGCCCTCCAGCTCGATCGGGTTCTGGGTGGCGAGCACGAAGAAGGGGTCGGGCAGGGGCCGGGTGCGGTCGCCCACCGTCACCTGCCGCTCCTGCATCGCCTCCAGGAGCGCGCTCTGGGTCTTGGGGGTGGCGCGGTTGATCTCATCGGCCAGCAGGAGGTTGGTGAAGAGCGGGCCGGCCTGGAACTCGAAGCGCCGGCGGCCGTGCTCGTCCTCGCTGACGATGTGGGTGCCGGTGATGTCCGCGGGCATCAGGTCCGGCGTGAACTGGACGCGCGCGAAGTCGAGGTGCAGGACGCCGCCCAGCGAGCGCACGAGCACGGTCTTGCCCAGGCCGGGCACACCCTCCAGGAGCACGTGGCCGCCCGCGATCATGGCCATCAGGACCAGGCGGATGACCTCCCGCTGGCCGACCATGACGCGACCCAGCTCTTTCTCGATGGCCAGCGCCAGCTCGGAGAAGCGCTCGGGGGTGATCTGGTCGGAGACGTCGGCGGTGGCGTTGATGCTCAAACGCTACGGCCCTGCACGATCCCGGGTTTTTCGAAGAAGCAGGGCGGTGGGCCGACGCAGATCGCCGATTGCTCGAAAAACCCGGGGTAGTGCCTCACTGCCCTAGGTCGGTGAAGTACTGGTTGACCAGGTCGCGCTCGGACTGCGGGATGTCGGCGCGGTCGACCTGGTTCAGGGCCGCGGCCCTGTAGTCCGCGTAGACCTGCTCATAAGGGACCAGGTTGGCGTCCGTGCCCTGGCCGTTGCCCTGGTTCTGGCCCTGGCCGGTGGGATCGCCCTGGCTGGGCACGTAAACCTTCTCTGTGCTTTTTGCGCCGCCCGTCTGGCCGCCGTTCTGGCCGCCGCCCTGACCCTGGCCGCCCTGACCCTGGCCCTGCTGGCCCTGACCTTGGCCCTGTTGCCCCTGCCCCTGGCCCTGACCGTTCTGGCCCTGGCCTTGCCCCTGACCCTGCTGCCCCTGACCCTGCCCTTGGCCCTGACCCTGCTGCCCCTGACCCTGCCCTTGGCCCTGGCCCTGACCCTGCTGGCCCTGGCCCGCCTGGGCTTGCTGCTCCAGCGGCCCCTTGGCCTGCTGCAGGCCGTTGGCCGCCTGCGCGGTGTCCCCTGCGAAGTCCTCCCCGCTCTGCAGCTGGTCGGTCTGGGCCGCGGCCTGGTTGAGCGCGGCCTGGGCGGCGGCGCTGTCGCCGCCGGCGAGCGCGTCGGAAGCAGCCTTGAGCGACTGGGCGAGCTGCGGGTTGCCGCCGGCGGCCGCGGCCTGCGCGGCCTGTGCCAGAGATTGGGAGAGCGCCTGCTGATCGGCCTGGCTCATGGAGCCGACGGACGATGCCAGGTTGCGGAGGTCGCTGGCCGCTTGCGTGTTGTTCTGGGAAGCCAGCGCCTGGCCCGCCTTCTGGCCGGGGTTCGGGTTTTGCGCGAGTGCCTGGCCGGCGGCGCTGGAGCCCTGCTGCTTGGCCCCCAGGTTGGGATCCTGCAGGTTGCGGACGTCTTGCTGGGCCTGGCTCAAAGCGGCCACCGCCGACTGCGGGTTGGGCGCGTTGCGCACTGCCTGCTCGGCCTTGCGCAGGTCCTTGACCAGCGCCTGCCGCGCGGCCGGATCCTCGCCCGGGCGCCCCTGCGACTCCTTGGCCGCGATCGCGGCCACCTGGTCGGCGGCCTGGTTCTGGGCGGCGGTCGCCGCCCTGTGCTGGCGCAGGGCGGTGAGAGCCGGGTTGGGTAGGATCGAGAGCCCCACCGCGAACAGCGCCGCCGCCGCGAAGACCGCCAGGGTGCGCAGCGGCCACCCCCCTGGCACCACCTGCCGGGGGTCGGCCAGCGCGGCCCAGGCTTCGGCGTCCAGGCGCTGGCGGGACGGCAGGTAGCGATCCACGCTAGCGAACTCCAGGGCCGTCGAAAGCCGTTCCCGCGAGCCGAGATTGAGGTCGGCGAGGCGCGCCACCTCCGGTATTGAGGGCCAGGCGCGCAGCCACCCGACCAGCCCCAACAGGAGCCCGATCAGCACGCAGCCGGCCAGCACCGGCCAGGCCGGGTCCACGGGGTAGCGGCGGAATGCCAGCTCCGACACCGCCGCGGCCAGGGCCGCGGCGGCCAGGCCCCGCGCCGCCCAGTTGCGCGCGCGCTCGCCTAGCACCCGCCCGCGGGCGCGGCGCAGGAAGCGCTCGACGCCGGTCAAGGCGCCGCCTCGGCCACCGCCGGCCGGGCGCGCCGCAGGGGCATCGCCCGCCGCCCGCGCACCAGCAGCACAGACCCGAAGATGGCGAGCACCGTGAGGGCCATCTCGAACCCGATGCACAGCTTCCAGGGCTCCAGCTCCGGACCCCAGCGCGAGGGCTCGCCGCCGCTCATGAAGAGCAGCTGCAGAAGCCGGCCAAGGTGCACGGGCGCGCCCGACGGCGAGGCCAGGACCACGTACATCGCGAACAGCGGGTTGCCGTATGCCAGCGGATGGAACTCGAAGTTGCTGGCCCCGGCCACGCCGTCGCGGAAGGCGTAGATGTAGGTCAGCAGAAGGCCCGCCACGAAGGTGCCCACGACCAGGAAGAAGGTGGTCGCGTACGAGGTCACGGTCGCCGGCAGCGAGCGCCGGAAGAGCGCGCTCCAGAAGAGAGACACGGCGCCCACCGAGAGGGCCGTCATGATCGTGAGCACGTGCGCGAGCACGAACTGCTCGAAATCGATGCCGCCGAACAGGAAGACGGCCGCGAAGAGCGGCAGCGCGGTGAGGATCAGCAGCACCAGGTAGGCGAGCGAGGCGACCAGCTTGCCCCAGACGATCCCGAAGGCTGAGACCCGGCTCACGAGCAGCACGTCGAAGGTCTGGCGTTCGCGCTCGCCGCTGATGGCGCCGGCGGCCAGCGCCGGGGCGAAGAGGCTGATCAGGGCCAGCTGGAAGAAGGCCAGCGAGACGAAGACGCTGCCCCCGATCTGGGCGGAGCTGGCGGAATGTGTGAACTGCGTGCTCAGGACCGCGATCGTGAAGATGGCGTAGCCGAAGGCGCCCAGCAGGCCCAGGTAGAGCGTGATCGCCAGCGGCGCGCGCCAGGAGCGCATGCGCGAGATCCCGTCCTTGACGATCAGCGGGTTGTCGAAGCCGCTGAGCACGGCCAAAAAGCGGCTCACAGGAAGCGGCTCACCGCGCGGACCGCTCCTCACCGGGACCGGTCAGACGCATGAAGGCCTCGGAGAGGTCGCCCGCCACGGGTGCGAAGGAGCGCACGGGAACGCCCTCGCGGACCAGGTGGGCGAGCAGCTCGGCCTCCTCGACGCCCTCGCCCACGGTGATCTCGATGTGGTCGCCCAGGAGGTCCACCGCCAGCACGCCCGGGCGCTCGGCCAGCACCTGCTCGGCGCTGCGCATGGCGGTCTCCTCGGGCTGCACGAGCTCTATCCTGAGCCGCCGCCCGGCCACCACGCGGTCCCGAACCTGCTCCATCGGCCCCACGGCCACCATCCGGCCCCGGTCGATGAAGCCGACCCAGGTGCAGAGCTCCTCCAGCTCGGGCAGGATGTGGCTGGAGACCAGGATGGTCTTGCCCATCCGCCGCAGCTCGCGCACCAGCTCGCGCATCTCCACCCGGGCCCGGGGGTCGAGGCCCGAGGCCGGCTCGTCGAGCAGCAGCACGCGGGGGTCGTGGACGAGGGCGCGGGCCAGGCACAAGCGCTGCTTCATGCCTCGCGACAGGGTGTCGACCTGGGCCTCGCGGCGATCCCCCAAGTCCACCAGCTCCAGCAGCTCCAGCGCCACCCGCCGGCGGCGGCTGCGGGCCACGCCGTGGCAGGCGGCATAGAACTCCAGGTACTCGACCGCGGTCAGGCGGTCGTAGACGCCGAAGAAGTCGGGCATGTAGCCGACCAGCTCGCGCACCGCCGAGGGGTCGTCGCCAACAGGGATCCCGCCGATGGTGGCCATGCCGGAATCCGTAGGCGCCAGGGTGGCTAGGATCCGGATGGTGGTGGTCTTGCCGGCGCCGTTGGGCCCGACGAAGCCGAAGATCTCGCCCTTGGGCACCGCGAAGCTCACGTCGTCCAGCGCCAGCTGGCGCCCGAAGCGCTTGCGCAGGCGCTCGACGGCGATCATGAGGCGACCAGCTGGAGGCTCGAGTTGATTACGCCCGTGTTCTGCTCCTGGGCGCGGATGCGTACCACGCCACCGGCCAGCTCGCCCGGCGCGAGATCCACGGTCAAGGCTCGCTGCGGCTGGCCGGCCACGGCGGCCGGCAGCGCCCGCCAGCTGTCCGTCGACCAGTCGTAAACCTCGACGTCCTTGACCGGCGGCTGGAAGCCGGCCGGAGTCGAGCTGGCCGCCATGTAGGACAGGTACTGCAGCTTCACGGGGCCGGTGTAGCCGGCGGGTACGCGCAGGTCGTACACGTCGTAGTGGAACGGGATGGCGCCCGTCTGGGCCACCAGCTCGGGCCTGGGCGCGATCCCGGAAAGCGCATCCACGGCCTCGAGCGACACCGGCTGCACGACGGCGGCCACGCTGGTCCGCGAGGGCGTGGTGCCGTCCACGTCGAGGGTGCCGTAGGAATCGGTGAGGGCGACCAGGTTGAAGACGCCGTTGCGCCCGTCGACCACCTGGGAGGTGGCGATCCTGAGCAGGGCCGGCCGCCGGTAGTCCCCGGTGGAGCTGGCGGTGCCTGTTTCGAAGGGCCGCTGGCTGGCCGCCTCCAGGGAGGCGTTGACCGTGACCGTGGCCTTGGCTCCGAGGTCGGGCGTCAGGACGGCCTGCTGACCGGTGCCGCTGACCAGCACGACTTGCTGCAGAGGCCGATCGCCGGTGTTCCTGAGCGTGCCCACGATCCGGCCCTGGCTCAGGCGGAGGTGTGCTTCCACGCCCACCGCGGGCTGGGCGGGCGCCCGGCCCACGGTCAGAGTCTGCAGCGTGCGCATGCTGTCGTAAGCGCTGTTCTGCATGACGACGCGCGGCCTGCTCTGGTTGTCGACGACGGCGGTCTCGCTGGCGCTGCCGCCCCCGATGTTGACGCTGAGCGCGGTCGAGGCCATGGTGTTGGGCGCGACCGTGACCGTGAAGTCGCCGCGGCGTGGCGTGAAGATCCCGTGGTAGGCCTGGACCTCGAGGGCGCCGTCAGGCGCCACCTTGACCACCTGGACCTCGCTGTCCAGGAAGTTGACCCCCCGCTGGCCCAGTCCGGCGAGGTAGGCGGTGGCGGTGAAGGCGATGGCCACCGCGGGCACCGTGACCCACATCAGCTCCCGCCGCCGCATGCCCTTCAAGGCCGCGTAGTTGACGGGTCCGGCGAGCAGGACGTAGAGCACCAGCAGGCCGCCGATCAGCCCCACCGGCGGGACGGAGCCCGCGGGCGTGTTGCCGAGCACCGAGTAGAGGTCTTCGGGCGTGCTGAAGCTGCCCGGCGGAGGCGGCGCCTGGGGGCCGTTGACGGGGGCGCCGATGAAGCCCTTCACCGCCTGGTTGGGGTTGGCCTGGGTCAGCAGGGCGCGGTCCATGGCCAGCGTCCAGGCCAGGGCCGACATCCCCGAATCGGAGGTGCTCAGCGGCTCCGCCAGGGGGTCGAAGAGCAGCTCCACGATCTTGCCGGCGCCGTACTCGCCCTCCACCACCAGCGGCTGGCCGCCGGGCGCGCCGACCAACACCCGGCCGGCGCTCATGGTCCCGGTCGCGATCGGCACCAACAGGTCGACCGGAGCGCCGACCAGGTTGCCCAGGGGCCGAATCGAGGCCTGGTCCGTGGCCGCCGGTCTGAAGGGGCCGAACTCCCCGAGCGGCAGCAGCGTGCGCCGCCAGGAGCTCCCGCCGGCCACCACCAAGCCTCCGCCCAGGCCTACGAAGTCACGAAGGGCGCGGGCCTGGGCGTCGCTCAGCGAGTTGCTGTCGAAGTCGTCGATCACGATCGCCTGCAGGCCGCTCAGGAAGGCCGCGTTGGTCGGGAAGGCCTGGGCCGAAGCGAACCGGGAGAAGCGGACGCTGCTGTCGGGCATCGGCCGCAGGGCCTGGATGCGCTGGTCGCCCTCGGGCTGGTCGCTGAGCACCCCGACGGCATAGCCGGAGCCGGTGGCGGATGTCGCAACGCCGCTGACCAGGGTCCGGCCTGAGGTGTCGCGAAGTTCCGCCTGGTACCCGGCCGGCGGCTGGAAGACGTAGAAGGTCACGCTCCGGCTGCTGCCGCGGGGCACGGTGACCAGGGCGCGGTACTCCGGAAAGATGCCGCGCACGGAGAGGTTGTTGCGGCTGTCGATGGGCGTCAGGTAGATCTCGCCGCTGAAGTCGGCGGCGCCGTCGTTGCGGACGGTGGCCACGTACGGTGTCCAGGTGCCCTGTGCGGCGGGCGTCTGCCAGCGCTCGGCGAGAGTGAGGGTGACGGGCAGCTCGCTGGCGGCTGCGGCGGGCGTGGCCAGGGCGAGCAGGCTCGCGCAGGCGGCGAAGACGGGTGCCACAGCGCGCGCGATCCTCATGCTTCCTTCAACGCACGGGAACGACAGATGCGCCGCCCCGGTAACGCCAACCTTACTTGACCCCACGAAATCTTCGATTTCGCGGGGACCCCTGACGTCACCTACCGAGCGGCTACCATTTCAGCCAACGGTAATGCTGCTCACGGCTTAGCTCTCCCGGCCCCGCTGCACCGGCCCTTTGCACCTGGAGTGAGCACATTGCCCTTCGCCTCTGAGGCCCGCGGCCTCACCAAATTCTTCCCGCCCGATCGCGCCGCCGTCGACGGCATCGACTTCGAGATCGACGAGCGCGCGTGCTTCGGCTTCCTGGGCCCCAACGGCGCGGGCAAGACGACGACCATGCGCATGCTTTTCGGGCGGCTGCACCGGACCGCTGGCGACCTCCACGTGCTCGGCCTCGACCCCGACCGCCAGACCCGCGAGGTGCGCTCTCGAATCGGCGTGGTGACGCAGGAGAACAACCTGGACCAGGACCTGACCGTCCTCGAGAACCTGCTCGTCCACGCCGGCTACTTCGGGCTGGGCGGACCGGAGCTGAGGCGACGGGCCGCCGACCTGCTGAGCTTCATGGAGCTGGAGGGACGAGAGCGCGCGCACGTGCGCGAGCTCTCGGGCGGGATGCAGCGGCGGCTGCTGGTCGCCCGAGGGCTGATCAACCGGCCCGAGCTGCTGATCCTGGACGAGCCTACGACCGGCCTGGACCCCCAGGCCCGACTGGTGGTCTGGCAGCGCCTGGGCGAGCTCCGCGAGCAAGGCGTGACCATCGTCCTGACCACGCACTACATGGAGGAGGCCGCGCGGCTCTGCGACTGCCTGGTGGTGATGCACGCGGGGCGGATCGTGGAGCGGGGCACGCCGCGCGAGCTGATCCGGCGCCACGCCGGGGACCAGGTGCTCGAGCTGCGCTGGCCGGCCGCAGCCGAGCAGCCGGCGCTGGGTCGGGCCCCGGTCCGACGCGTGGACCGCCACGGCGACCGCCTGTTGGTCTTCACCGACGACCCCGCGGCGGCGCTCGCCGCGCTCGCCGGCCGGGCCTCGCCCGAGGCTATGGTGATCAGGCCCGCGACGCTAGAGGACGTGTTCATCCACCTCACGGGCAGGGAGCTGCAGGAATGATCGCGTCGGTGCGCCGAAGCGGCAGCGTCTGGCACCGGGAGGCGAGGGTCTGGCGCCACCTGTACCGGACCTCGATCCTGCTCAACTTCGGGCAACCGCTCATGTGGCTGGTCGCCTTCGGACTGGCCCTGGGCTCGTACGTGTTCCTGGGCCGGCCTGGGAACTACCTGAGCTTCGTGGCGCCGGGGCTTCTCGCCATCACGGCTATGAACGTGGTCACCTTCGACTGCCTCTTCGGGACCTGGATCAAGGCCTACGACTGGGGCGTCTACGACGCGGTGGCGACCACACCGGTGTCGCCACGCGAGATCGTGGTGGGGACCTCAGCCTGGGAGTCGACGCGGGCGGTCATGTATGGCGGCGTCTTCATGCTCGTGATGGCCTTGCTGGGGCTGTTCCACTCACCCTGGGCGCTGCTGCTGCCTCTGGTGCTGGCGTCGGTGGGGCCGCTTTTCACGGCGCCCGCGATGGCCTGGGCGATTCTCGCCAAGCAGCGGTTCCACCACCTCTTCTATTACACGGAGCTGGTGGTCTCGCCGATGTTCTTCTTCAGCGGCGCGTTCTTTCCGGTCGACCGCCTGCCGTCCTACCTGCAGGCTGCGATCTGGATCACACCGCTGTACCACGTGGTCACGCTGGCCCGGGCGCTGACGTACGGGTCGCTGTCCTGGGGCCTCCTGGTCGACGCCGCCTACATCGCTGCGGTTTCGCTCGTCCTGGCGCCGGTCGCGGTGAGGCTGCTGAACCGGCAATTGACCAGCTGACGCGGACCTGTACTAGCATCGGCGGGCGGGTCCGGTGCTGACCGGGCGGCGGGGTTGTTTGGAGGGGAAGCCGATGACGCGCTTGCGTATGGCCTTACTCAGCTTGGTGGCCGTCCTGGGCGCCGTGCTGGCGGCACCAGTGACAGGATTGGCGACATCCGGACCGGTGACCGAGACGGGCACCATCGACGGGTCCAACTTCATCATCGAGATCCCGGCCGACTGGAATGGAACGTTGGCCCTTTACAGCCACGGCTACCGGCTGCCGGGATCACCCATGACACCGCAGGACGCGGGCGACCAGGGCACTCACGACTACCTGCTGGCCAACCACTATGCGCTGGCCGGCTCGTCGTACAGCACCAACGGCTGGGCACTTCAGCAGGCCTTCCACGACCAGATCGCGCTCCTCGATCACTTTGACCACAACTACGGCACGCCGAGGCGGACGATCGCCTGGGGCCACTCGCTCGGCGGCATGATCACGGCGGGCCTGATCCAGCTCAATCCCGATCGCTTCGCGGGCGCGCTGCCGATGTGCGGGGTGGTCGCGGGCGGGCCCGCGGTCTGGAATCAGGGCCTGGACGCCGAGTTCGTCTTCAAGACGCTGGCCGGCCCGGCCGCGGCCGGACTGCAGCTCGTGAACATCACCAACCCGGGCAATCTCGGGCTGGCGGAAAGCGTGGCCGCCGCTGAGCAAGCGACGCCGCAGGGCCGCGCGCACCTGGCGCTGGTCGCCGCGGTCGGCGACACCCCCGGCTGGTTCGATCCGGCCTCGCCGGAG